>CAZDBE010000523.1:0-2523 GCA_964503675.1 uncultured Pirellulaceae bacterium | reverse complement strand
CTTGATCGCGGCGAACACTGGCCGGCGAAGTGCTGAATCCGATAGCCCGCGTAGCTCAGGCAACACGTATTCACTCGCCGCCTCTGCGCTGAACTGTACGCGGTCGTACACTTCTCTGAGCGGCGCCTCGATCGCCGTCCATATCGGAATCGTGCGAGTCTCTAGACCTTCGTGGTGTTCGGTCTTGGGGCAACGAAACGTGATCGTTCTCGCTTCCCAGTCGATATCATCCCATTTCAATTCTCGTGGCTCAGAAGGGATTCGCATCGCACCCCATCGACCGAGCGCGAACACGAGTCGTTGCCAGTCGCGGTCTAGCTCGGCCATGATCGCTACCGACATGTCCGGTGGAATCGGTACCTTTTTGCTCGATCGTCTGGCAGTAGTCGGAACGTCTCTGCTGTCGAACGGGTTCTTGTCGATCAACTCTTTGTCGATGGCGTATCGAAACATCTGCTTTGCGATTTGACATCGCTTGCGAACCGTTGCTTCCGCCAACGGCTTAGCGTTCTTGCCAGCTGTCTTTGGATTCCGTGTCTTTAAGTGGTTCCGGAAATCTCTGGCATCGCCGGCGGTAACCGAATCGATTGGTGTTTTCGCGTCGAAGTGTTCGAGAAGAAGTCTTTGCGTTTGTTCGTAAGTGATCAGCGTCGAAGCTTTGACTACGCCTTGCTGTGCCGCGATGAAGCCGGCAACGAAGTCAGCCAACGTCACGTTCTTCTCGACGGCGGGAGCGACGAGGCCGTGCTTAACGAGCTTGCTGGTCAAGTCTGCTGGGATCTTCTCTAGCCATCTGATGATCTCGTCGTCGAGCGGGCTACCGGTGTTTCGGAATGCAACCAACTTTGCGATTCGTTTTGCGGCTAACCCTGCGCGACTGGCGCTCTTAGAGTTCAGGGAGACTGTTCGTCGATTGCCGTCGAATGTAAATCGAACAGAGTAACGACCGTTACGTTTCAGCAGTCCTGCCATATAGAGCACCTCTCGGATGTGAGAAACAGAATGAAACACCCGCCCCAACAATACGCCAGGGCGGGCGGTTTCGCGACAATACGGTTATTCAGACGGCCAGGCGGTTACGGTGTTCCGTGGCAGGTGGTGAACAAGCGGCGCCCGCAGCCGTCCCACGAGCTCAAGGGAAACTTCCCGAGTTAGTCCGGGCAGTATCGACTTCGCCCGTTGTTCCCGGTCCTGATTCCGCAGCCGTTTTGATTCTGCGTGATACCAGTCGGCAAGTTCGATCGCTTCACCGATCCAAGCAGCCGCGTTGTAGGAATGCGGGAGCTTCCGGCCGTGAACAGCAGCGTTCAGCTTGTCGGCGATGTAGCCGGCTCGATTCGATCTCGCCTTGTCGAGACCTTCATCCTTGGCCAACTTGATCGCGAACTTCAGCTGTTGCGTCGGTCTCAAGTGCGGACACTGCTCGATGTACCTGGTCACCGAACGCTCCAGGACGAGCCTAGCCATCATCATCGCCGGGCGCCAAAGCTTTTGCTTTACGAGTTGGTCAACCTGCTCCTTCACCGTTCCTTGTGGTGAATGTCGCGTTGTTGTGGCGATCATGTAGCAGGCGACCAAGTAGCCGAGGTCTAGGATTGCTTTCATCATGCGATCACCTCGCCGTCCCAGTTCAAGTAAGCGGCTGTGCGAGCGTTCGGCAGTACTCGCCATTCGGTCTTTGGGCCGCTGACTCGTGGTAGCTTCTCGACGAGTTCCATCCGCACCAAGAGGATCAGCAGTCGGCTGATTGTCCTACTGCAACAATCTAGGCCGGTGCTTTCTTTCAGCGTCCACTCCAAGTCACCGACTTGAAACTGATGGTGCCAACTGCGGATGATGCCCCACACGGTGGCGATACGATCGTGAGTCGAGCGGAACGCGTCGACCGGTAAGCCGACGCGTATCTCGTTGATAGGAACCATCAGCCCGGAAATTCGGGCGTAGGTTGACCAATCGTTGAGAGCTTTCGCGACGATCCTGGGCGGTAATTGCCGGACGCGAGCGAGAGACGTTTTGACGCCGTCCCAAGCTAAGAGCTCGTGTAGCTCCCGACAGTTATCCTCGTGTGGATCAGAAACGACTTTCCGTTGAACGTGGGCCTCCATGGCCACACTCCTTTCAGCGGTAGCCAACAGGCTAGCGCAAAGAAAGCGCAGCGCTGCAGCCGGCATTGTCAGGCGGCTAAGAAACCGCCCCCGGACCTCACGGTGATCGGATACCTGCGCAGCGCTGCGCTCTGAATTCTTAGTTTGGTTTGACATCTTTTCTTAGTGCTCTAGGAGCTTTGACGCTTTCAGTATTGCGTCTGGAGGCGGTGCGGGCAAGTCGAACCTCTGGCGATGACTAATCGGGCCGGTATTCGCGATTGCCTTGATTTCGATTCACTTGCGGGCTAGCGTGTCGTGCACGTATGGTGGAATATTAGGATGTCAGGATATTCATTTTATTGCGACGTCCGACGATTACTTGTTATGTCGCTACAAGGTGATTCCGACCAACAAATGGCTGCTCAAGAACAGTTTG
>CAZDBE010000522.1:0-2523 GCA_964503675.1 uncultured Pirellulaceae bacterium | reverse complement strand
CATAGGTGTTTCCGTTGCCGGAAAGCTCCATGAAAATTGGTTGCGAGTTGGTTGGATTTGCGATGTGATCGCCGCTGATCCAGTACTCGCCCGGAGTGATCGTACCGTAAAGTGGGTGCGGGTCACCGTGGTTTGTGCTTAGTATGACAGTCGTATTGCTGTTGCCTGCGATGCCTTCGGCTCGCAGGTCGGCAAGACTGTTGACTGTGGTCTGCGCTATGATTGGCATACCAAGCCCGCAAACGATTAACCCAACGCTAAACGAAACTAGCCGCGTGTAGACTCGAACATTATTCATTACTAAGATCTCGTTTTATTGTCGTGTTGAACAATTACGCTTGATGTTTTCGCTCCCGGAGCACCAGTTGCCATTTGCAAAGCAGCAGCGGTCTAACCGGCAATCAGTATGCTAATAAACGCTGGGATATCGTCAAAGTCTACGAGACTGTCTTGGTTACAATCGGCCTGTTCGACGTAAATTCCAGAAATGAGAATTGAGATGAAAGCAGGGATGTCGTCAAAGTTTACGACACCGTCGAAGTTGCAATCGCCCAGCAACAGTTCTGCCTCTGTAACGCTCAGTGCGAACGCGTTGAGTGTGGCATTGTTAGTACCAGAGCCATTGCTAATATCGAACGAAATCTGGTCCGTTACACCATCGGCTACGAATGTGAAATTGACGAATGGGATAGAACCTACGGCACTGGCCCGTGCTTGACCTACCCCATTATACAGAGTTTCTTGGGTGTTCCCTTCAGTGGCGGTGTTGCTCCCATAGGTAACAGCGAAATTAGCTTGCTGACCAATATTGTCGCCAATGCCCCAAATTGAAAGAACAATCGTGTCACCTACCGACGAGTTGGCCAGTAGCCCATCAATGGCAACGTTCGTGTTACTCGCACCAAAGGCGTATCCCTCGGTGATCGGATTGGTGTCATTGTGAGCAGTGTCCCCAGCGTTGAAGCCAGAATTGGTGCCGGTGCCGCCGGCAGGATTGCTATCAGTCGTGGTAACCGTGAAGCCGCCGATGGCTACTCCTGCGCCGAAGTTGTTTCCAAAGTTTGACGCATTACCACTACCTTCGCTAATATAGACGATGGTATCTGCATCAAGCAGGCTGCCTGGATTTTGGCCGATAAAATCCGCCACAGTCGGCGTGGCGGCGTCGCCGTCGCCGCGCCCATCGGGAACGTCAATGTTAACTGCGATATCTTTAGGTGAAAAAGGGGCGTCACTGATATCCAAGTAGTCGAAGCTGAACGAACCCACTGTATCTACCCTCACCTGATGAACACCGCGGCTTAGTAGTACATCTTCGGCTACCGTGAGGGTCGTCCAGGCTTCCAGCCCCCCAGTGTTGGGAATGGCGACTGCTCCAGTTGCGTCCACTCCGTCAAACGAAAACATGATGAAGGATTGATCATTGTTCGCCGAAACCCTAGCTCGGATATCATAGCTGCCTGTTTCAGGCACACTTACGGTATAGGTGAGGAACTCTCCGGTATCGGTGTTGCTAACGTGATGGCCTCCGCCCGCACTTTCCCGAATGTCTACTTCCGCATCAAAGCGGTAAGCGAATCCTTGATTGCCGAAAGAGTTATCATTGTAAGTACGCCCCTGTCCATCGCCTGTGAAGTGATCAAAATTCTCAGCTTCGATGGTCATGGGTAATTCGTTCATTGCAAACACTGGCAAACCATCACTGTCGAATCCGCTAATGGGGTCGCCGGGGCTGACTCGTCGGTACGTTAAACTTGCGAACGCTGGTTGGTCAGAAACCACACCTTCTGTCTCATTCCCTAATGCCAGTACAAATTGCTCGTGCCCCCGTTGTAGCCATTTGTAATCAGCGCTTGGCAAACCCAAACGATCCCTGTAATGCCCTAACGTCATCTCATAAATAGGTTTGAGATTGTTCGTTCCGCGCGTCAAATTATTTTGATCACAATTCACCGCAGGATTAATGATGCGTGACCGCCAACGCCCGGACCGATCTGTTCTTTCGATGTATTCGCCTGACGCAACCGTGGGCTCCCAGGGAGTCGGCTGATCTGGATAGGCGTGATGGTAACTCAGGTTGTAACGCACATAGAACTCCATCCCCAAGAGCGGTCGGTTGTTCAGATGCCCGTAAAGATCATCCCCTTGGTTCCAAGCCATTTCAGACATGATGTTGATGGTCATCACACCACCCAAAGCATGTGCTTGATCACGTGATGATTCTTGGCTTTGGCCATTTTCAAAAATGTAGTTACCGATAACCTCGTTGAAACCGTAGTCCGGAATCGCGTTGCTGAATCCATTTTGGGTGAACTCGTCAAAGAATGCACACGAAGTGATCTCATTGTTATTGATCGGGGGACCTGACGGATACGATAAATCATCAGGACGATGGCTTTGACCGCGTAGATATCGCAGAGCCCGTTCATACATCACCTCGTTATCCAAAAAGATTCCCATGGCCATCATGGTTCTCATGGCATACAGGCCTTGATTGCCGTGTCTGGCTGGATCTCCGTTATA
>CAZDBE010000521.1:0-2525 GCA_964503675.1 uncultured Pirellulaceae bacterium | reverse complement strand
AACGAACGTAAATCGGGCTGATCTAAAAAGAAAAGCGAGCCGCCGCAGAACGTTTGATATCACCGGGCCGTGATTGAGCGTTGATAGCGAAGCGTACCAGCCCAGCTTGTCCGGCTCCGGTGCATATCATTGTTATGCATCGTTCTCTATTTGTCGATGCCTTCAGTTGTCGTTGCGACAGCCAGTGTCCAAACATTCGATTCCTGAATCACAGGTGTTCGTACTTCGTCAATCATCACGAAAGATTCGTTGCCATCGTGTAGCAATTCATGCCATGCGCCGTCAATCTTCACAAACAGAATGTCGCCTGGCCCTAGCTTCTGGTCGAATATACCATCCATGTTCTGATCGTCCATTGAACATGAGTCGGGGCCGAATCCTGTGCTGTAGGTGAAGTTGTCAAACGAACCATCTGCGTCCACGTCTGTAAGACATACGTAGAGGCCGTTGGTATCAGTTATCAAATAGTCTTCAGCAATTCCGTTTTTGTCGTGATCGTGAAGACCAAAGCCGGGTGCACCGTTTGAGTATGCCGGATAGACGATGGCAGAAGCGTGAGTAATACCGGGCGGAGTGTAGACGATTATTGGTCCAATCTTGCGACCAAAACTGTTCTGAAGCCACGGTGCCGATTCTCGATCCGCTTTGTTCCAGGTCGCTGAATTGTCACGTGGCCGCATTGCGTATCGATCTACTTCGCAGTAGATGAACCAAGAAACGAGGCCGCCGACAAGAAACCATGCAAGATTATGCGTCATTCGTGTTTAGACCCTGCAGGTAGATGCATAACGTTCGATATCACCGGGCCGGGAGTAAACGCACCGAAGACGGAGTGGGATACAATTGGCGAAGCCAATCCCGCGTAGTCTGAGCCAGCCCGGCATTTCCGGCTCCGGTGCATATCATTGTTATCCGCCAGCGAAGTGTTGTTTTCTGGTTAGTGGGCTAAGCATAGCCGGATGCTGTCAGGTGCGCCTTCGCATCCGATGGATCGTCAGATTTCTCATGTACAGTAACTTTCTGCCTCGATGCAGTGACAGTGCGGGCAAAATGTCCAAAATGTCTGCGTAAACTTGTCTGGCCAAATAAGTTCGCGATCAACAGGTTCGTCTTGCAGAGCGATCACGCGAGCATCCCATGAGCCGCACGATTTGTTTTGGCAGTGGCTGGACGGTGGCCCTTGTACGAAGGGACTGGTGTAGCATGCATCGACTGTTTGTTCGTAAGTCCATGTGTCTTCCGGAGCGTGAGTGGACGGATCGATATCGGAAGTCCTTTTTGCAATCTGTAGTGCTTGTTGCTTTCGGTCTGCATCAAGGGAATCCCAGCCAAAGACGGCCTTCCACGCCATTACGTCTTCAGCGCTTGTTGCATCGTACGCATATGGCTGGAATGCGGCCGAAGCTTCGATGAATTCTGGCGGGGCTTCCCACGGTTGATATTTGGCCGTTAGGTAGCGTGGGCCGACAATAGTTATTTTGTCGCCGTCGATGCGGTACGTGCAGCCGCCGGAATATCGGAGAGGATAAAACAGCGGAAGAAAGCGATAGCCTTTTAGGTAGGTTGGACACAAAGGATCGTTCTGGTCCAGTGTGTAGATGAGATGCAGTGGTTCGGGTGTATCGAAGCAATAACCCCGCAGCGTTGCCGACCCGCCGAAGCGATGTTCAAACGTACTTCGCGCGTTGATGGTCACACTGGCGATACGCGTCGACTCATGTTCAAAGACGTATAGCGGCATCGTGCAGTTTCATAGAGTAGGCGGATAACGTTTGATATCACTGGGCCGGGAGTGTAGTTACCGAGGACGTAGTGGGACTAAAATATGGCGCAGCCCGTCCCACGAAGTCTGAGCCAGCCCGGCATTTCCGGCTCCAGTGCATATCATTGTTACCTGGCGATGAAGTGCGAGGCCAATTGGCAGCTTCTTCAGGGAATGTCTTGTTATGTTTGGTACGTTGCCTGTTAGCTCGCTTGTCGCGGCAGGGTTACGTCTGATGCGTGTTGCGATTCAAAATTAGAGTCAGCTGCCAGTGTGTCGCCTGTGTTCGAGCTTAAGTGTCAGAGTTCTCAAATGCCAGAAAGTGTAGCCGCCGATGCTGCCAATCACAAAGCCGAAAATGGAGGAAATGCCGATCATGAGAAGCGGGAGGACCATGCCTTCGAGTAGTGCGTCTTCAAAATAGGTGCGCCGCTGACTGTGCAGCAAATAGCCGAGAATCAATGCGAACCACGCGACGCTAGGAACCGAGAAACCAAAAAATATGCCGCCGCGTGCGCCACTAATTATCGTTTTGTTGTACTGCTTGGGATAGGAAGTTGATGCGTAAACCGTAGAGAAAACGAACAGAGCAGAGAAGTAAAGCGGCAAGCTCGGCCATTTCACCAGGGAGGCACCGAACGCGCCGAAAACAGTCCAGGCGATCATATGGCGTACGGTGAACTTCATGCTGTTGCGCTCTCGCCGGGTAACGTTGAATTCATCGGGCCGTGATTTGACATGATCGAGCGCAGCGAGCCATCCC
>CAZDBE010000520.1:0-2526 GCA_964503675.1 uncultured Pirellulaceae bacterium | reverse complement strand
TCCACAAGACGAAGCGAGAATATCAGTACGAGTTTTTAACCACGGATGGACACTTATGAACACGGATCCATAACCGCTGCGATCCGTGTCTATCAGTGTTCATCCGTGGTTTTTTATGCCGCCTTCTACCGGCGGCCGCCCAACAGCCCTGCGCGGTGCAGGAAGTAGATCAACGTCAGGAATGAAGTGACGAAGGCCGCGACATAGGTCATCGCTGCGGCAAACAATACTTTGTCGATTCCATCACGCTCTTGGATAGTAACGATACCGGCTTCAACGACCAACTGTTTCGCACGGTTGCTGGCGTTGAATTCTACCGGCAATGTCACCAACTGGAACAACAACAACAGCCCGTACAGAGCGGCACCGATCAAGAAAACGACTTTCCCAAGCACGCCGGCAACGGCGATCAAGGCAAGTCCTACCATCATGCCCATTGTTCCAAATTTTGTCCCAATGTTGGCAGCTGGAACGACCATGCTGCGCCACTTCAGGAACGGGTAAGCCGTTGCGTGCTGGATTGCATGACCAGCCTCGTGAGTTGCGACGCCGATGGCGGCAACTGATGTTTTGTCGAACACCTGACTGGAAAGCGCGAGAGTTTTGTTGACCGGATTGTAGTGATCGGTCAGCGTGCCATCGACGCGCACAACCTTCACGTCGGTGATCCCAGCAGTATCCAATAACTTCTGCGCTGCTTGTTGGCCAGTGTATCCGCGCGAGGTCGGCACGTCAGAATACTGAGCAAAACGCATTTTCACCAACCAAGCTGCTCCACTGGAGAGAACCATGCCCGGCAACATTACCAGCAATAAGTACATCGGATCGAACATACGACCCATCCCAAATTGAAGTAAGAGAATGGAACTTAAATATAACAAAGTTGAACCAAGCATAAGGCGATTCCAGAAATGACAGCAAGGGCGAGATGTTTCCGCGATCTAAAAAATCAAAGGCGGTCAGAGCGTACAACGATATTGATTGCGCGCAGCCTGAGATGGCATCTTTGCGGGTTTGGCCATCCAAAACAAGAGAAGTTGCGTCCTAAAGGCTTAAGGGCTTGGTTTCGGCTCCAGTTTTCAGGAATTGAGGGGAGAAAGACATTTTAGAATCTGGGGCTAAAAATGCTGGTAATACCTAACCCGAACGCGAGACGCTTTCATTGTCGTATCGCGATCCACGAAAGACGACTCTTTCCGTCAGCTTATCCGTCCGCCGATCCCTTGGTATCACCCTGCGTCTCGATGGCCAACCAATTCAAATAGGCATCCAAAAATCCTTGAATCTCTCCATCGAGCACTTTGTGGATATCGCCCATCGTATGACCGGTGCGCGCGTCTTTGACCCGCTGGTCGGGATGCATAAAGTAATTGCGAATCTGCGACCCAAAACCAACGCGCTGTTTGTTCTGATACTTACTGGCCTCTTCGGCTTCGCGTTTTTCGTCTTCTAGTTTTGCCAATTTGGCACGCAACATCTTCCACGCTTGGGCTTTATTTTTGTGCTGCGAGCGCTGATTCTGACACTGGACCACTGCGCCCGTTGGTAGATGAGTTAGTCTTACAGCGCTGTCGGTTTTGTTGACGTGCTGACCACCAGCACCACCAGCGCGATAGGTATCTGTTTTGACGTCGGCTTCATCAATCTCGATGTCGACCGAGTCTTCAATTTCAGGAGTGACATCAACCGCCGCAAAACTGGTCTGCCGCTTGCCTTCAGAATTAAAAGGGCTGATTCGAACCAGACGGTGGGTCCCCGATTCGGCTTTCAAATATCCGTAAGCCATCGCACCGCGAATAGCGATCGCAGCACTATTGATGCCCGCTTCTGAATTGTCCGATCGTTCGAGCAATTCGATTGAGTAATCTTGTTTCTGCGCCCACAGCGTATACATCCGCAACATCATCTCGGCCCAGTCATTGGCATCTGTGCCACCATCACGCGCATGAATCGTAAGAATCGCTGCGCAAGAGTCACGCGGGCCATTCAACAGCGCTTTGAGCTCAAGCGCTTCGAGGTCTATTTCGAGCCGCTCGATTTCGGCGCGAATCTCTGGCTCGATCGACTCGTCTTCGTCAGCCATTTCAATCAGCGCTTCGAGATCTTCGCCGCTGCTGATCATCTCTGTTAGTGGCGCAGTAATCGACTTAACCGACTTCAGCCTACCAACAGTGGCTTGCGCTTTTTCTTGATCGTCCCAGAAAGTGGTCGCGCCCATTTCCACTTCGATTTCGCCAATCTGCTTGCATCGTTGATCGTAGTCAAAGACTGTCTCGGAGCAGAGCGATGCGCTGGCGGATGCTTTTCGAACGATCGAGCAGTTCTGAATCCATTGAGGTCGTCTAATTCTGTTGAAAGAGGATTACTAAAGCGAAAGTCATGACGTGACAGGCGAGCAGGGCAGGGGACTGCAATGCGAAGCGGTTTTATAGTTCGGCCCTCCCCGTCGGTGAGCCTCCGACCCTCCCAAAGGGGGCTCTTCGTCATTTTTAGTGGGTTCATTTTGGTTGCATTTCGAGTTTGCCG
>CAZDBE010000519.1:0-2547 GCA_964503675.1 uncultured Pirellulaceae bacterium | reverse complement strand
GAGATCAATGTGCAACTTCATTCGGACGGCCGGACGGTTACGGTGTCTGATAATGGGCGCGGGATTCCGATCGACAAGCATAAGAAGACAAAGAAGTCTGCGCTGGAAACTGTGCTGACTGTGCTGCACGCTGGTGGAAAATTTGACGGTGACAACTACAAAACGGCCGGTGGTCTCCATGGCGTGGGTGCATCTGTCGTCAACGCTCTGTCCAAGACACTGATCGCGGTTGTCAAACGTGGTGGAGCTCAATACCGGATGGAGTTCGCCAAAGGCATTCCTAAAAAGAAGTTGCAAAAACTTAAGGGAGCCGTCCGAGGAACTGGAACGGCGATTACGTTCAGTCCAGACCCAACCATTTTCCCCAAAGTCGATTTTGATTCAAAAACGATTCGTAACCGGTTAGAAGTTGCGAGTTTTCTACATAAAGCGGTTAAGGTTACCTTCCAAGATGATGTCAAGAAAACCAAAGAAGTCTTCCATCACGAAAATGGAATCCTAGATTATCTGAAGAAGGTGACTTCCGAACGCGATGCTCGCGCAATCCACGAACCGCCTTACGCATTTTCCAAAGACGATACCGATCGGTTTGAGTTTGCCATCCACTGGACTGAATCGACGGACGAACATATACGTTCTTACGTCAACGGTATTACCACCGGCAATGGCGGAACTCACGAAAACGGATTCCGCAGCGGGATTACCAAAGCGGTCCGCAACTATTTTGAATTGCACAACCTCGTTCCTCGTGGCATCAAAATATCGCATGAAGATATTCGCGAAGGGATGATTGCGATTGTTTCGGTGTTCATTCCCGAACCACAGTTTCAAGGGCAGACCAAAGACCGGTTGAACAATCCAGAGGTGGCTTCGGCGATTGAAAGTGCCTTGCGTCCGGCGTTCGAGCAGTGGATGAACAACAATCGCTCGGTTGCCGATGGTATTGTTGCTCGGATTATTGCCGCCGCTCGAGCCCGCGCGGCATCACGTGCCGCTTCGGCGTCGATCTCACGAAAAACAGGCGGCAAGCGTAATATGCTGCCGGGAAAGTTGAGTGATTGTTTGGCTTCGGGACGCAATCGCAGCGAGCTGTTTATCGTTGAAGGTGACTCAGCCGGCGGCAGCGCAAAACAGGGCCGCGATCGAAACTATCAAGCGATTCTGCCGCTACGTGGAAAGGTGCTCAACACCGAAAGTGCGACGCTGAAGAAAATCACTGAGAACAAAGAAATTCAAGACATGATCGCGGCGATTGGCTGCGGGATTGGAACGAGTTTCAACATCGCAGGACTGCGATATGAGAAAATCGTCTTGCTGGCTGATGCAGATTCAGACGGTCACCATATTACGACGCTGTTGTTGACGCTGTTCTATCGTCACATGCCACAGTTGATTTCTGCGGGCAAATTGTTCATTGCCGTTCCACCGCTGTTTCGAATCGACATTGGAAAAGAAACACATTGGGCGGCCGATGAGGAGCATCGGGAACGGATTCTCGAAGCGTCCACTAGTCGCGCAACTCCTGAGATCACGCGGTTCAAGGGGCTCGGCGAGATGCCCGCGAAAGTACTTTGGAACACAACGCTCAACCCGGAGACACGGCGGCTGTTGAAGGTCGAGGTTGACGATCATCTTGAAACTGACCGCGTGATCAGCGATCTGATGGGTAAGGACGCGTCAGCGCGTTTTCGATTCATCATGGAGCGCGCCGAAGAGGCCAGCGGGATTGATGTGTAGGCATCGCGAGCCAACAAAAAATGCCGGCCGCTGAATTAGCGACCGGCATTGATTGTTTCCGCTCACCAAGGGTTGGTAAACGTTGTCGTATAAATCGTTGATCTATCCGCGTTGGCGAATCCCCTCGACCCCACCCAATTGGGCGTCAGCAACGAAGCCGTCGACGTCAACGTTGAGGATGATTCCATCAAAGAGGTCATCGGTTCCATTTCTGGATGTTGCCGATAGGAATCTACCTTCCACAAACAGTTCGTCCAATTGGTCGGTGTCAAAGATATCATCGGCGGAATCGATAGTGACCGTTCCGCGCGAGCCCGCGTTGATGGCTCCCACTTCAATGTCCGATCCGTTACCCGTGGTTTGAACGAAGACTCGGTTATCCGAAGAATCGCTAGTTAGATTTATGTTATTGATTGTCAGGAAGCCGTTGTTATTCACGATACGTACTACACCGCTACTTGTAGTGGCTTCGTTGACTGTCAACTGCCCTGTGTTGGCCAGTATAATGTTGGCTTCGCGTAGGCCTTCTAGATCACCGTCACGAATTAGAGTGCTGCCCGCCGTTGCGTTGATTGATTTAACCCGGCTTTGCGAGTTGATACCGTCAAACGTATCGGTGAGATTGTTTCCAGCAACAATGGTTAGGTTGTCGGCGATGACAAGAGCGTTGTCTCGCGGATTCGCGTCCCGCACGTCATCGCCGGCCGTCAGAACTACACCACCAGCTTGCTGAGCAACTGCGACTCGGCTGGTGACAACGTCAGCACCTGTTCCGATCGCTCTGAGGCTAATTGCGTCGGCCACGTTCAC
>CAZDBE010000518.1:0-2564 GCA_964503675.1 uncultured Pirellulaceae bacterium | reverse complement strand
GCGTACACCTCGGCTGTTTGCGTCGAGTCGTCACTGCCGACGACAGTAACTCTCGCACCAATCGCTTGCCGACTTCCCGCAGGCCCGATCAATCGAACGGACATGTGCTGTGCCGCTGTCTCTTTTGTTTTTTCGCCCCCGGCACCCGTGTTAACGCACAAGTACAGCGGTCCGTTGTTGGTCGTCATTAAGAAATCTGCTGCGCCATCGCGGTTGTAATCCAGCAGAGCCAGCGCTTTGGCATCTCCAGAGATCGCCAATCCACTCTCTTGTGGCCACGCTGCACGAAACGATCCGTCGCCGTTGCCCAACAATAACTGGCTCAATCCTCCATCAAAATTTCCCGTCTCAGCTTGCGGCGAGAAGAAGTTCTGGGCGATGAGCGCGTCGGCATGACCGTCGCCGTTAACCTCGGTCAGTTGCACCCCGAACCCGGGAGAAATTTGTGCTATTCGGGGTAATTTCCCAAACGTGAAATGTCCTAGGCCATCGTTGATCAGGACAGTGGACTCCAGCGTATTGGCAGCAAAGCGGTACGCCGAGTTCAAGCACTTGGGCGTGTAGATGTCTTCGAGCGACGCGATTGCAAAGTCCTTATACGTACCGTACTTGTCACCGAGGGATGGCATCGCTTTGGTCGAGCAGCTTTTGCCGCGCACGGGGAACAGAGTATCGTTTTCTTCCTCGGCCTCGACCAAGCGCTTTTGCCCGTTTCCTTCGAAGTCGCCGTAATAGAGCAACGCAGGATGGTCTGGTGTGGCGTGGTACTTGGTGTTTAGCCCAACATTCGTGACCACGTAATCGATGTCGCCATCGTTGTCGATATCGCGACCAGAGATGCCGTTAAACCAACCCGTCTTATCGGCGAGTCCGGCTTCAGCGGTGTCTTCCACCAGCTTGCCTTGTTGGTTGCGGAATAGACGGACCGGCCCCCACTCGACCGTTGTCATCAAATCTAGCCAACCGTCTCCATCGACATCTGTCCATAACGCACTGGTGATCAGTCCACTTTGGGCAGCATCGCGGGCAAACTCTTGCGTGCCGTCAATGAACTTTGGACTTCCATTGCTTTGGTTGACCAACAACCGACTGTTTGGCGAGGCAGGATAGTCTCCCGGGATCACGCGCCCTCCAACGAATAGATCGAGATCGCCATCGCGGTCGAAGTCAGCCGCCGCAACGCAACCTCCACTATCGGTAAGCTCGGGCAGGCCGTCTTCGGAAAGCTTGAATGCGGCTAGATTTTGATTAATGTACAGCCGGTCTTGAAGCAGTTCGGTGTTGTCGCCGCACTCATAGCCGCCGGAAACTACGTACAGATCGAGATCGTCATCGCCATCAGCATCGAAGAACAGACATCCCATGTCCTCGCTGTCCATCTCTTCATTAAATTTCCCTGCCACACGAAACTTGCCGTTGGTTGAACTAGTCCACAAGGAGCCAGGCGTTCCGGAGGCACCAGAAAAGAACATTTCATAGCCTCCGTCACCATTAAGATCGGCGACGGCTAAACCGGGACCTAGACGAGACAACCGGTTGGGTAGCAGAGGCTGCAATGCGAAGTCGTCGAAGGGATTCTCGCGGTGCATGACGCCAGTGGCCAAGTAAGACTTAAACTGTGGCTGGGTGGTTTGGGGCGTTTCCGCGCGAAGTGTTTCTTCTGTCGGTTCGGAGACTGTAAACGTGTGGTCCGCCGGCAGGTCGCTAAATTTTTGCACCGACCCGCTGGGCCAGCGCACGACCAAGCGTTTGATTGTATCGGCGGCACCTAATCCGAAATGCACTTCCGGCTGGTTGCTGGACTGGTAACCTGTGTAAGGGTTCATCAGCCGGACCAGATTCGTTGTTTGGCCGTTTGATTCAACGGTTGCTTCAATGGTCGCGCCGACGCCTTGAGAGTTGGAGATGTTGCCTTGCAGACGTACGACAATTCGATGTCCGGTTTGGCTGTCGTTGCGGAATATTTTGACGGGCTCATCAAGATTGGCAACCACCAGTTCTAGGTCGCCGTCGCCATCAAGATCGCCGGTGGCGGAGCTGTAGCTCATGCCAAAATGATCGAGGCCCCACTGTTTGGAGACGTCTGCGAATTCGAGGTCGCCACTATTGCGAAACGCTAGGTTGCGGTCTGGTTTAGGAGGGGTGTCTTCGTAGAATTGCCATACCGTTTGGCCAATTTTTAGGTCGTTTGTGAATTTCAAGTCGGAGTCTGTGAAGTTCCTTGCCATGCCGTTGCTGATGAACAAATCGACGCGCCCATCGCAATCGTAGTCTGCAAATTTCGGGGACCATGACCAATCCGAATCTGCGACGCCAGCAAGATAAGCCGCCTCAAGGAAGCGACCGGTGCCAGTGTTCAACAGCAGGCTGTTGCGCATCGTCTGTTGTGGCGGACCGGCAACGTCTTGGATCCGTTTGGCGTTCATGACGCCCATGGTTGTTTTCTGACGGAAGTGATTGGTTGCTGACATGTCGACGGAGAAGAAGTCCAACAGGCCGTCGTTGTTGACATCTGCTAGGTCCGAACCCATCGAAAACCAAGTGGTGTGCGGCATCGCGTTGGC
>CAZDBE010000517.1:0-2589 GCA_964503675.1 uncultured Pirellulaceae bacterium | reverse complement strand
AGATAGCCTCCGGGCAAAACGGTGACCGGAGAAGGAAGGGAGATTGATGACACGGTGCCGTTACTGGCATACTCCGGTAGTTGTAGCCAGATACAGCGTGCGTCGATCTCAGTAATTGTTAACTGTGATAGGGAGTCTTTGGAGGGAGCTGAGGTTGTTTGCGGGCCAATTGGAACTGAGGGCGTGACAGAAGTTGGCCCGGCCGCGGTTTGTTACAGGTACAAGTTGAAGCGCTAGACCGCTAATCAGTTTTTCTAAGGCTGAGTTCGATAAGTGACGTGGACGAACTGCAGCAGCGATTTGGTAGGACGGCCGGTTAAGTTGTCATCAGGGCAAGACTTAGCTCGTGGCATTCGTGTGATGTTTGACAGTGGTTTACTGCTCTTGAGAGTATTAAGTCTCACCTTTTTGGCCCTTATTCTTATGTTGATAGGCTCTTTAATCCACCTGTCGACTAGGATAGAAACTGGTTACAATCCATCCCCGACAGTTCGTCTTGATTGCCTTAGCTGGCGGTTGCTTCGACAGCACGTTTTTTTCATTTTGCGTTTCTTTTAAGCTGTGCTGATTTCATATTTTCATACTTCTAATTGTATAGGTCAGACATGAACTCAAATTCGTTTAAGTACACAACGCGAAGGGCGTTTACTCTTGTGGAATTGCTGGTTGTCATCGCAATTATTGGAATTCTGATTGGCATGCTGCTTCCGGCAGTTCAGCAGGTTCGTGAAGCGGCTCGTCGCACGGCCTGTCAAAATAACTCGCGTCAACAAATGTTGGCGCTATTGAACTTTGAGAATTCTCGTCAGGTCTTTCCTCCTGCATGGAACGGATTTGGAAACGTTAACGGGTATGGAAACGATTCTGGTGAGTTTCTCAACCCTTGGCAGCAGCGATTCGGAAACTTTTTGGGCTGGCAAGCGTTCATCTTGCCTTACGTTGAGCAAGACAATGTCTTCAAAGAACTGAACTTAACTCGTGGCTGGTCTCAGACAGATATCAGCCCGGCAACGGGACTTGCGGTATCCAATCGAAGGATCTCAGCCTACGAGTGCCCTTCGGATATGGCTGACGATGGACACACAAAGTACTCTGGAACTAACGGGGACCCAAATGGTCGGTCCAGCTATGTGATCTGTATTGGATCGCTGAGTTTTGGAGCTAGGAACAACGGAACCCTCGAAGAGTTGTGGGGCGTTGGCTGGCAGGATTCCAAGACCACATTTGCAAACATGGTTGACGGTTCAAGTAATATTTTGTTCATCGGTGAGCGGGACAATGTAAAAAAGAATCCCGGAGGCGATCACGGTGCGATTTGGATAGGACGCCAACTTTGGCGCCGACAAGCAGTCTCGGGGCGCGGTCCGGGTAGTGCAACCGACTTCATCAACGGTCCCAATGGCGCCAATATTGGTTGGAACGTTGCGGCCAGCTTGCATCCCGGGGGTGCGACGATCGGTCTCGGCGATGGATCAGTTCACTTCTTGAGCGATAACGTTAGCCTTGAAGTTATGAAGAATATGTGTGCTACTTCCGACGGCGCGGTTACTGGCGCATTTCGGTAGTTTTGGCCAGTTGCCCCCGTGACAGCCCACACCATGATTGACACGTTTTGGGAGTGAGAGTGAGAAAGCTAATTTGTCTTCTGGTTGTTCTAGCCGTTGGTTGTAGTGACGGCCAGTTTCAGCTCGCACCGGTCTCAGGAACGGTTACGTTTGACGGGGAGCCTTTGGAGGGAGCTGAAGTTGTTTTCGCTCCAATGTCAAGCGAAGATGTCGTCGAGGTTGGACCGGCCTCGGTTGGGTATACTGACGATCAGGGAAGGTATTCTCTAAACACGGTCAAAGGGCTCCAAGGCGCGGTCGTAACCAACCATCGGGTTTCTGTTGGATTCGGTGAGATTGACGAGGCTGCAGTGGCGGCAAAAGTTGATGAGATCACGTCAAAAAACCTTAACATGCCAGAGCAAAAGGTAATGGCATTGGAGAGTAAAGTACGGAAATCCATGATGTCCAAAAAGTCGATTCCAGAGTCGTACAACAAGAAGACTCAACTGAAGTTCGCTGTCCAAGGGCCGACGGATGATGCGAACTTCGATCTGAACAGCGACGGAAGCTAACTGGCGTTCGCGCGTCCTATTGCAAGGCGAAGGAAGAGAAACGCATCAGCCCATTGCTGGCCTCTTGTGCCTAATTTACTGGGAAATTCGCTGCGGCAGTTTCCGGCATCGAGAAGGCCCTTTCGAATTATCTACAATTCGGTGCGTTGTTGTTTCTTCTGCTATAGCTGGCAAATCGCTGCGAAACGTTGTAAATCGTTTGGTGACCTGCAATTAACCCTTATCAGATTGAATTTAACTGGAATTCTTCCATTAAAGTTCTTAACAAGCTTGTGCTGCTCAACCCTATTATTAGACTGACACGATGAACTTCCACGTTGTTGCCTCGTTGAGATGGAGACTTTAATGTTGCTGATTGTCAAATCATTTTGTTCCGCAGTTTTGGTTGTACTGATGTGCGTAAGCTCGCAAGCGTACGCAGGCACAGTCGTTCTAAATCATAATTTCGAGGGCGCCACGGGGGCTGTTCC
>CAZDBE010000516.1:0-2600 GCA_964503675.1 uncultured Pirellulaceae bacterium | reverse complement strand
TGGTTACAGTCGGCTTGTTCGACGTAAACTCCAGACATGAGAACTGAGATGAAAGCAGGGATGTCGTCAAAGTCAACGACACCGTCTAGGTTGCAATCACCAAGCGGGAAGGGATCGCCGACAAATGACACGATGCCGTCAGTGTCCAGGAGACTAAAGTCCCAATTACCCTGCGGCAATGCAGGAACGGAGAAAGTGTCAAACCCACCTACAAGCGAGCCAGATGTAACAATCGTGAATTGGTCTCCTACTGACGGGGCGAACCCATTGACCAGTGCTATCTCTAGTACAGCTCCAGATTCGACCGTCATTGTACCGCTGAGCTGCAGTCGGTCGAAATCGGTGTCAGATGCAATTTCGATCAGAAGCTCGGCTTGATCATTGAACTCTACATCAGACGCCATTAGCGTTCCGGTACTGCTGCCGGGCGTTGCTGATGGGCCCGGGGCGAGACGTCCTCCGGTTGCTACCTCCACTGCCGCGTCAATCGAGCCGCTGCCACCAAGGGTAGCAGTGTCGTCGACAAAGTAGTCGCTACCGCCGGTGTGAGATCCGTTAATGTACAAGCCGCCGCCGGTGACCATAGTCGTGCCGTTGTGGGTCATGTTGCCCCCGAGTAATTGGTCATTGTTTCCCGACTTAATCAGATTGACGTTGCCCGCGATGGAACCGAGGTACAATCCGTCGTCCCCGTCACCGGCCAGTTCAAGTGTGCCGCCAGAACTAGGCTCAGTAGCGGTTGACACGATGCGCCCGAAGACGCCGCCGTTAAGCCGGCCGATTTTACCCGGAAGTTGGCTGATGAAGTTGCTAGTGCGGGCGTTGACGTCGAGTGTTCCATCGAGAAGGACGCTCCCAGTAGTATTAAACGTGTTGTTGGTATTGGCGGCGATCGAGGCACCCAATGCGACGGTAAGGTCGCTGGCAACCACGCCGGTCCGACCCATGATTCGACCTTCGGATACGATCAAGTCACCATCGAACGTGCTGGATTTTTCCATCGCCAAGATTCCGGCACCGAGTTTGGTCAAGTTGCCGACACCTTGGACGCGTCCCACTAAAAACTGGTTGCCCGCGACGCCTACTCCGATTGAAGCATCGCCATCGAGGAAGATCGTGCTTTCGTCAGAACCGTTTGAACTGCCGAAACGAGTGCCGTTGCCGGGCTCACCGTCAGAGTACAACGCGCCGTTACCATCAACGCCATCGCCGGTGATCAGGAGGATTTCGTCCGTGATACGGATTCCGGGTTGGACCTCCACCGTCGCGCCATCGGACACGATGGAACCATTGGCGTCGAGGCTGCCATCGTCTTCGGTGCCGCCGTTGCCGAGCCCGTTGGCGTGCTCGAGAACAAGGCGGTTTCCGCCAAATACAAACGTGACCCCGTCGTATTCATTGTCTTTGCCGTTGCTGACGACCCCACCGAGCGAGCTGCCGGTATTGCCCGAAGCTTGCTCGCCGAGGATCAAAAGCTGGTTTGTGTTGTTGATGAGTGTAGAGTTAATGTGGTCATAGCCGGGAACATCGTGAATCGTGGTGTTGTTGGTTTCACGCCAGTTTTCGTACCAGAATTGAGCGGTCCGAAAAACGGTGGTGTTTGCAAAATCTGCGGCCGGTCGGCTACTGGTGACGGTGACGTTTATGTTGTTGCCGTTAACGTAGACCAAAGCATTGTCATGATTAAACGGTTGGGTTCCCACCAGTTCGATTTCGACGGTAGAGTTTTGACGAATGTCTCTGTCGACAATCGCGATCGGCCCGTTGATTCCGTCTGCTTTAGCGTTAGTAATTGTCGTGTTGTTGCCGAATCCGAAGCCCGCTTCGACGCCGTAGCACTCACAGTTAGTAAGCGAAATGGTTCCGCCACCGAGTGATGTTGAAAAACCGGCACGCATGTCGGTGACCACCACATTGTTGCATGTTAGCCCCGACGATCCGGTGTACATCCGCACGCCGCCTTCGGCACCGGAGATCAGAATGTCATTTGGAATTTCGTTTTGGTGGTAGGTCACACCGTACTGTTGGTAAAGCGGGTGATCGATGACGCCTTGGGAGGGGAAGAGTTCTCCAGTGACCGTACTGTTGGTCAGCGTTGTGTTAGTGGAGTTTTGCACAAAGAAGCCGTGACCGAATGAGTAAACTTCGAGATGCATGTCATTGACCACTGCATTGGTGGCTTCGCCGACGCGAAATGCAGATGCCTTGCGGTGCCCGAGAAAAGGGGTGATGCCCCCTGAAGCACCCTTGCCGAAAGCATCGCCGAGTCCATAAGAATCTGTTCGTGAGCCGCGCGTCACAACGGTGGCCCCGTCTACCACGTTGTCGTCGCCGGACATCTCGACATAGACCGCCGCCCAATCTGCATAACGTTGAGCGTTCGGGTCAAAGGCCACTGCAACGTCTTCGCCGATCAGCGTCAGTCCCTGAATCGTATTGTTGGAGCCAGAGATCCTGATGACATCGACACCACTGTCGTGGCCAAGATTACGCCCAAATCCATCGAGCTTACGAGTGTCAAGTTTGATGGTAGTGCCCGAAAAGTCATAGGTGTTTCCGTTGCCGGAAAGCTCCATGAAAATTGGTTGCGAGTTGGTTGG
>CAZDBE010000515.1:0-2600 GCA_964503675.1 uncultured Pirellulaceae bacterium | reverse complement strand
ATCACCTTGCCGGTGTTTCCATTGATGAAAGAAATTGACGTTCATCGGGTCACAACAACGCTACGAGAATTCGCAACATCGATCAGTCCTTCAACCGCCTACCAAAACACAGTCCCGCTCGGCGCTACTGGCTAAATTGACAGTCTGACGCAAACACAACACACAGTCCTATGAAAAACGTCGCGATCATTCAGGCTCGACTGGGAAGTACTCGACTTCCTGCGAAGGTACTGCGCGATATTCAGGGACGTACGATGCTCTACCGCGTCGTAGGGCGTGTACGGCAATGCAAATACATTGATCAAGTCGTCGTTGCCACTTCGGACGAGGAAGTTGACAAACCACTGGTGGCGTACTGTCAGGACGAGGGTTTCGACGTCTTCGCAGGATCCCACCTAGATGTACTCAGTCGATACACCGACGCAGCGACAGCTCACAAAGCTGACAACATTGTTCGCATCACCGCCGACTGTCCACTGATTGATCCGGGCGTAGTCGATCAGGTCGTCATTAAATTGTTGGCCGACCCTTTTCTCGACTACACCTGTAACTTCTTCCCTGTGCGGCGTTTTCCGCGCGGCCTCGACGCCGAAGCGTTCACACTCGAAACATTGCTTCAGGCCAACAAAATGGCCGTCGATCCTCCCGAGCGCGAACACGTCACGCTTCAAATTTACCGTAATCCTTCGATGTACAAGATCGGCAGCGTTCAACCAAACTCAGACCATTCCTCGTTACGTTGGACCGTCGACACGATGGACGACCTAAGACTAGTAAACACCATCTACCGACACTTTGGCTTCCGCCAGTTCCGCTGGCCAGACGTCGTCAACGCCTATCGAGAGAACCCTCATTGGCTGACGATCAATCAAAACATTTCTCAAAAACGAGTCGCCTAACCATGAATGTTCCCACAAAATCAGTCGCACCTTTCTCCGTGCTAATACGTGCTGATGCCAGCCCCTCCATCGGCAGCGGGCACCTGACGCGTATGATAGCCCTATCTTCGGCGTGCCGAAGCTCTGGAGCTGACGTTACGTTTATCTCAAACGAGATGCCGGCAACGTTGCAGAAAACAATCAACGAAACAGGCTGTCACCACCAGCGAATCGATTTGCCGACTGGCAGCACCGAAGATAGTGCTTTCACTGCCGACTATGTCAGCCAAGGATGCTTCGACTGGACCGTCCTAGACGGATACCTGTTTGACGACGCCTACCAGAGGCGCGTTGGCCAGTCGTCAACACGTTTGATGGTTGTCGATGATTTTGGCCATGCCTCCCACCAGTACGCCGATCTAATTCTCAATCAGAACGCATACGCCGATCGGTCACGCTATAGCCAGCTGAAGTCAACAGATATCTTATGCGGATTGCAACATACTTTGCTGCGCCGCGAATTTAATTCGTCGCTCTTGGAGCAGCCCGGCCGCAAGAACGCGCGATTCAACATCAAACGAGTTCTTGTGACCTTTGGTGGCAGTGACGTCAATGACTGGACACAAGCGACACTGCGTACATTGTTGGAATTGAAGTTGGCAACCGACTCACGCACTGTCGCAGACGTTGTCATTGGCGCGAACTACTCTCAAGAAAAAGAATTGGCGCAGTTCTGCCGCGGTGCGGGGATGAACGTTTTCATCCACCGCAACGTGGATCGAATGGACGCACTGATGAATCAAGCGGACATAGCCATCACTGCCGGTGGCTCGACGTGCTACGAATTGGCTCGATCGGGCGTTCCTGCAATCGCTATCGCCACTGCCGAAAATCAAAACCCGGTCGTGGCTGCATTAGAACAGCGCGGCACATTGATCGGATTTTGCGCCGATGAGCAACCGCAGTCCGCTAGTTCGGCTCTATCGGAGGAGATTAAGGACGCGATCAAGAAACTGGTCCGCAACCGCGAACAGCGACAATCGATGTCGGAGAAAGGTAAAAAAATACTTGACGGGCTTGGTGCAGAACGTGTCGCGCGTAAACTGCATGCGGACGTCATATGTTTTCGCGATGCGTCACCACAAGACTCAAAGATGCTGCTGGATTTGAGAAACGATCCTGCAGTGCGCGAAGCTTCATTTCAACAGTCAAGTGTCACACAAGACGAACATACAAGGTGGTTGTCGCAGACCCTTGCGTCACCCAACCGAATTTTATGGATCCCGCAAGACCGCAGCCTCCAACCACTGGGGCGTGTCCAAATGGATCTCTCAGACAATCTTAAGGAAGCGACAATCAGCATCGCGTTGAACAAAAGCTCGCGCGGCAACGGGCTCGGCCCAATCATCATCGAAAAAGCGACGGAAATGATTTTGGCCGATTCGGGAGCTTTTGCCAGCGTTGGTAGTGTGGTCGCAAACATTAAACCTACCAACACACAATCCTGTAAAGCATTTGAAAAAGTCGGTTTCGAGTTCAGTGCGCCGGCGACCGTCAATGATGAGATCGCGCTTCGATACGTCTGTCGCCTCGATTCCGCGGTTTCGGTGGAGAATCCAGCGACCGTTCGCAAATCCGCGTAGAACAACGCGATCAACAAAAACACTAATCAACGCTAATCTTCACTAACAAAAAACCGCAGTTCAAATTAGTGTCGATTAG
>CAZDBE010000514.1:0-2612 GCA_964503675.1 uncultured Pirellulaceae bacterium | reverse complement strand
GAAGTCATTATTGTGATCGACGACGAGCATCGTGAAAACGAGGGAGACTACATTTGTGCTGCCGAACTGGCGACGCCGGAGATGATGAATCTCGTGATGAGCGGCAGAGGCGATTTCTGCATGCCGATTCTTCCCGAAGCGGCGACTCGGCTCAAGCTCAACCCCTTGGTGGAGAACAACAATTCGTCCAACGAGACTGCTTTTCTGACGCCGCTGGACCATATTTCGGCTGTCACGGGAATCACGGCCAAGGAGCGTGCAATCTGTGTTCGCGCGGTGGCAGACCCCAGTTCAGGTCCAGACGATTTCCAACGCCCCGGACATGTGCATTTACTTGCTGCCAAAGAAGGTGGCGTGCTGCGACGCGCGGGACACACCGAGGCTGCTGTCGACCTCGCGCGAATGGCTGGTTTGGCTCCCGCCGGCGTCTTGTGCGAGATCCTTGACGAAGACGGTGACCGTGCGACACGGGATGAACTGCTGGAAATCGCAAAAGAGAAAAATCTAAAAATCATCACCATCGAAGACCTGATCGCGCACCGACGCGTTTCCGAAAAACTGGTTTCCCGAACCGCGTCTTCGAAACTGCCAACAAAATACGGCGAATTTTCGATCTTTGCTTACGGTGTGCAGTTCGAATCGCAGGAACCGATTGCACTAGTGATGGGCGATCTGACAAAAGCCGACAACGCGTCACTTGTCCGCATGCACAGCAGTTGCTTCACCGGTGACTTGATCAATTCGCTGCGCTGCGACTGTGGTGATCAATTGCAAATCGCATTGGAGATGATCGCCAAAGAGGGCTGCGGAGTCTTGGTATACCTTCCTCAGGAAGGCCGCGGCATTGGACTGGCGGCGAAGATCAAAGCTTACGATCTACAGGACCAAGGGATGGATACCGTTGAGGCCAACACCGCTTTAGGATTTAAAGCTGACATGCGTGACTATGGCGTAGGTATCCAGATCTTAAAGGACCTTGGTCTGAAGGAAGTTCGGTTGCTGACCAACAATCCCAAAAAGACAGAGGCGTTCAACTTACGTGGTTTCGATCTGAAGGTCGTGGATCAGGTTCCAATCCTTTCGCCGATCAACGAGCACAACCAGAAGTACATGGATACCAAACGCGATAAAATGGGGCACAAGCTGCCATAGACTTGGCAAGATCTGGCGAGGTAACCGACAACAAGTCGCTGTTACCGCCCGGGTCGTTACGAAATGCCTCGTGGGTTATATCGAACGTTCTAGATGTGCTGGTTTCTTTTTTGCTGTTTGATCCGACACCCTTTTATCTACAGGCTAAACTTCAGCTCAACTTCCAGCCCCTTTTCCTTTGTCTTGGAACACTCTTCTTCAGGCTGGACAACGATAATCATCGAGCGAGTTTACAGTGCATTCTATTTTCAATTCAACAGAAAACGCGCAACATACAAACGATGCGCGCTTTGATGAGATCCTCAACCGACTTCGTGGCTGCCAAGGGCTGGTAGAAAAGGAACTCGGAGCCTATCGCTCGATAAATTCGCCCTCTTTCAAGCAGCAACAAACCGACCGCGACTACTTGGTTTCGATCGTCATTCCGGTGTACAACGAGGAAGCAACGGTCGCGCGCGTGGTCAGCCGAGTTGCGGCTTTACCATTGAATTCTGAAATCATCATCGTTGATGATTGCAGCACTGACAAAACCCGCGAGATTCTCGCGCGCGTGACTGATATGCGTAACGTGCAAGTCATCCTTAAGGATCAAAACGCAGGCAAAGGCGCCGCTCTTCGCACTGGTTTCGAGCACGCCACGGGCAACTTCGTCGTCGTTCAGGATGCCGACTTAGAATACGACCCGCGCGACATTCCGCCAATCATCCAACCACTGATGCGCGGTGAAGCTGATATCGTGTACGGCTCGCGTTTTATCGGCGACGTGGTTCACGATGAATCCTTTATCCATCGTCTGGGAAATTGGGTTTTGACGCAGGCCTCAAACCTCTTCACCGGCTTAAAACTAACGGACATGGAAACCTGCTACAAAGCTTTCACTCGTGAAGCCATGGAAGCAGTTAGCATCGACCAAGACCGATTTGGTATCGAACCTGAAGTTACCGCAAAGCTTGCACGGAGGGGGTTTCGGTTTAAAGAGGTACCGATCAGCTTTTATGAAAGTCGTGGGTACGATGAAGGCAAGAAGATTGGCATCAAGGACCTGTTCAACGCTTTCTGGTGCATTGGACGCTACGGCGTCAGCGACTGATTGCCGCTTCGACTAAGCCTTGGGCTTACAGTGTGCCGAACAGAACGACCACTTCCCCAAACTGCTTGGGATAGGTTGGTTATTCTCAATATAGCTCACCACCGAATCGACATCGTCGAAGATCGCGATCAACCTTTCGTAATCGTGTCCTTCGGCCAACTGCTTGATCAGAGGATAGATCGGTTTCTCTTTTGTCCAATACTGTGTGTTGAGAAATACCATCGGGCTTGAGACGCCCGTGGTCGCATAGTGATTCTGAGTCGCGTCTTGGAAAATTTCCTGAATCGTCCCTGCACTTCCCGGCGCGAAAATCAAACCGGAAGCGGCAATCGATACCAAGCCATCTTCCCGAACACTGTTGGCGAAATAC
>CAZDBE010000513.1:0-2615 GCA_964503675.1 uncultured Pirellulaceae bacterium | reverse complement strand
AAGAGTTTGACAATGGCGGACAAGGCGCTGCCTACTTTGATGACTCCTCGGGGAACGATTCAAGTGACAGCTTTCGTACCGACGAGGACGTCGACACTCTCCCCAACCAACTTCACGGAAGAGTTTTTGAGGGGGAGTGGTTGGAGTACACCGTCGACATCGAGGCTGGCGAATATGACATCACGTTGCGTAAGGATTGGGGAGGCGACGACTCAGGTGTGAAACTGTTGATCGCCAATGAAAACTCCGCGCTACAATTCCATGAGCTTGGTCAATTCGATTTTTCGCAGGGAGAATTCATCACCCTGCAGAACATTGATATGACTCAGTGGGCTGGCGAAAACAGAGTGATTCGCATCGAGATTGTGGGCAATTGGATGGGACTGGACTATCTGGAGTTCGCCTCCAAATCTCAAACAGCCCCAACAGCCGACATTGTTGATGTAACACCTGATCCACGAAACACCGATCCGGGAGTGGTGACGATCAACTTTGATGAAGACGTCACCGGCGTCGACATCGGCGACCTAACTCTGACGCGTGACGGAAGCATGGTGGATCTAAGTGGCTTGGGCGTGACGGAGAATTCGCCAAGCCAATACACCGTTGACTTGTCGTCCGTGGCATCCGACCACGGCGACTATGAGTTGCGGCTCAACAGTGCCGGGAGTGGAATTCAGGATATCGCAGGAAATGCGTTGGCAACTGACGCGATCGATGAATTCATGATCGAACAAGCGGCGATGCCGTTTTCACTAGGCGATGTAAACCAAGACGGTGCGATCGACTTCTCGGACATCCCTTCGTTTATCTCCATCTTGCAATCCGGTACTTTCCTTGACGAAGCAGATATAAATGGGGACGGAGTAGTTGACTTTTCAGATATCAGTTTCTTCATTGACCTGCTTATTGCACAGTAGTCAACTCGTTCAGTCAAACCAATTTCATGCAATAGACAAGTCCATAAATATGAGATGCTCTACAACAGAATTTTCCGCCGCTGCCAACAACATGGCGTTTCTCCTGCTCGTCTCGCTGGCTTCACTTACGTTAACCACTGTTCTATCGTCGGTATCTTGGGGTCAAGTTCAGGTGCCAACCATCAAGATCCAATCTCGCACTGGAGAAGCTTGGTGGCTGGGTGTGATCAGCCAAGGTCACTTGATGCCTCTGGCTGAAGAGTTCCAAGCGGATTTCACCGACAACGTCTATGGAAATCAAGTTCAACCGCTACTGCTGTCTTCTCAAGGCCGTGGCGTTTGGTCGGAAGAACCCTATCAAGTTAATTGGAAAGACGGTGCACTTTCTATCCGCAGCAAAGCGAAGCTAGTTCCTTTCGCAGCGGGCAAGACACTTAAAGAAGCTTATCAGCACGCATCAGCAAACTTTTTCCCGCCGAGCGGCATTCTACCTGACGAAATGCTGTTTGCGCGCCCTCAGTACAATACTTGGATCGAGTTGATGTACGACCAAAACCAAGCTGACATCCTCAAATACGCGCATGCGATTATCGAAAATGGGTTTCCGCCTGGCGTGTTGATGATCGACGACAACTGGCAGGAAAACTACGGCAAATGGAACTTCCATCCGGGCCGTTTCCCAGATCCTAAAGTGATGATGGCAGAGCTACATGGGTTAGGGTTCAAAGTCATGCTTTGGGTCTGTCCTTTCGTCAGCCCCGATTGCGACGTTTATCGGACACTAGAAAAAAAAGGCGGCTTGCTTCGTGAGCAAATAGCCTCCGATAACGCAGGTCAACCGAAAATCGTTCGATGGTGGAATGGCGCCAGCGCGGTTCTCGACCTGTCAAACCCCGTTGACGAAGCATGGTTCAAAGAACGGCTTGATCATCTGCAGAAAGAATACAAGGTTGACGGTTTCAAGTTGGACGCTGGCGATGCTGAGTTTTACCCCGACGGACACAGCAAACGAAACGTCTCCGCGAATGAACAGAATCGCTTGTTTGGCGAAATTGGTTTGCGTTACCCTCTGAATGAATACCGCGCGATGTGGCGGATGGGAGGCCAGCCATTGGTGCAGCGTCTGCGGGACAAGGATCACGCTTGGAAAGATCTTCGCCAACTGATACCGCAAATGTCGCTGGCGGGATTGATGGGCTATCCCTTTTCATGCCCCGATATGATTGGTGGTGGGCAATTTACATCGTTTCTTTCAGCCGAAACTTTCGACCAAGAGTTGATTGTTAGATCTACGCAGGTCCACGCGTTGATGCCCATGATGCAGTTTTCGGTCGCACCTTGGAGGATTCTCGATCAGGCGCATTTGCAGGCTACTAAATCCGCTGTGGGGTTACGTGCGAAATTTGCGGACTACATTTTGGAGACTGCAATTCAAGGTGCAAAAACGGGCGAGCCGATCCTTCGACCCTTGGAGTATGATTACCCGGGCATGCCACTTGAAACCTTGAAAACCCAATTTCTGATTGGGACCGATCTACTTGTCGCTCCCATCCTTGAAGCAAAGAGTCGGCACCGTGTCGTACAGATCCCACCCGGCATCTGGCAAAGTGCAGACGGCACCAAGACAGAAGGGCCTCAAGCAATCACGGTTTCTGCCGATCTAGACGAGCTTCCCTACTTTAAGAGGATTGCTGC
>CAZDBE010000512.1:0-2635 GCA_964503675.1 uncultured Pirellulaceae bacterium | reverse complement strand
AAAATATGCGAAGTGCCCCCTCCGGGAGGGTCGGAGGCTCGCCGACGGGGAGGGCCTATTTCGAGAGCCAAATGAAGATAGTTGTTCAACTATAAAAGCCCTCTCCGCCGCTTAAACGGAGACTCTCCCAAAGGGAGAGTCGCACAATCGAGGCCGCGTAGCGATCGGTTCATTTGACTGAGCCTCCGTGCAACGATAGGTTGAAGCTAACCGTTATTGACACCCGTTTCCCGAGAGCTCAATGCATCAGCCTATCCAATTCCCCGTCCTGCTGGGAACTCAACTCGGCGTTTTAGATTGGGTTATCGTCGCCGGATCTCTGCTGGGTGTTCTGTTGGTAGGAGTCCTGTCGGCAAAACGCGCCGGAACTGACACGTCACAGTTCTTTCTTTCTGGACGCGATATGCCGTGGTGGCTGTTGGGCCTTTCGATGGTCGCAACCACGTTCGCCGCCGACACGCCCAACTTGGTCACGGACATCGTTCGTAAAAATGGCGTTGCCGGAAACTGGGTTTGGTGGGCGTTCTTGCTGACGGGAATGTTGACCGTTTCTCTTTACGCTCGGCTGTGGCGTCGATCAGGATTGATGACCGACCTTGCGTTTTATGAAATTCGCTACGACGGAAAACAGGCCGCGTTCCTGCGCGGCTTCCGAGCACTTTATCTGGGCGTCCTATTTAACGTTCTGGTTATGGCGGTCGTTATGCTGGCTGCGATCAAGTTTGGACAGGTTTTGCTAGGGCTCTCTCCTTGGCAAACGATTCTGGTCGCGTCTCTGGTGACGGCCATCTTCAGTACACTTGGCGGATTCCGCGCGATCGTGATTACCGACGGGCTGCTGTTCGTCCTGTCGATCACCGGCGCGCTGGTCGCCGCGTGGTTTGCACTTAGCCATCCCGACGTCGGTTCGATGGAAGCGCTTTGTGCCCACGACGCACTCCAAGGGAAGCTCAACATGTTCCCGGTGCTGGACATGTCCGACCAGCAGTCCGTCAACACGTTCATCACGATTCTTGTGATCCCGCTGGCGGTGCAGTGGTGGAGCGTCTGGTATCCGGGCGCCGAACCAGGCGGCGGCGGATATCTGGCTCAGCGCATGCTGGCGGCAAAAAGCCCCGGGCATGCCGTCGGGGCAGCGCTGTTTTTCAATTTCGCTCACTACGCATTGCGACCCTGGCCATGGGTCATCGTCGCGCTGGCTTCCTTGGTGGTTTTCCCCGACCTGCAATCTCTGGCAAGTGCTTTTCCCGACGTCGCCGCCGACAAAATGGGAGACGACCTTGCTTACCCGGCCATGCTTTCATTTGTGCCGACGGGTTGGTTGGGATTGGTGGTTGCCTCGTTGGTCGCAGCATACATGTCGACGATCTCAACGCACTTGAACTGGGGATCGTCTTACGTCGTCGCCGATTTCTACCAGCGGTTCATCCGCCGCGGCGCTGGAGAAAAAGAACTGGTTCGGGTCGGCCAAATCTCCACGCTCCTGATGTTGGTGCTGGCCACTGTGCTGGCCGTAAATCTTCAGGATGCCATGCAAGGGTTTCAGATCCTGCTGCAAATCGGAGCCGGAACAGGATTACTGTTCATACTCCGGTGGTTTTGGTGGCGGATTAACGCGCAAAGTGAAGTCGTCGCGATGGTCGTTTCTTTTTTGGTGGCCCTTCTATTTGCGTTCTTCGCCAAACCGCTTGGGATCTCGGATTGGGCTCAGTTACTGATTGGCGTCGGAGTAACCACGGCTTGCTGGTTGGCCGCCGCGTTTGTCTTTCCGTCCACAAACATGGAGACGCTGGAAAACTTCTGCCGCTTGGTCCGGCCGGGCGGACCGGGGTGGAAGCCAGTTAGGAAGTTTGCGGCGGATCGGAAAAAACCGCTTCCGAAAGTAGATTCGACCGACAGCCTGGCGCTGGGCTTCGTCCGTATGATCCTTGGCACCGTCGGAATTTACTCAGCCTTATTCGCCTCCGGATGGTGGTTGTTTTGTCAATCGACGCCGGCATTAACGGCGACCATAATCGCTGCCGTTTGCTCGATCACTTTGTTTTTGTCTTACCGCAAGTGCTAGGCCCACCAATGTAACCCTCTCTCCGGGAGAGTCGGAGGCTCGCCGACCCGGAGGGCTGAGTCCCGCTAGAGTTAATTGACGAAAGTTCTTTGCCTCGCAAAGCCCTCTCCGCCGCTTAAACGGCGACTCTCCCAAAGTGCCCCAACGGAGAGTGACGCGATCGCAGCCCTGCAACGGGTACAAACGTAACTTCTTGAAAACCGAGGAAATTACTGGAAATCGCCCTTTTCGCGGCACCTCAAATCGGATCTACTTCCGCCCCTCAAGTTGATTCATGATTTCTGGCAAGTTGATTCAAGTCGCTGCCCAGAAGTTCCGATCACTGGGGAACCTAAAGGACGAACCTTTCTAAATAGAAGGTTGTCAGCAGGGTGCGGAGGCTCTCTGGTCAGACTGAACTGACCAGCGGCAGACGGTTTCGGAAACTTCTTCGAAAAGTGGCATTTCGCCATTGACGGTTAAGATCGACTCCGTATGATACGCCTCCTCGTGACGGGCACTAGATTGCCAGTCACTTTGATCTTTGACAATTTAGTAGAGACCTCTTGTAAAATTCGTTTGAGGATTGAT
>CAZDBE010000511.1:0-2642 GCA_964503675.1 uncultured Pirellulaceae bacterium | reverse complement strand
ACATTGCCGGTGATGCCGATGAACAGGCGATCGCCGATGATTGTCAAGTAAGCCGCATCTAGCTCGCCACCGTCAGCACCACCGGTTGGGCCGTCCTCGTCACCGAACTGAGTATTGACAGTTTGAACTGATACAGCAGCACCATACTCGGGCCCGATTGTACCGTCGACAAGTCCATCGGCTTGGACGGATGTGGAAGAAATGGCGATGGCCAGTGCCATCGAGAGTGACGCAAAACGAATTTTCATTTGATTTCCATTCTCAAGAAGTGATGATTACTGTTGTCAGCAAACAATTGCCGAAGAGTTTTTGGTCAGGAGGGTTGTGACCGGAGAGGTTGAGTTAACTAGCGTCTACGACGTTGAGCCAACATCAAACCACCGAATCCAAGAATTACCAGAGTGTTTGGCTCGGGGACTGCAACCGTAATACTGAAAGGATTGACCCCACTAAGGTCTAATGCTGTTCCACTGGCATCTCCGAAAAAGTTCCCATTCCCATCAGCACCAAGATTACCGGTGCCAGCTGCCAGTCCTCCCAAGAACTGGTTGGAGAAAAAGTTATAGTCTCCATTGCTGTACGCAGCGACAATACTGATCGTATCGCTTGGATTTGCACCCAAGTCCGATAACGCAATTGAAAACTCAGCACCAGTCGTGACAGCTAATGCGTCAGCCGCGTTGGCGGCGCCCGTTCCGGCTGTCACACCTGCGTTGTTACTATTGTCGAGAGCAAATTCGACTGGCGATGCGTTGGCAGCCCCAGATGCAGATCCCGCCGCAGTGCCGAAGTCACCACTCAAGGCAGCGCTTCCGGTCGAGGATAAGACACTGCTGCTGGTGCCGCCTAAGCGATCCACAAAGTCGACCTCAAAGTTTCCACCTCCTGCACGACCGAAGAGGTGAAAATCGGCTTCGAACCCTGAAGCGAACGAAACCAAGCCAAGGTTACTGCTTACGTTTCCGAAGTCGTAGTCCGGCAGAGCTGACAAAGTGTTTTCACCACCAGAACGAGAATCAATAAATAGACTTAGCTTATTGAAAGAGTCCGTTTCTAAATTACCGGTGATGCCAATGAACAGGCGGTCTCCGATGATCGACAAGTAGGCCGCGTCCAACTCGCCGCCGTTTGGATTATTGATGCCGTCCTCATCACCAAACTCAGTATTTACAGTCTGAACAGATACAGCTGGGCCGTAGCCAGCCCCAATAGTGCCGTCGACAATGCTGTCGGCATGGACGGATGTGGAAAACATTGCGATGGCTAACGCCGCCAGTGCTGCTAAACGAATTTTCATTTGGTTTCCATTCTCAAGAAGTGGTGATTGCCCCAGAGAGCAGTTGATGGATAAAAGGTGAAAAATTGAAATCGCCGGTAGAGAAACGCCCTACCGACTGCTGGATAATATTTTAAAGGCAAGGAAAACTGTGTTGGTATGTTAATTTACAATGAATAAGCATGTTTTCACAAAAAAGGGCTGTTTCACGCACCCTAAAGCCGTGATTCCGTCTGTTTCCTCGTTCTTAATTGATCAAAAATTGGATATAATCTGGGGATACAGCTAAGTTGTGATGTTAGCACTGACTCCCCTTTGCGTCTGATCGAGAGCAGATTCCACCTAGGTAAGCTTTGAAAGAGGGAGTGTTTGGAACCGGTGTCACGACTGTTCCTTGGGTTTGATTATCCTTATCTCAACTGAGGAGTTAACGAGTTAAATATTTTACAGGGAACTATTGAGCAATGAGCTCTCGGCTGGTTGACTAGCCGGTTCAAGCCCGAAGCTCAAACGCGTAAATTTTGATCTGTTTGTATTCATACACTTGCCCTTGGGCCTTGTATTGAAAACAGATTCTACTTTTGGACAATTTGAGGTTATTGGAGTTCGATTACGGGCGTATCACATGTGTTTTGTTTGTGATTCGTAGAAGCTAGGAATCGTTTTGTGGAGTTATAAATATGAAGAGTTTTATTCCAAGAAATCGACGAGGATTTACCTTAGTCGAACTGTTGGTCGTCATTGCAATCATTGGGATTTTGATCGGGATGCTGTTGCCGGCAGTTCAGCAAGTTCGTGAAGCTGCGCGACGCACCGAGTGCATGAATAATTTGCGGCAGTTGGGGCTGGCGGCAATCAACTTTGAGTCTGCACACATGCACTTTCCAACTGCTGGAGGCTGTTCTGGTTCTTACCACGATTCGCGCCAATTCGAAATGCCTTGGTTTGATTACGAGAACGCGGGTTGGATGTTCCAGATTCTTCCTTTCATGGAACAAGGCAATCTGGAAAGCCAACGTAAGATAGATGGATGGTGGGACGGGACTCCCCCGATGGTTGAGAATCCGGTCCCCGGCTTTAACTGTCCCTCTCGCGGAGAAAGGTTCGCTACATGGAACTTGGACCAAATACGACTTGGAGACTACGCCGGAGTATTGGGGCCTTTCGCGGATGAGAATGGAGACGTTCCCAATTTTTGGTTTACGGTCAACGCCGGCGATACTCTCAATCCGCACGAGTCGACGACCACTTTCACAGGCATCATTGCAAAAGGTGGCCACGGTGACCCAAGTACCGAGATGGCGACAAAGTACTCGAAGATCGGTTTCGGTCAAATTGCCGATGGTGCTTCCAATACTTTTCTGTT
>CAZDBE010000510.1:0-2668 GCA_964503675.1 uncultured Pirellulaceae bacterium | reverse complement strand
TGTTAGAATTATAACCACCTCGTACCACATGTAAAACGACGGCACCGCTTTTGAGCCAATTTGGCTACGATGCTATGAAAGACTGCATGAAAAAACACCGACTCCGATTTGCATCGGGGTCGGTGTCGAGGTGATGACAACAATCCTTAGTACAGCCATGTTCAATCCCGTCGGTCTCGCGGTGCAAATTTTGCATCGAAAGGTCCGTCCCGACGGGGATCGAAACGCTCACTTTACAGAACGCTCAAGTAGATGTGGATGGCGTTGCCCAAGGGCAGGACCGAAACCTGTTGAGCGTGTCCCAGACTCCAAAGGGGACGTTCAAGGTTGTCGGGTTAAGGTTGCCTTCTGTATCTACTGAGTGCCCGATTAACTTCGGCTACCAGAAATCGAAAACCGTTTTCAAGTGGCCAACAAAAGAGGAAGATTTCATTCTTGGTACCTCGTTTGGGTTGGGTGAAGCTAACTGCGAACTGTAAGGACCCGATCAAGATTTAGTGCTGGGTTCTAACTAAAACGTTTAGTTAAGCACTCGTCTTTTTCGTCGTGCGGCCCTTACACAATAAACCTACATCCCAAACAGGAACCGGCTAGAAAATTGAGCCAAAATGCGAAAAGATCACTTGAATTTGAATCGCCAAAATTCGGTTGTTCGGGCTGCGAAAAGATTGCGGCGGTGCTTGTCCTCTTTCTCCTCGCTTTGGCTCATCCCACGCTTGCAAGAGCTGTAGAACTCATTTGAAAACCGAATCGATTTCGCCCGATTTTCAATCGAAGAATCCCCTCGGCAACTCCGGTCGCGCGATGTCTAATTAGCCGGCTGGTCAGTTTCTTCACGATCACCGGCTTTGAAGTAACCGTTAAACTCCAGCCAAGTTGCCAAGTGGTGATGCCATTGCGATACAGGAAGCGCGCTCTTACGAATCCCGTAGCCATGCCCACCGTTCTGATAAACGTGCAGTTCGGCCGGAACATTGTGCTCTTTGAGTTTGGATAACAGTAGCGCCGATTGCGCACCACGCATTTTGTCGCCCCAAGTGACCGCCATAAACATCGGTGGAGTCTCTTCGGTGACAGTGACTAGCGCACCGAGTTCTGCAACGTCATCTTTGTAGCCATCAGCCAGATATGCAGCGTAGATGGGGCAGGCAAAATCCGGACGGGCGCTTACTTTGTCGATTTCATCAGTTGGCTCGTAACACCTAGTGCCGTATTGAACCGCTGACATAACGGTGAGGTGCCCGCCTGCGGAGAATCCAAGCACGCCAATTCGGTTCGTATCAATCTTATATTCTTCCGCGTTGTGACGAACCAAGCGGACTGCGCGCTGCACGTCTTGCATGGGTTCCCAGTGAATATTGTCCGGAATGCGGCGCGGTACCCGATACTTGAGAATGAACGCTGTAACGCCAATTGAATTGAACCACTCGGCTAGTTCTACGCCTTCGTGCTTCCAAGCCAACACGTTGTAGCCACCTCCAGGGCAGATGACGACAGCGCTGCCGTTGGCAGTTTCTTCTGGCGCTCGGTACACTGTCAGCGTCGGTGTATCAACGAACAGAATGTGTCCTCGGGGATGGACTTTGGTTGCCTCGGTGAGCTCTTTTGCTTTGTCGGCATCGAACACGACTGCGCCGGTCGGCAGTCCTTTGGGCCAAATCTCTATTTCCGAATGCTCTTGGGCGATGACGGCTTGGCTGGCAATCAAAGTGAAAAAGACTACGGTAAGGAGTGATTGTCGCAAACGCGAAGTCCTATGATAAGTTGCAGTAACACAGTTTGACCCTGCAGCGCAGGATTTAACTCGGATCAAAAGATCTACCGAGTTCTAACCAAACTTTCCAAAAATCATTCGGCCAGCATTCGTCTGCAGCATGCTGGTAACAGTGATGTCTACTTCTTTGCCGATTTGGTTTTTGCCATCCTCGATCACAATCATGGTTCCGTCATCCAGATAGCCCACGCCTTGATTGGCTCCCTCGCCCGCTTTGACGACGCGGATTCGAATCTGTTCACCCGGTAAGAAGACGGGTTTGAGGGAATTGGCAATTTCGTTCAAGTTGATCACCGGTACGTTTTGTAGCTTAGCAACCTTATTCAGATTGAAGTCGCCAGTGACGACTTTCCCTTCAAGGTGTCGGGCAAGCATCAACAATTTCATATCGACGGGCTGTCCCAGCATCTCGGGAAGTTCACGGTCGTAGACCTTCAGGTCGATTTGATCGTTGTTCCGCATCTTGTCCAGCACATCCAGTCCGCGGCGGCCTTTGGCTCGACGCATTTTGTCACCACTGTCTGCGATGGCCTGAAGTTCAGCCAAGATAAATCGGGGCATTACCAAGGGATTGTCGATGACGCCGGTGTCGATGATGTCAGCGATGCGGCCGTCGATCACCACACTGGTGTCCAGTACGTAAGGCTTGAGCCCTTTGACATCTTTGCTGAATTCAACGTAGGGGATCACGAAACGGAAATCGTCCTTGGTTTGCCACAGTAGGCTGACGCAGGAGTAACAGATTGCCGCTCCAAGGAAGGAAACGACCCACGCCTTTACTTGTGTAGGAGACACGCCGTCGATTGTGGTAGTTTGGCTAAACATGCCAAACAACGGCGTTAAAGCAGTGCTGACGATGTAGGTCAGAAAGAAACCTACGATCAATCCAAAATA
>CAZDBE010000509.1:0-2671 GCA_964503675.1 uncultured Pirellulaceae bacterium | reverse complement strand
ACATCATCTTCCTCATGAAGATACATCGTCCTGAATTTATACACATTTATAACACGTCCATCCCAACCATGACGCTTTTGCTTAAACAACATAGGACCACTAGATGTTAATTTTACAATCACTCCAATTAAAAGCATCACTGGAAAAAAAACAATAAATATTATAAGCGCTAAAATCCGATCTTCGATAACTTTAACAAACTTATTCATTCCTACCATAGGAGAGACTGATAAGTTTATAACTGGATACCCAATCACTTCTGTAATGGAGTGATTAAATAGATTTAAACCAAATATGTCTGGAACATATCGAATATCGACAGTACTTAACTTCAACTCATTTATCACGCGCATTACAGCTTCTTCTTCTTTAAGCGGCATGACAATCCATACTTGATCAATACTATTTTCTTCAACATATTGAGATATATAATTGATTCCCCCTAATACAGGATGCCCAATTACCGTATCCTCAGGATCATAATCTTTTATAAACACACCTTTTAAATTAAACCCTGCCCATACTTCTTTATGAAGTTTAGATGCAATTTCTTCTGATAATTTATTATTACCCACTAAAACTATATTGCGGATATTCAAACCTTTTTCACGCATCCAACCAAGTGTATTTCTCGCAATTACACGAGAAAATATTAGAACAAGCCATGTTGATAGCGACCAAGCTACCATCCAAATACGCGAGTACTCTTCACTTGATTTAGTGAGCACTGACACACCAAGCATTAATAACACTACCGCCATCCAAGCAAAGCTTAGGGTTCTTATTTCCTCAAATAAAGACGCGCCACGCCACGCTTGGTACAAAGAAAAATATGGGAAGATTACGTATACTGAAATGGCAGCAATGGCTAGTGCAGATATATAGTATCCTGTAAGAGGCCAAATTCCAGGGTAGATTGAATATATAAATAATCCAACGATGATTACAATCAACCAATCCAGCGACCTATGAATTAAGTTAATAAAATCCGAGTGTTTATTCAGCAACCCTCTACGCATGACTTTTCAGCATCAGAAATAGAACTTTTATAGTGTTGTTACACTAACATAGTCATAGTTTGCCTGAAATTACTTGTCGCATAACCATTACTATAAATCTTGAATTTAACACAATATATCGCTTAAAAAGTCTTCTAGGTTCAAGAAAGAACCGATACAGCCACTCTAAGCCAAGATCCTGCATCAAAATAGGTGCTCTTTTCTTAGTCCCAGCTAAAAATTCAATCACTGCCCCTACACCTATCATTACTGCACATATTTCACTAGCATTGTCATGCATCCATTTTTCTTGTTTCGGGCAGCCTAAGGCAACAAATAATAATTCAACACCAGATTCATTAATATCTTTCAATAGAGACTCGTTCTCTTGAAGTGTTAGTTCTCTATATGGTGGTGAATTTTTGTAATGTATTTTTAAATTTCTGTTTCTTGTTTCTAAATTTTCTACAGCCCTAATTAAAACACTTTCCTCACCACCTAAAACACCGATTGGAATTTCACTTTTTTCAGCCTGCATAATAAGATTATTCATTATGTCATAACCAGTAATACGCTGCTGCCTTTGTATACCAAGCCTCCTAAGTAGCCAAACAATTGGCATTCCATCTGGGCAAATAATTGCTGCATTATTTATAATATCTTTGAATCCTTTTGAATCATGTGCTTCCATTAGCATATGGACATTCGCAGCACATACATACCCATAACTTGAAGTTTTCGATAACTTAATCACCTCTTGAACTACTTCTCCAATATCCAAACAATCAATTCGAACACCCATTACATATTTATTATGACTCTGTTTCATATAATTTAGTTAAAAATACTAATTTATTTTTTTAGCATTTTCTTAGAATAATGATGAATTAACCCATGCAGTTTTCTTTCACCATAATATAAATATGATGAATATATAAATGATAAAAAAACATGCACTATTCGTGCTGGTAGCCATATCATTAGTCGTAAAAAATAATAGTTTTTTATGCCAATCTCATCCAAGTATTCATGAAGCTCTTTTGACTTATTATCACTATGAATCCTAAATCCTGAAATTACTGTAGGTATAGTTTTTAGATGAGAATGTTTCGCAAAACATCGCCATAGATGGTAGTCTCCAGCATTCTTAAACGACGAAATATGATTTAAGTCTTCCTTACCCAACGTCTGGTAGAGTTGTTTCGAAAAGAAAGTGCTCTCTTGTTGTATACAGCCTAACGCTAAGTGGTGAAAACAACCGCTTTTAATTAGAAATCTTGGGTATACACGAACTTTACCTACGAAACTTAACTCCCCATTCTCACCCCAAAACGCTGGTATAGCAGTTACCCAATCTACATTTTTAAATTTAAACTCTTTTGCCACCACCTCAAAAGCCCACGGCATAAATTTATCATCAGCATTAATCCAGCAAAATATCTCGCCTTTCGCTAATGCAAAGCCTTTTAGAATAGCATCATACATGCCTTCATCAGGCTCACTAATTAAATGCGTTATTGATGATTTATACTTTTCGAGTATATCTAATGTATTATCAATTGACCCTCCATCAATAACTATATACTCATAGTTTTTATACGTTTGCTCTTCTACACTTTTGATTGTTTCTTCAATGTACCTTTCGCCATTAAAAACAACTGTAACAATTGAAA
>CAZDBE010000508.1:0-2680 GCA_964503675.1 uncultured Pirellulaceae bacterium | reverse complement strand
TAGCTGGGGCTTGAGAAAACGGCTTGTCGATTTTCTCTCTAGTCTTTTTGTCCAACAGCTTGACGAGACGGATTTCATGTTGGTCACCTCCCGAGATTGCAATCAAATCCCCTTGAGGATTGGCGGCCATCGCATGAACTGGACTAGACGGAAAAACGATGGTTTTCTCGAGCCTTTTTCTTGTCCTCGTATTCCAGTATTCGATGGAAGCCATTTGATTGGAGGAACTCCCGGTGGCGGCAATGACGCAGTGCTGATCGCCTACGATCGTCATAGCAGTAAGCTGTTCCTCTTTTTCATCGCCTTTGCGAAGCTTGGTCGGCTGGTTACCGTTGGACCAAAGTAGTACGTCTCCATTAACATGAGCTGTTGCCAGTTCACCAGACTTAAGTCGTTCCATATTCAGAATGGGGAATGACGTCTCTCGTTGAGCCTGAACAGTGTTTTGGGCCAAGTTGCGAAGCGTCAGTTGAACCTTGATGTCACCTCTTGTTTCGGTAGACAACAGTTCTGTTTCAGTTTGGAAATTGATCGAACGTACTGTTTGCAATGGACCGGTCGGAGGTTGGATGGCTGATTCCTTCCATTGGCTGATGTCCCACAAACGAATCTCCCCGCGAGCCGTTACTGCGGCCAACTTTTTTCCCGATGGAGAGAATTCTAAATCTAGGATTGCAGATTTCCGAGTTGGATTAGTAAACAACTTCTTAACGAGTTTTCGGCTTTTAATGTCGTAGATTGCGATGTCTGACGTTTTTGTCCAAGCTGAAAATCCGGCGAATGCAATCATTCCTTGTGGAGAAATTTCGACATCGTAGATGTGCCCGCGAAAGCCACGCGAGATTTCCCAGCGAAATTTGTGGCCGGCAACCATTTTGTATTTGCCGCCGCGCTCCACGATCTCCCATGTGCGTACAACTTTGTCTTTACCGGCGGAATAAAGACGTTTGCCGTCTTGGGAAAAGACAAGCTTGCGAACCTGTGAAGCGGGTGCCACAGTATCGAGTCGCAATTTTGGTTTTTGAGCGACGACCGATTGCGAAGCAAAAAGCAAAAGGCAATGCGCTAGAATGGCCAGAAAGTATCGAGACATTTTCGTTTTTACGTGTGGAAGTTGAGACCCGCGACCTAATTTTATACCAACACAACTAGCCTACTTCAAGGAAAGAATCCGCCAAACAAAATGCTGGCGGATGTTTTAAGGCATCACTCAAAAACAAGTTCCCGATTTTGAATGTAGGTTGGGCACTCTTGCCCGACAAATGTGACGGGAAAGAGTGCCCATCTTACGGAAGTTATTGTTCAGTCTTCCCTAAAGACGGGTGATCTTGACTGGTTACATCTCGACCTGCGAACCACAGTCCAAAGGAAACCCATGCCGCACAAACGTCCAGTCGGTAATACTGCTTCCTACTTCGTGTATCGAACATGAATAACAGCACGAGTGTGCTTGCTCAATTCAAGATCTCGAGCGACTTTGTACTTCGCATCAACAGCTTTTCCTTGGCCCGTTGTCAATCCACGCGTGGCAGATTTCGTTGACCCAGCAACAGGTTCGCCGGCCGGTGGTGGGCTACCTTTAGGCCAAGCGGCCTTGATGTCGACGCTGATCATGCCAATGCTTATGTTGGAGGCCTTGGCACCCTCACGTTTGGCCACACTGTTCTCATAGCCTGTCAGCATAAATGCCTTGGTGGAGGGCAGTTGAGCATAAGCTGGGTTGTGGCCAGTATGGATGTACCATCCCTTGAAAGTTGCCGTCTTGTGGGGGCGAGCGATGCGACGAGCATCTTTCGGCTGGTCCTGAGCATCGACGAACGCGTTGACCCCGTCAACTTTCAGCCCCGCTGTGATCGGAAAATCGGCGTCGTTATACACCTTCACGACATACTCCTCGCCGTGGTGCAGTTCGACAAACGCTTGTTTGCCTTGGCCGATTGTCGGCTGACGAGGAACCAATTTTCCGTTTTGCCGCACTAGTACTTCGACGCCAAATGGGCCTGCGCCTCGAACCTGAGTACCGACAGGATGAATGACCGGCTCGTGATACTGCTCGATGATCTTTTTCTGTTTCTCCTTGACCGGAAGATTTGGCGGGGCTTCGTAGGAAACTCCGCCTAGCTGAATCGCATCATCACCGTAAACAGGAATGCCAATTTCGTTGGTATCTCCTCCGCCGTCAGCTTTTACGCTGTTGATTTTCAGTGGATCGGCGTTCTCATCGTAGAACTCGACCGTGATGTCGATACCCAATGAATCGAAGTCGTCGGTTTCGTGCTCTTTGTTTTCAATGATTTTGAATGCACCGGAGATCTCTGTCCACTCTTCGCCTTTATCAGAGACCGTAATTCCTTTCCCCGTCAGGCACTCTGTTAGTTGGCGACTAATCTCGATTCCGCCGCTGGATTTGCTTCGTCCGCGGGAGATAAAGTCACCAATGATGACCTGTTTGTTGCGCTCAAGCTCGTCCAGTACAGAGACGATCTTGTCAGCGACCTTGTCCATCGCTCGGGCTAGACTTTTCTTGGGAGCTGCTGGACTTGCCAAAGCCGTTGCTGTACCCAACGCTATGAAAATCAATCCAACGGCAATCGTGAAGCCGATCGTCTTGTTGAAAAACGTGAAAGGACTAAAAATGGAACGCATTGTTTTACTTTCGTCGGAAGTTCGAAACGGTTGC
>CAZDBE010000507.1:0-2682 GCA_964503675.1 uncultured Pirellulaceae bacterium | reverse complement strand
AGAGTCGCTACCCTCAAAACAACAATTTTTGGGGCAACGTTGAAAATAGTGGAATTGTCGGTTCCCACCACGCTAATGCCCGTGCGGGATATGCAGGAGCTGGTAGTACGGTAGCTGCGTATTCGGATAACGAACGGACGCTCTCGCAGTTGGGTGGTTATGGATCATCTCATCCGGGTACATTTAATGCAGTACTGGGTGATGGTTCAACCCATGCTATTTCACTGACCGTTACCCGAGCTGACTTTATTCGAATTGGGTTTCGCAACGAAGGTCAAGTGATTAACGTCACCGAGTTGTAGTACAGTCCCTGTGGCAGGTTAAGCAAAGTACTCCCAATCGTTCGCAAGACAGTTGGGAGTTTTTTCAATTGCAAATTGGTTTTGCAGAGATCACGGCGATCGGGCATCGTCGAAATTTTCAACAATGGGGTGTTTAAGATGAAACTAGGCTTTAGTCTTTTGTGTCGGCTCTTGCTGCTTTGTTTGGTGTGTTCAACGCTAGGTTGTGGTGGTGACAATCTTGCAAGTACATACAAAGAAATGAACAAGCTCAACATGCAAAAGCTCGCGCGCGCTTATGTGATGTTTGCAAGTGTGAACAAAGGCATGGGCCCTAAGGATGCCGCTGAACTGGAGAACTTTATCAAAACTGACGAGCGGGTTGCGCCCCGACTTGGAGTGTCTAGTGGTGACTTGGGCAACGTGGGGGATTGGTTCATCAGCGATGCTGACGGCGAGCCTTTTGAAATTCGGTATGGATTGAAAATACGCCCCGTCGAAGATTACTCCCCGTTGGTATTCGACAAAACGGGTGTTGATGGTATGCGACGTGTTGCTCGGGCTGACAATTTGGTCCTAGAGATAACCGATGACAAGAAATACGATCAAATGTGGACAGGGCGGGTCTTAGCTAAAGAGAAAGGCCCTGACCAATTGGACATAGATATTGAGGAGTAGTCAATCAATTCTGATTTCAAGGGTGATCAGATTTCCAATCAGGTCGACCCAGCCACGTTCTCTCTTCATCTGGTGTCATGATTGATCAACACGCGAAAACGTCTGGGCAGTTACTTATACTGCTGATCCTGCTGGCCAATCCTGGTTATCTTTCAGCGGAAGGCGTTTCGTACGATCGCGATATTCGCCCGCTGCTTTCGCATCGCTGTTACGCTTGCCATGGCCCGGACGCGGAATCACGCGAGGCTGGATTGCGGTTGGATCAACCCGATGGCGATGAAGGAGCGGTCCGGCATGCAATTGAACCCGGTTCGATCGAAGACAGCGAAATGTGGAGTCGGGTCACGTCCGATGATGAATCGACGATCATGCCGCCGCCTGATTCGCACCTCAAGCCGTTGAATCAAGATGAGCTGGAACTAGTTCAGCAATGGATTGAATCGGGTGCCAAGTACGAAGGCTTTTGGGCGTTCGAACCACCCGTTTTTCCCGCGCGGCCTAGTGTTGAGAACAAATCGTGGAGTGAGCGGTCCATTGATTTGCACGTTTTGAAGAAACTTGAGTTGGCAGATCGCTCGCCTTCCCCGGAAGCTGATCCACGCACGCTGATCCGACGCGTTACTTTTGATCTGACAGGTCTGCCGCCAACGCGCGGTGAGATTGCCCAGTTTTTGGAATCGCATTCGAATTCGCCGGAGCAAGCTTGGGAGGAACTGGTCGACTCCCTGCTGACCAAGCCTCAATATGGCGAGCATATCGGGCGGTATTGGTTGGATCTAGTGCGGTTCGCTGACTCCAACGGTATGCACAAAGACTTTTATCGCAACCATGTTGCCTATCGCGACTGGGTAATTCGGTCGTTCAATGACAACCAGCGTTACGACGATTTTTTACGATACCAACTGGCCGGAGATCTATACGCTCAGCCGACAGACGACCAACTGATCGCATCCGGTTTCAATCGCCTACACCTGATCATTGATCAAGGAACAGCTTTACCTGAAGAGAGTTTTTCCAAAAATGTGATTGATCGTGTGACGGCTGTGAGCACCGCATTTTTGGGCCTGACCGTCCAGTGTGCTCAATGCCACGATCACAAATTTGATCCCATTACGCAGAAGGATTTCTATTCTATGGCTGCGTTCTTCAACAACATCGACGCGAAACCAGAAACGATATCCAGGAACGGACCCAAAATGGGTTTTCAGCCTCCGTTCATTTCGCTGGGGACGGCCCAGCAAAAAGAACGCATCAAATCGTTCAATCAGGATATTGCAAAACTTCGTCGAGAACTAAAAGATGCCACTGCAAAAGCGAAAACATTAGAAGCGGAGAACGAAGCGCCAGACGACGAGGTTCCAGCCAAAGAAGAGTCAGAAAAAGTATCGCCCGAAGAAACGCTGGTAACCGAACTGACCGCTAAGTTAAAAGCGCTGGAAAAGGAGCGCGACCAGTTCGACCGGACGGTCCCCAAAGCGATGGTGATGAAGGAGCGTGAAGAAGTACGGCCAACGTTTGTGCTTGAACGCGGTCAGTACGATGCACCCGGCGACGAGGTTCAGCGTAACACTCCCGGATTCTTGCCGCCGATGAAAACTACCGGGCAAGTACCAACGAGAATGGACCTAGCAGAGTGGTTCGTCGATTCGAAAAACCCTCTGACGGCGAGAGTGGCGGTCAACCGAATTTGGCAGCAGTTCTTTGGTGTCGGTTTGGTCAAGAC
>CAZDBE010000506.1:0-2691 GCA_964503675.1 uncultured Pirellulaceae bacterium | reverse complement strand
AAGCCGCCGTCTTTGTTGCTGTCGCTGTATCCGATCATGATTTGCTGTTGGTTGCCACGAGCCTTCAAATGTTCGGCGTAAACCGGATTGGCAAAGAGTCTCTCCATCGTTTCGGCGGCACCGAGCAGGTCGTCGACCGTTTCGAACAGCGGAACGATATCGATACAGCCTGTAAGATCCGAGTTCTTCGCCAACAGCAGCACTTCTAGCAAGTTGCTGACGTTCTCGGTCATGCTGATGATGTAGGTCTCCATCGCACGTGCTCCACCGGCGTGTTGAGCGGACTTAATCAGGTCGAACAACGCCAGCAAGTCAGTCGTTGATTCGCTAAGCCCATCGGTGACCAGTGGCGAGTCACTTTGCAGCTGTGTCGTAAGCGCTTTGACCAAACCGTCTTCGTCCAGCTCCGCATAGTCCTCGATCGAAGCAGTCGACTTCATCAGTTCAGCCACGGTTTTTCGATGATGGTCGGCGTGTTGGCGCACATCGATCGAGGCCAAGTGAAAACCGAACACTTCCACCGCTCGCATCAATCGCCGGAACCGGCCCCGCACCAGACGCTCGCCCTTGTTTGCTTCGAGACTCTCACGGATGAGATTCAGGTCATGCAAGAATGCGTCGGCGTCGGCGTAAGCACGCGGCATGTCGGCGTCAGGCTGTTCGTTTAGCGGAAGCTGACTCTTTCGGAGCGTCGTCATCAACCGGCGATACATCATCACCAATTTTTCTCGATAAGGTTCCTGCTGAAATCGATCCAATAATTCGTGTTCGGATTCCTCTACCAATTTTCGGTCTTCCCTTAGGCTGTTCAAGAACTCATCGGAGAACCCGACGCGACTCCGTGAACAGCTAAGCAGTTCGTAAAACGACAACACCTCGCGCTGGTAAAGCTCCAACACAAGCTTCTTCTGCGCCTGCAGCGCCTCGGTAGTTACGTCATTGGTCACGTAGGGATTGCCGTCGCGATCACCGCCAATCCAAGAACCGTAGCGTAAAAATGCGGGCACGTCGAAATCGTGGCCGGGAAACACGGTTTCCAGGTCCCTTTCAAGTTGCTCGTAAATGCGAGGAACTTGTTCAAATAGCGTATTCTCAAAAAAGTACAGCCCTGTGTTGCGAACCTCGTCCATCACCGTCGGTGGCCGATCACGCGTCTCAGCGCTTTGCCATAGCAGCACGATGTAATCTTGCAAAACATCTTGCAACCGTGCTCGCTGGCGAGGGTAAAGATCCTTGGACGACATCTTTGTCAGCAGTCCCGAAACACTCTTCAAGTTCTGGCGGATCGTCTGGCGGCGGGACTCGGTTGGGTGAGCCGTGAAAACCGGCATCACCAACATGGAACTGAGCATGGCTTGAATCTGCGTAGCGTCGAAGCCTTCTTCCTTGAGCGTGACGAGTGCCTGCAGGATGGTCTCGTCCATCGGTTCGTCAGATTCGTAGGCCACGTTGGAACGCTCCTCCAAGACCCGCACGCGCTCGTGCTCTTCGGCGAGGTTCACTAACTGGAAGTAAGTGGAAAAAGCCTTCAGGTTGACGTCGGTGCTTTCGGTGTCGTTGCTCATCTCGGCCACAATCTGACGGAGTTCGCTGACTGCCGCTGTACTGCCGCCGCGACCAGATTTGGCGAGGCCGCGGATCTTCTCTTCCAGCTCCAGCATCTCCAACCCTTCTTGTTGGACGATCGTTTGTCCTAAAAGATCGCCGAGGACGCGAATCGTTCTACTTAGGTCGTTTTGGGTACTTGATTCTGCTGAGTTCATGACTGGGATAATAAAAATGGGCGACGAAACGGGTGAAATTAGCAATTATCGGTAGCAGTCGGTGCCGGGCTTCAAGCCTGTGTTGTCCAACTAAACATCATGTTTTAACGATTTTTGTCCAGTTGCGATATAAGCGCCGGCGATATCGAAAGTTTGACGTTGACGATCAAAAATCCGCACTTAGACTGTTCACGCACATATTACTAAAAGGACCGAAAAAAGATGCCACTGGATATTTACTACGATAAAGATTGCGATCTCTCCATCATCAAGGACAAGAAAGTTTGCATCCTTGGCTTTGGCTCACAAGGTCATGCTCACGCCCAAAACCTTCGGGACAGTGGCGTTGAAGTCGTTGTTGGCCTACGTGCCGACAGCCCGACTCGCAAAAAAGTCGCGGCAGCCGGACTTGAGGTGAAAGACACCGCCGACGCCGTCAAAGACGCGGACGTCGTAATGGTTCTGACACCGGATGAGTACCAAGCCAAAATCTACCGCGAAGATATTGAGCCGAATCTTAAAAAAGGTGCGTGTCTGGCTTTCGGTCATGGCTTTGCAATCCACTACGGCCAAGTCGCACCGCGTGCAGATTTGGACGTAATCATGGTTGCTCCGAAGGCACCCGGCCACACTGTCCGGACTGAATTCGTTCAAGGCCGCGGTATTCCAGATCTGATCGCGATTGCTCAGGATGCCAACGGCGGAAAAGCTTTGGAGCTTGCTAAATCGTATGCTTCGGCGATTGGTGGCGGACGAACTGCGATCATTCATACAACCTTCAAGGACGAAACAGAAACAGATCTCTTTGGCGAACAGGCTGTCCTTTGTGGCGGTGTTGTTGAACTGATCAAGATGGGTTTCGAGACACTTACCGAAGCTGGCTACCCACCAGAGCTTGCATACTTTGAGTGTTTGCACGAGACGAAGC
>CAZDBE010000505.1:0-2697 GCA_964503675.1 uncultured Pirellulaceae bacterium | reverse complement strand
GATGAGATATGGGGCGGAGGAGGGAGCGTGTCTAGGGTGTTCTTGGTTTGTTTGTTGTGTGGGTATTGCGATCGAAATGCAGGAAAATGCCTAAATTCTCCGTCTTGCACTATTTAGCGCTGTTCTTGCTGCTTCGCCTACTTCTAAGCCCTTCATACGGTCTAAGAATGAACGAATGGTCTCTAGGAGCAAATCATTCGGCTCAAACATATTAGAATACTCAACCATTGCACGGTAGCAAAGGACCCTCATCTCTTGTCGGCCGTAGCGGACTCCAACCCACGTGCGACCTTCGCCGCCAATGTCGGCACTTAGGGATGCCGAAATTTGATTCTGAATCTCCTTTTCAGGATTGCTATCTCCTTCCGGGCACACTTGCGCGGCCAATCCCCAGAACGCTTTCGTTTGGTGAATTTGGGCTAATAGATCAACGGTTACGATCCGCGCGTATTGGAACTCTTCGTGGCTTCCAAAGTGCACAATCAGTCTAATTAGATTATCAACCGCATGGTCAGAAAGTTCCTTCGGAACGCGTTCCTGATCTCGGTCTATAAGTTCTTCTAACAGTGCTTCTACGCGAAGTTTTTCATTCCTTCTCCAAGCCCGTTGTTCGACGATGTTTAACTTGCTTACTGGGGGCGTTGTTGGATTGCCTTCTTTCCAGACTTTGTCCCATTGACTAACCAACTGCTGCAATTTTCGCTCTGGAGTGCCGACTAGAACTGGATACGCTCCAATCATCCATTCTGCGCCTGCTCTTACTTCCGCATCATGGTGATCCAAAAGTTCGCCCAATCTCGTTTCATTGTAAGGAACTAAAGCCAGATTCAATTTGCTTCGTTGCTCCATGTATTTCTCAATTCGCTCCTCAAACTTTGAGGACGGACGTGTATTGCGCATTCCATGCTTAAAGAAATGTTCCTCAGTAAACGGATCAAAAGAATCAATTTGCCCTGAATTATACAACTTTTGTTGAGCTCGGCTTCTTTGCCATATACCGATAGCTTGTAGCAACGCTGCCATGATGACGAGATCAACCATCGCGCGTGATGCGAATGTCAGGTGCTTGGCAAGTGGATTCATATCACCTGGCACGCCGTTGAGTACGCAATTTTCAACATTGTCTGCGCAGACGCCAGCAATGGGAGTGTCTATTTTGACGTTGTAGATTTCCCACCAATCAACGAACGGGACTGCTTTGGCCAGTTCCCCCCCAAAGAAACTAATCCACGCAAAAAACGGGTCCGCGATTTCGCCACCATCTTTTCCTGCAAAGACTTCGACGACGCCGTTTATTTGGTGAAGTGCAAGAGGAACGAGAATAAACAGTGCTGCGTAGCCAAGTAGCGCTTCGTCTTTAAGATCATTGTCAAAGCCAACTTGGATTTCCGGCGAATCTGTTTTGAGTAATCGTGAAGCGGTCTCTCTGTCTTCTTCAATCCATGCCCACCGCCGTCCCAGCGCAAGTATCATAAGCATGCCCAAAAATATGGGGAAGAGTCCCCATGGTTGTGGCAACACGAATCCAAGCGCTGTTAGGGGTAGTAGTGAAAATACAACGAAGCTATGGGGCACCAACGGACCGTTCTGAGTCGCGCCTGTCAATGGAGCAAGAATTCGAACGAAAGCAGAGTCTATCCAGCTAAACAGAGTTGGCAGCGCACTTACGGTTAGCGGCGTTGCTTGTTTGGTAATCTTCATGCTTTCCCTGTCGGCCCAATTATCTATCCACCGTTGCGCATGTGGGAGTACAATGAACAAGCCGAATAAGGCGACCACACCGATTGTAATCCAAAAAGTTAAATTGGCGCCCATTTCTTCCTGCTGGTTGCTTGAAACACGGGCTGCCCATGTTGCGAGTGCTATAATGCCCAAGAGAATGGCGGATCCGTAGTAGAAAGATGGTACCGAAATAGACTTTCCGTAAAAGAGTTGTCGGTTGTGGTAGTTTTGATCGACGTTAGCCTGCAAACAAAACCCAACAATCAAAGGAACGAATCCGAACGCGATAGTGAGTAGAAGAAATCGAATTTGTAGGCTTTGTCCTTGCTCAGCAGCTTCAGCATGAAGCTGAAGACCCGCCAGCCAAGTTATACTGGTGTTACCCGATAAAAAAGCGAGTGCGGTGGAAAATCCAAGTACTAAAAATAAATAGAAAAATAGCTCGCGAAAGCCCTGCCGCGCTTTTCGCCTTTGAGATTGGCTTCTTTCTGCAGGTTTCGCTTCGAAAATTGGTCTTAACTCAGTCCAAATTTGAAACATGCGTGAAAAGTTTGCGATGAAAAGCCCAACAACAAACAATAGCAGTCCACCCCAAACCGTCTCACGAGAGGTAACGTGTTGAATAACCTCACTGGCCAAAATCGATATGCCAGCAAGAGAAACCAGAAGCCCGGTTCGAACTCCATCTGAACCGTCGAGAGCACCGATTCGAAGCGTCTTCGTTTCAATCGAACTGGCAGTTGAGTTATCCATGCCGTTTACCCCTCGCAACGCCACTACGTTTAACATCCCGTAACGTTCTAGCAAAGAGGGAGAATGAGAGAGGCTCAGAACTACTGGAAGTCTGAATCCACGAAAGAGCGCAACGCCCCTTAACTCGAAACCGACGCGCCGCGTCCGGTGGGGGCTTGTTTTTGGATGATGCGTTCGTCTTGGACGGGGATGTCGAGGTAGACGGTTGTGCCGTGGTCTGTG
>CAZDBE010000504.1:0-2706 GCA_964503675.1 uncultured Pirellulaceae bacterium | reverse complement strand
ATATTGGAACGAGTCGGGGCAGCGATTAGCCTAGAATCTGATTTCCACTGGATCGAGGCGGGTTCACGTGGTCATCTATCTCTCGATCGGTTTGACGGCATCAATCAACCCACAATCGCACATGTCCGTTCGCTTGATGCAGCATCGGTCCAACCCGGCAAGATTGATGCGAACACGGGGCAGGGCAGTTTCGATTTCATCGAGGCCGCCATTGCAGCCGCTCATGCCGGCCACATTGATGCAGTCGTTACCGGTCCGATCAACAAAGAGGCTTGGGACGCAGCCGGGATTCCGTTTCCCGGACATACAGAACTGTTTGCCGATCGCTGCAAGTGTGATCGATTTTGCATGATGATGTACTCGCCCGATTTCAGCTGCTCGCTGGTGACGACTCATATTGGATACTCATCGGTGCCAGAGGAACTGACAGAAGACCGAATCGTCGAGGTCATTGAACTCTCGCACAATGCCATCAAACGTATCGAACAACGCACGCCGGAGATCGCAGTGCTGGGGCTGAATCCTCACGCGGGGGAACACGGACTTTTTGGGAATCAGGAAGAAGAAAAACTGATTGTTCCCGCGATGCAGAGAGCCCAAGAACGCGGGATTGCCACCACTGGACCTTTGCCACCAGACACTGGATTCCTTCCCAAGAAACGCGCTGCCACCGACGTTTACATTTGTATGTATCACGATCAGGGCTTGATCCCCTTCAAAGCATTCAACTTTGATAGTGGTGTGAATGTGACTTTGGGTCTGCCCATGGTGCGCACGAGCGTTGATCATGGCACGGCCAACGACATCGCTTGGCAGGGCATCGCTGACCCAGCCAGTCTTTATTCGGCCGTCCGCCTCGCCGTCGCACTCTGTGATATTTAGCGTTAGGTAGATTCGGTTGATAACCGAATCTTTGAACACGGCGAGATACGCATTGATCGCAAATCATCACGACCATCCTAAAGCGCACTACCGGTAAAACACGCACGCCTTTACAGATTGTTGCGTCCCAATTGCACCAACCTGATTCACATCTGGATGCCGCAATCTACTCTTAATCGTCCTTATCTAGGCCGAACGAAGGCTGCGAGGACACTCCCTCCCTGTCGCCGAAGACTCCTCAATTTCGTTATGAATCAAGCACCAGCGCAAGTACGTCCCACCGTAGATTTTTCATTAGCTCTGCTAAAACTAGCAGATGCGGCCGCCATTGGTACGGGCTTACTGCTGATTGTGAACCAGCTACCTGAATTCAACAGCAAGTCGACCATTGTTGTCGCATTGCTGGCAATCGGCACCTTTCACATGCTCGCCGAATTGTTTGGTGTCTACAGAAAATGGAACGGCATCGCCTTCACCCGTGAGTCATTGACACTATTAATGTCGTGGGCGACGACCCTCGTATTGTTAAAAGCGTTAGGACTGTTCACTGTTTATTCGACTGAACTTTCAACCCCTGCGCTCAGTCTCTGGTTGTTTGTGACACCGGTGTTTGCGCTCGCAGTACGCGTGCTTTATCGCTGGTACTCCCGAATGATGATTGAAAAGGGATACAACGTTCGATCGTTCGCGATAGTTGGCTGTAATGAGTTGGGTATTCAACTTGCCCGCAACGTAAAGAAAACACCATCGTTGGGTTTGAAACTACTAGGCTACTATGATGATCGCCCCGAGGGTAGAACCTCGACATTGCCAAACGATGTTGAAAAACAATTGGGCAAGATTCAAGACCTCATCGTTGCAGCTAAAGCAGGTGAAGTTCAAGTCGTCTTCATCACGCTGCCAATGCGTGCCGAAGCACGCATCCGCTCTGTCATCCAAGAGCTGGCTGACACGACAGCCTCTGTCTACATTGTTCCTGATCTGTTCGTGTTCCAGTTGCTCAACTCGCGCTGGTCGGACATCGAAGGCGTACCTGTTGTCAGCGTCTTTGAGAATCCGCTCTTTGGCGTCGACGGTATCGTGAAACGAGTTCTAGACCTTGTCATCGCAACCGCCGCATTGTCTGTAGCCGCAATTCCGATGGCGATCGTTGCGCTTGCTGTTAAGCTTACATCCAAGGGTCCGATCCTATTCAAGCAAAAACGTTACGGACTTGATGGACGTGAGATCGACGTTTGGAAGTTTCGTAGTATGAAAGTTTGCGAAAACGGAGCCAAGGTAACGCAGGCGAAAAAGAACGACAGCCGATTGACTCCAATTGGAGGATTCCTGCGAAAGAGTTCTCTGGACGAACTGCCACAGATCTTCAATGTTTTGGCTGGAAAGATGTCACTCGTTGGGCCACGTCCTCACGCCAACGCACATAACGAATTTTATCGAACACAGATCGACGGTTACATGTTGCGTCATAAGGTCAAACCCGGCATGACCGGCTTGGCTCAAGTCAACGGCTGCCGTGGCGAGACCGAAACGCTGGACAAGATGGAGAAGCGCGTCTTCTTCGATCACCAGTACATTCGCGAGTGGTCGATTTGGCTGGACCTTAAAATCATTCTGAAGACCTTCACGGTAGTTTTCTCTCGCCAGAACGCGTATTAAGCAACATTGGCGTTCGCGTAGGGGAGGGCGGTTTGGAAAAAGCCGTCTTCAGTTTTTGACGTGAACCGTTAGAATCTTGCCGTTGTCCTGAGAGGGAAGTGAATTATTTCGCTAAGTCTTTCAGACACACGCCCCCGTAGCTCAGCTGGATAGAGCACCTGACTT
>CAZDBE010000503.1:1900-2719 GCA_964503675.1 uncultured Pirellulaceae bacterium | reverse complement strand
ACGACCTTGATCGTATCCGAATCCATCGCCAGCTCCGGTTGAACCGAATCTGCAGCGACTGCTGAGTTGAGCGATTCCTGACGGATGAATCCATAGGAGTAGCAAAACGACGCGCCAAAGAAAAGACACAGCCCAACGATGTACAGCCAGATCAACAGCACGACCAATGAACCAGCCGCGCCATAAACTTCGCTGGTAGAAGAAAACTGCAAATAGAATCCAACTAAGTAGCGACTGGCGCCGATCAAAAATGCCGTCAAAATTCCCGCCGGCCAAACGTCTCGGAATTTCACGTCGGTCGCCGGGAAGAACCAAAAAAGTGCTGAGAATACCAACGGCATCAGTAAATACATCAAACCTTGATCCGCTAAATTCAGCCAAACCTCTAGCTGTGGCGCCGTATCCTGAACCAGCGTATTGACGTAAGCAATAAGTGAACTGAGGACCAACATGCCTATCAATAGGACACCTATCAGAATCACAACACCGATTCCGATCAAACGCTTCTGCACCATGAACCACCAACCGCTACGGTCCTCGCTGGGCACGTCCCAGATGTCATTAAAGGTCTCGTACAACTGTGAGAAAACGCCGGACGCGCCCAACAGACTGATCAGCAGACTGATGGTGCCTGCGACCAGACCTGCCTTGGGTTTTGTCGCGTTACGCAGCAAGCCTTCCACGGTGGTGACGGTCTGTGTGTCAGCTACTTGGGCCAGCTGTTCGATGATTTCTTGCTGAACTTGGTCGCCTTCGTAAAGATAACCGGCAATCGCTACGGCAATCATCAACATCGGTGCCAACGAAAGGATCGTATAA
>CAZDBE010000503.1:0-1890 GCA_964503675.1 uncultured Pirellulaceae bacterium | reverse complement strand
GTATAAAACGTCATCGCGGCCGACATGCGGGAGGCGTTGCACCGGTCCCACGTGGCGATGGTCAGAGTGATCAGTTTCCAGAACGAACGCAACACGTTGCACCGATGAGTTTATTTTTTCGATTCTTAGAAACACGAATCGCTTGCGATTCGCTTTGTAAAATAATTGTTTGGCAGGCAGGACCGGATTCGCCGGTGAAACAGTTGGGACATCTGTTCTACATTGATTGCTACGACTTTTGCAAATTGACTAGGCCTACAGCTTCGTCGGTTACCACAGTGCCCATCAACGTTAGTCCACTGATGTCGTAGATCCCAACAGGCTCAGTACGCCCAATCAAACGAGGGCTACCGTCGAACACGACAATTCGGTCACAGTGGGTTCTACCGGTCAGCTGTATCATTTTGCCCGCCCGCTCGTATTCATCCAACTCTGCTTTTTGACTGTCGGCGATGTGGTTCTTATACTCGTCGATTGGCTTGCCTGTTGCGGGGCTCAATTGAACCAGATTCGATTCCTTTACGGCGGACGCCGGATCGCCAACGACCACTCGATCAAGGTCTTCTAGGCTTTTCGTTCCCTCTTCACCACGGACAACTTTATTGACCGCCGCGTCGTGACGTTTGCTTGGTCCTTCGATCAATACATCGACTGTACGACCAAGGAACTTTTGATTGTCCTCTTCACTGATTTGATTCTGAACAGCCAACAGTTCGTTGTTGCGGCGGCGCTTAACATCGAAAGGGATGTCGTCTGGCAGTTTGCCAGCGGCCTTGGTACCGGGCCGTTCGCTGTATTTGAAAATGAAGCTGTTTTTGAATCGGCACTCCTTCACCAGATCCACCGTCTCTTGAAACTCAGCATCCGTCTCGCCGCAAAACCCGACAATAAAGTCGCTCGACACGGCAGCCGCATCGCCCAACGTTTCGTTGATGCGGGCCATCATGTCGCGATAGTCACCGACGGTGTAGCCACGCTTCATACGTTTGAGCACCGCATCTGAACCGGATTGCAACGGCACGTGAAGGTACGGAGACACTTTCTTTAAGTCTCGGATCGTTTGCAGCAGGTCCAGCGTCATGTCTTTGGGATAGCTGGTCACGAACTTGATCCGTTCGAGTCCGCTGATGTCGTGAAGACGGGTAAGCAAATCGGCCAGCCGCGTTTCTTGTTTGTCTGTGTCGATGTGGCGGTAGCTGTTGACGGTTTGACCCAGCAACGTGATTTCTTTGGCTCCCTGATCGGCAAGCACGACAGCTTCGTCGTAAATTTCTTGAGGATGGCGTCCTTGTTCTGGTCCGCGCGTCATGGGCACGATGCAGTAAGTGCAAAATTTGTCGCATCCGATTTGGATCCGCAAAAAAGCTTGAAACGGATTCGGACGCATTGTCGGATCGCGCATCGGATCAAACGTCTCGTGGCTTCGTTTGATATCCTGTAGTTTTCCTGCAGTACGGCCCAAGCTGACGGCAGTGTGCTGGCCGCCTTCGACGCGCGCTTTTTCAATCAGGCTAGGGATCTGCTGCAACTGTCCCGGTCCGACGACCAAATCGACGTAGGGTGCGCGTCGGAAGATCAGCTGTTGATCTTTCTGCGCCATGCATCCCATCACGCCGATGATCTTGTCAGGGTTCTCTTTTTTTACTTTCCTCAGCCGGCCCAGAGAGCTGTACGTTTTGTTTTCGGCCTGCTCTCGGACAGAGCAAGTGTTTAGCAGAATCGTATCGGCGCTATCGACATCTCCAGCAAGTTCGTAGCCCTGGCGGCGGAGGTCGGCAACGACCATCTCGCTATCGAGCATATTCATCTGGCAGCCGACGGTTTCGATGTACAGTTTGTGCATGGGTGGTGCTGATTTAGTGGATTTGCGTCAAAGTCCGGTAGTTTAGC
>CAZDBE010000502.1:0-2732 GCA_964503675.1 uncultured Pirellulaceae bacterium | reverse complement strand
AGTTCCATTTCGAACGCATCTTTGCGAGCGATCGCGGGAACTTCGTTGTACATGTTGAAAACTTCGCCTTCATCCAAGCCAAGGCTCTCCACAACGTACAGGAATGTGTGCGAGTGAACTGCTTCCTCAAATGCTTGACGAAGCAAGTACTGACGACATTCGGCATTAGTGATGTGTTTGAAGATCGCCAGCACAAGGTTGTTTCCGACTAGGCTTTCAGCCGTTGAGAAAAAGCCAAGGTTCCGCATGATGACGTGGCGTTCGGCGTCTGTCAGTTGATTCGACTTCCAGATTTCGATGTCCTTGTTCATCGCAACTTCGGTGGGCATCCAGTGGTTTGCACATCCGTTGTCGTAGTGCTCCCAAGCCCACTTGTACTTTAGCGGCATCAACTGGTTTACATCAACTTGTGTAGCGTTGATCAAACGCTTTTCACTAGCGGAGACACGCAGGTCCTTACCTTTGCGCTTCGTTATTTTTTCTGAGGATTGGATATCAATTGCCATCTTCTTCGACTCCATTCAAATTTAAAACGGGATGAAATAATTGGGGCTTCATCTTTGCGGCGGGTTATGTAACCGAAGAATGAATGCCTGCCGGACAAAGTGCGGTCGGGTCTAACGGGGTTAGCTTTGATTAGTAAATGTTTGTTCGTGTGACGAATGCTTATCCGAATCAGTTTTGGCTGGTTAACAGCCAATTAGATGTTTGTTTAATTTAGCAGTGGAGTGAGCAAAGGCACCAAGACGCCCCGGCAAAATTGCTAGGGCAAATCTTTAATGGGCAACTGCGAAAGTTACTGACACGCTTCGCAGTCAGGGTCGTCAATACTACAGGCTTTCACTTCAGGTTGGCGTTCCACCAGAATGTCCGATGATGAACTTGCGTTCTTCATCCAACGCGGCTGAACACCGAACTTGTTGATGTCGACTGTGGATTTCTCAACCTGTGTCGCACCTAGTGATCGAAGGTAGTAGGTCGTTTTCAGGCCGGCAGTCCAAGCAAGCTTGTACATATCGTCTAGTTTTCGCCCACTCGGCTGACCAAGGTACAAGTTCAGCGACTGTCCCATGTCGATCCACTTCTGACGACGACTGGCACACTCAATCAGCCACTTTGGCTCTATCTCAAATGCCGTGGCATAACGCGCTTTGATGTCGTCAGGCAGTCCGGGAATTTCGCCCAACGCACCATCAAAGTACTTGATCGCCTCGAGCATGTCGTCGCTCCATAGATCGCGTTCTTTCAGTTCGTTTACCAATCGAACATTGATCTGAACAAACTCACCCGACAAGTTGCTTTTCACGAACAAGTGCTTGTAAGTGGGTTCGATGGACTGTGTTACGCCGATAATCGTCGAGATCGTCGCTGTTGGAGCGATGGCCATCACGTTGCTGTTCCGCATGCCGTGTTTGGCGACCTGCTGTCGTACGGGCTCCCAGTCCATCGAGGCGTTGTCATCCATCTGGATGTCCATACCGCGTTCTTCTTGGAGAATTTTCACAGTGTCGATCGGGAACAGTCCACGATCCCATTTCGAACCCTCGTAGGAAGTGTAAGTCCCGCGCTCTTCCGCCAGACGGCTGGACGCCATGATCGCATAGTACGAAATGGCTTCCATACTTTGGTCAGCAAATTCGACGCCTTCATCGCTTGCGTAACTGATGCCACAAGCAGAGAGAGCATCTTGAAAGCCCATCAATCCCATGCCGACCGGACGGTGACGTTGGTTAGCATTCTTGGCTTCGGGAGTTGGGTAGAAGTTAATGTCGATTACGTTGTCCAGCATGCGGACGGCTGTGTTGACAGTCTCTTCAAGTTTCTCCAAGTCCAGTTTGCCATCAGTAACATGGTTGAGCATGTTGATGGAACCTAGATTGCAAACCGCGATCTCGTCGGCAGAGGTGTTCAGTAGGATTTCAGTGCAAAGGTTGCTACTGTGGACAACACCTGAGTGGTCCTGAGGCGAGCGGATGTTTGATGGATCCTTGAAAGTGATCCAAGGGTGTCCTGTTTCAAATACACGCGTTAGCATTTTCCGCCAAAGATCTTCAGCTGGAACGGAACGGTGTAGCTTGATTTTTCCTTCAGCCGCTTGTGCCTCGTAGTACTCGTAACGCTCTTCAAACGCCTTACCGTATAAGTCGTGTAGGTCTGGCGTCTCTTCAGGGCTGAAAAGCGTCCAGCTCTTCTTCTGGAATACACGCTTCATAAAGAGATCAGGAATCCAATTGGCCGTGTGCATGTCGTGGGTACGACGACGCTCGTCACCAGTGTTCTTACGCAAGTCCAAGAACTCTTCCACGTCCAAGTGCCAAGTCTCTAGGTACGAGCAAACGGCTCCTTTGCGTTTGCCGCCTTGGTTGACGGCGACGGCGGTGTCGCTAACGACTTTCAAGAACGGAATGACGCCTTGGCTCTGGCCATTGGTGCCTTTGATGTGGGAATTAGTTGCCCGGATGTTGGTCCAGTCATTTCCCAGTCCGCCGGCCCATTTAGAAAGTTTGGCGTTGTCCGCGATTGCTTTGAAGATGCCGTCCAAGTCATCTGCAACAGTGCTCAAGTAACATGAGCTCAATTGAGGGTGCAGTGTGCCGGCGTTAAACAGTGTCGGTGTTGCTGAAGTGAATCGGAAGGTCGACAGGATGTTATAAAATTCGATTGCGCGAGCGTTTTTGTCGGCTTCATCGATCGCCAAGCCCATCGCAACTCGCATCCAGAAGTACTGGGGA
>CAZDBE010000501.1:0-2755 GCA_964503675.1 uncultured Pirellulaceae bacterium | reverse complement strand
AATAAGCATTCAATGACCGCTATTGGCCGTAAGCGGACATAATTAGTTTAAATTTATTAGAAACTTATATTGGATAAATATATTAGCAAATGTAAGGTTAATATTAATGTATCTAAAATAATTTGACACACACTAAGACTATCTGGCAGCATTAAGCCAACTCAATAACTGCACATGTAGAAAAAGATTAGGCTTCAAAATTAATACTTGGATAGATAAAGACTTATAATTACGTATAAGCAAAAAATCATACCAAACCAAATATGCAAACAGCCTAACTGCATATCACAACAGCAAACAGAGAAAAACATGTATTTAACTATTTCTAGAAACAATCTAGATGTAGAGGTTCATGCTGGTTGCTTCACATCACTACAAACTAAGCATATTCCTCTGCGTCTTAATGACCTTAGGAGGTCTATATGTCTAAATCTAATACAAAGAAGCATGAAGCTAGTGTGCGCACATCCCATGGATGTCCGCACACTTCTGCTAGCCCCGTTCCAGTAATACGGGGCGAAACCCCCCACCCTAATCTTGCACATATCGATTGGTTAGCATTTACCATCCCATACAAAAAAGATCGTGATTGGCGTTGGCTTCGTAAAATACTCGAAGACATTTTTAATATTCCGAGAAACTCATGGCAAGGTACGGACCGTAAGTGGTCTGGCTACCAACACCGAGTAGATTTAATCTGCCCTCTCGATAGGGGGGAAACTATTCTTCTTGGTTTAGTTGGGTACGGCGGTAAAAACCAAAGAGGCACCATGCATGTATCGCTTAATGCAACTGCATGTAGACAAATATCTAACTGGCAATCCATACATGATTGGGGAATATCTAATGATGTAGTTATCACACGTGCAGATACCGCACATGATGATTTAGAAGGTAGATCAATAAACATCAACGAAAGCTTACGGTGGTTTGATGATGGTTTATTTAGCTCGAATGGACGACCACCCACTGCTCAGTTGATTGATGATCTTGGGAGCAACAAAGGAAAAACTTTAAATATTGGTAATCGGACAAGTGGAAAGTTTCTTCGAATATATGAAAAAGGAAAAAAAGAAGGAGATCCAAATAGCAACTGGGTACGTGCTGAAATAGAATGGAAAAATCAATCACGCATTATTCCTTGGGATATATTATTAAGACCAGGTGAATATTTAGCAGGTGCTTATCCATGCTTTTCTTACCTTTCAGTTAAGCAGGACAAAATTAAGACTATTCAAAAAGCATCAAAAATAAATTACGAACAGATGGTTGCATGGCTAAAAATAGCTGGCGGTAAAAGCATCAATGCAATGTTGATCGCTGAAGATGGAGATATCGAGGCGGTATTTAAGCAAATATCACGAAAAGGTATACCTAAACGTTTAGAGCCATACTCTGACTTACCGCATCTTAAGAAAAAAGATGAAGATGAAGACCTTAAGTCTTAAACAAGCTGCAGATTTACTTCATGTACACCCTACTACTCTGCAAAGAAAAACCAAGGAAGGAATTATTCCTGGCTCTAAAGTGGGTCGTAGTTGGGTGTTCATTGAGGTTGATTTGTTTGAATACATTCGCGCACAATACCAACCGCGAGCGTTGCAAGTTGAACATGAGGAGAAATCTACATGCCAATCTTTAAACGCAAAGACAGTCCCAACTGGTGGCTTAAGATCTGTGTCAGTGGACACAGAGTACAAAAAAGCACTGGGACTACCGATAAACAAAAAGCACAGGAGTACCACGACAAACTAAAAGCCCAACTATGGGATGAAATCCGGTTAGGTATTAAGCCTGAACACACTTGGAATGAAGCAGTGGTTCGATGGCTTAAAGAAACCTCACACAAAGCATCACAACAAGATGATGTTTTACATCTGAGGTGGATAGATAAATACTTTTCCAATTTCAAGCTCAACCAAATAACCAGAGATGAATTAGAAAAAATACTGGAAGCCAGAAAAGCAGAAGGTGTATCTAACTCTACGGTGAATCGGATGCTTGAAGTCGTTCGCGCAATTCTGAGAAGAGCTGCCAATGACTGGGAATGGATTGATCGAGCACCTAAGGTGAGGATGTTACCCAAAGCACAACGAAGAGTCCGTTGGCTAAAACCGAAAGAAGCGCGAGCTTTATTAGCTGAACTCCCCTCTCACTTACATGCAATGGCGCTATTCACCTTGGAGACCGGGCTGAGGCAAAGAAATGTGACTCAACTTGAATGGTCGCAGGTAGATCTTAAACGCTCCACCGCTTGGATTCATCCGGATCAAGCGAAAGCGAGAAAGGCAATTCCTGTACCGTTATCAAAACGAGTACTCACTCTTTTGCACAATCTCAAAGGTATGCACGATAGGTATGTATTTACCTACAACGGCAAGCCTGTAAACCAACCCAATAACTCTGCATGGCGTAAAGCCTTGCACAGGGCTGGAATTACAGATTTTCGTTGGCACGACCTACGTCATACGTGGGCAAGTTGGCACGCACAAAGAGGTACGCCTCTTAACGTGTTGCAAGAGCTTGGAGGCTGGAGTACAGCTGAAATGGTAAGAAGATATGCACATCTGTCGAGTGAACATTTATCACCTTATGCAGAGAACATGTCACAAAATATTGAATACACAACGAAGGAGGAAACAAAAAGCTACGTAATAGCTACGTCGTAGAAATTTGAACATCTTGATTCGTCTAAATTCCACTAGGAATATGGCGCGCCCGGAGAGATTCGAACTCCCGACCACCTGGTTCGAAG
>CAZDBE010000500.1:0-2760 GCA_964503675.1 uncultured Pirellulaceae bacterium | reverse complement strand
CCGGCCATATCCAAAGGATAGGTGTCTATATGTGGATAAGCCCGGTGAGAGCGTGACGTCTGCTGTCGGCGCTTAAGCAGACATTGAGGGTTTCTAGGATGGAGGCTTCGCAGGTCGCCTCTTTATTGATGGTTTCCAGTTTGGTCGCAGACCAGCTTTCCATTCTTCCATGACCACTTGAAGGGAGGGCTCAAAACCAGCTTCCGCCTCTATCTCTCCAATGCAGCCCCAACAGTCCCCACAACAGTCTCCAGAGAGTGGCTCACTCTCCACACTTAGCTTTCGCTTACTACGAGTGCACCTACCCATGGGGTTATTGGACCACACTTAAATCCTCATGTCCGCTTTTGACCAAATCCGGAAGTCTGCCCACGGCGTCTTAGCGGACATGAGCAAAGGTCAATTTGCGAAATTTCATTTAGGCATCAAGCCGAATTTCTGCAGCTGCTCAGATAGAGCAGACACATTCTTCCTCGTGTGGACGGTTATCAGATCATTGTGCGAGAATTCAATAAGCGCTGAGCGGGAGTTCGATCCGATTAGTGCATCCCAGCCTAATAAAATTGCAACCTCTAATACTAAGGCAGCCATGTCTCGTTCTGGTTCTTCAAAAAACGTGGCAAGGTCGCTCATAAAGGTCCCCGGCATCTGGATATTGTGATCTCCATTCAGCGTATTCGACTCTAATCGGGCTGAGCTGCTCCCGATATTTTTAGGGCGCTAGAGGCGTGTACTTTCTTAGGGGCGCATCAGGCGTTTCAGGGGGGAGCAGGTCAAACCCGAACAGTTGCATTGCTTAAAGTGAAAAAGACCAATTTACTCTGGCTCAAATTCATCAAATCCAAGCGTATCTACAAAATAACTCTCAAGACGATCTATGTAACTATAAAGCTCCTCTCTTTGAGAAGGCGGGGGGCTAACTGCGGACATACTAAAAAGTATAGACTGAACTCGTTTCCCACCAATTAGGGACACTATTTTTGGAATATTCAAGAATGATACATAGGTTTCATACAACTCACTTGCATCATCATCACATTCTATATCTTGAAGTCTGCGCTTCAAAACACACAATGGAGACGGCAAACTACATGGCAAATCATAGTTTGAAGTTCCCATAAGATAAATAATATACCTGTGGTACTTTTCTAAATCTCCTTCAAATTCAGTCATTATATTGGGGTAATATCCTGTTGGTCGTCAGGTAGTTGAGACATTCTAGCTGTCTGGCTTAATGAGTGTTTGGCCCATCTGGATTCAGTTTAAGCAGCGGATTGTGCGTGCTGCAAGCGCCTTAGTTTCATGGTCTTGGTTTTGATCTTCTCCCTTTCGAGTAGGATGGTTTGTCCGTGTCCGGCGTCATTGCAGACATATGCGTGCGGCTTAAAGCGCCCAAAAATGGTCGCTCGGGATGACTGATTTTGGCAAAATAAGTACGCTACATACTTTGGATTTTGGGATTTTGTGCTTAGTCTATTTAGGAGTTTTACAGGCGTCATGACTTGATACAAAAGAAGGGGAAGATGTGAGCGTATATAGGCTCTTTCGAACGCTGATTTTTGCATCTTTAGTTGTAGCAATGTCGTTTGCGGGCGCACGCGCTCAAGAGTCGACCATTATTGTGGATATTGACGGCGATGAATGGCAGTTAACACGGCACGCCACCCAATGTACGGAACGTGTACCTTCAGCCATAGCTCAATACCAAAAGGAGCCAATTTACCATGTTACGAGGGCGGTTGTCGGCGATCGATATTTAGTGAACGAGACTATGGAATGCTGGATCGAGTTATCTATCGCCGGCATCCATGACGTATCTTTGATATATAAGGTGGCGCAGGATCAGGTTGTTCTCGATCAAAGACTACTCTCATGGTGGGGACCAAAAGTTTATCCTTACCCTAGCGAACCAAACGGACGCTAGGCACAAGACCCCCTAACAACAAGTGAGAAGCCGGAGGCTCTTAGTTAAACGGCTTAAACTCGCCCCAATACTGAACTCAGCCAAGTCGTTCCAACAGCCACAGCGACCCATAGTAACCGGACAGGCTGACCGGCACGATACCGCTCAACAAACCCAAAACTGCACCACTCATTACGAAAGGGTTTTCATTCAGAACGAATACCAAGAGCTGCAAGCAGCCAAATAGATACGCGCCAGTGAGTATTGTGGCGACTGTCACCGCAACGATTTTTTGGGCATGCTCATTCCGAGAAGTGTGCATTGCTAATCCACACCAATCAACTGAGCGGCTTAAACTCGCCTCACTATGGACTTTCAGCGTTTGCCGTCATTGCGTTCTTTAAATCGATATATCGGTCCAGGCTTCCCCGGACACCACCCGTCTGCCATCGCTATCTGAATCCACTCAGCTACGTCGGCCGGGGTCACCGGTACTGCACGCTCTGAAGACCATTCTGGACGTGGGCGAACGGTCTCAACCAATAACGTTGCTCCCTCAGTCTCAATGCATTCAATTGCAACATTCATTTGGCCACCCTCGAACTCGTACTGATTAGCACTGGCCTTTTTTCGGATTAGCCAGCGATACTGTAAACCATCGACGTTGATTGTACGGGAGCCTTTTCGCGGAATTGACATGGGCACATCCTGTTTCACTGAGAAGTTAGACGAATTTCTAGCATAAAAGCTCAGGAATGTCTGTTAAGATGCCGGGAGCAGCCATAAGCTCAGCGGCTTAAACTCGCCTCATCTAAGACACTCGGCGTTTCCGCAATGGGCGCAAACGCGGTCAGGGC
>CAZDBE010000499.1:0-2773 GCA_964503675.1 uncultured Pirellulaceae bacterium | reverse complement strand
AACCCTCAAACCACCTTCATAGTTGTTGCCCTTGGTTCCGGGCAGGGGACGGTTATCACTAGTTTTTCGCATCCCACCGTGATCGCTTAGGAACCAGACGATCGTGTTATCTTCGAGTTTCAGTTCGTCGACTTTCGCCAAAAGTTTCCCAATGCCCTGATCCATCTCAACCACCATCGCGCCGTAGATCGAACGGGCTTTGGGGGTCACACCTGGGATTTTTGTCATCTCGTTCGGCTTGTATTTGGTGATTGTTTCTTCGGGAGCCTCTAGATCCAAGTGCGGTGCGTTGTAGGACATGAATAAGAAGAACGGCTGCTCTTTGTTCCTCTGCAAAAACGAGACTCCGGCGTCGGTCAACTCGCGGGTCAAGTATTGCTTCCACTGAACCGGTTTGTGATTGTGAATTACTGGCATCGTGTGATGCAGGTATTTGTGATTGATGTCCCCCTTGATCGGGGTGAACCTGCCTTCATAAGACGGATGGTCCAGCGGGAAATACATCAGGCCGCCCCCGAGAAAACCGAACCAGTCATCAAACCCCATTTGGCTTGGGTGTTGGTGCGGAGCCGTGCCCATGTGCCACTTGCCAACGCCACCAGTAACGTAGCCGCGCTTCTGCAGTAGGCTGGCAATGGTCTCCATTCTGGGAAGGCCCTGACGAGTGTCGTAGGGGGAGCTAACATTTCGATAGTAGCCAAAAGTCGACTGGTGCCGCCCAGTCAAAAAGCCGGCCCGTGACGGTCCGCACATGTTGCCCGTGACATACGCCGAAGTGAAACGCGCGCCCTCGGTCGCGAGTCTATCGATATTTGGTGTTGGGATATCTTTACAGCCATAGCAACCGAGGTCGGTATAGCCTAAGTCGTCGGCCATAATGACGATGATGTTGAGCTTGGACGTGGAGGCGAGCGAGTCAGTGGCCGGCTCTTGCGCGGTTGCCGGAAAAAATGAAAACGAGAAGACGAAAAAGATTGCGTGAGCGCAGAAAAGCTGTAGGCCATACTTCTTTTTAGGTTCTAGCATGACTCTTGACTAAATGTTGAAGGCAGAATGTTGCAAGTTGACTGTAACTTGAGAAGGTCACTTGTGGAATTTGCAGAATTTGAAGAGAACATTTTGAAAATTGGCTTTGCCAGCCAGTCCGGCTGTTGGTTGATGTTCTCGTCGTGAGCGACGTTGACTGTGGCGCATACCTCGACGTTTTTACAACGTTCTGTCGATCAGCACTTCGCAGAAATCACGGCGCTTAGTTTTACAATTCTCTGCTCAGAAACCAACCAGATTGTCGGAGCAAGCAAAGAGTTTGTTGTGGCACCGACAACTTGATTGAACGAGCGACTTTCACCTGTCAGGAATCGATAACTCAATCAGAGACGTGTGGCGGTCGTTATCCTCCGCGAGTGAGTGGTCCCTATCCAGCCAGTTCCTCGAGGGGCCCGTGTTCGCAGAGCTCTTTCTTACCAAACGTTTCGATGTTATGACCGAATGCGTGAGCAAGCTGCAGCCACAATCGATTGTGAGGCTGGTCACCGACGTCCATGTACCGTCCCATCTGGAAGCCTTTCGCACCGCCGACCATCAGGAAAGGAATATTCTGCAGAGTGTGAGAGTTGCCTTTGCCCAATTCGTTCGTCCAGATCACCAACGTATTGTCCAACAGGCTCTGATCAGTGCCGGGATCAGGTGTCTCAGCTAGACGCTTCAGCAGATAATTCATCTCTCCAGCAAACCACTGGTTGATCTTTACAAGTTTTTTCTGCGAATCCTCTTTCATGTCTGGATCGTGTGAAAGCTGGTGATGAGGTTCGTTGACCCCAATCCACGGCATACGGACTTGGCCGACGGAATTGGAGTACTGTAGCGTCGCCACGCGATTCATGTCGTTGGCAAATCCGTTAACCAACAGGTCAATCTGCATGCGAGATATCTTTGGCATGTTCCGGTCGTGGATACGCACTCCGTCTTCCAACGCTGGTTCAGGAACGAGAAGTTTTTGTTCCGCCGCTTGTTTGAGGTCGTTTTCCATTTGGCGGACGAACTGTTGATGTTCGGCCAGCATGGCTCTTCCGGCAACGCCGACTTGTCCAGAAACCTTCTTCAGTTCACCACGCACATCGCCCAGTACGCTTTGTAATAACTCTTGGTCCTTGGTTCGGCCATACATTCGAGAGAAAACGGAATAGGGATTACTGCTGGGGGCAACGGGACGGTTGCTGCCGGCGTAACACATGCGGGTCCAAGGATCGGCGCGGTTGGGAACCGATACTCCGAATTCGATCGAGCCAAAACGCGTTTTCTTGTCATCGATGGACTGGCAAAAGTTCTTCAACTCCTGATCAATTGAAATTCCGCCGGCCCAACCAGCGGGACTGTCGGAGCCACCTTGGATGTTGCCGGGGTTGAGCTCCGTTCCAGTCAACAGACAACTCATCCCGCGCATATGACTGTCGCCATCGCCTCGAACCTTGTTGGAGATGCCTTTGACTAACAACATTCGGTCCTTGAATTCCTCCAGCGGTTCGAGGATTGGAGTGGTCTCAAATTTCTCACCTTCGGTTTTTGGCCAGAATGAATCCTGCACAACGCCATTGGGCGAGAACATAATGATGACCCGTTGCTTCTTCTTTTGTTGCGCCTTCCGAGCGTCGTCGGCAAATAGCGGTAGGCCGCCAACAAATGGCAGAACCGCAGCGCTAACACCCATCTGTTTAAGAAAGCGACGGCGAGCAAGGTCGTTGTAATTATCTGAAGAATTCATGATAGTATCCTG
>CAZDBE010000498.1:0-2792 GCA_964503675.1 uncultured Pirellulaceae bacterium | reverse complement strand
CGGGCGACAATTCTAAAGCTCAGTTGAATCAACTGGATAAATTGGCCGACAAACAGTTTGATGTGCGCAAAGCCACCGATGAATTGAATAAGAATATCACCGGTGAGAAGAACAGCCTGAATAAAGACGGATCCTTTAAGGATATTCCCAAGGGTGTTCCTGATGGGGCGCCCCGCAAGTCTGATGCGAAAGTGAAAAGTCCCAAGGCAGAGAGTCCTAAAGGAGACAGCTCAAAAGGGGAAAACTCTGATCCTGACAAGCCAGCTGAATCTGGAGATCCCGCTAAGGGTGATCAACCTTCTGACGAGCCTTCGAAACCGGGAGACGACAACTCTAACGGGAAACCGAGCGAGGGAGAAAAACCTGATGGTAAACCGGCTGAAGGGAAAGGCTCCGAAGGAAAACCTAGTGGAGGTGAGCCTCAGAAAGGTCAGCCAGAGGAATCCGGGAAGTCCGATCCGCAAGGCGCGGGCGAGGAAAGTAAGCCGTCTCCTGAGGCTCCACCCCAACCAGGTCAGAAAGCATTAGAAAAGGCTGCCGATCATCAGAAGCGTGCCGAGGAGAAACTTGGCAGTGGAAAACCAACCGATGCCAAGAGGCAACAGCAACAGGCACTCGAAGAGATGAAGGATGCTCTGTCGGAGCTAGAAAAGGAGAAACGGCGCATCGAGTCACTGCCTCCTGAAGCACTCGAGCAACTTGCTCGGGAGCAACGACGCAATCGCGACAAAACGCTGGATCTGATTGAGGAAATGAAAGAGGCTCCCAAGGGCAAACCGGACGAGTCGGGTGGTGACGGACAGAAACCATCGCAAACTCCCGGTCAACAGAAAATGGATCAAGCCCAACAAGCTCAGAATCAAGCCTCCGAGAAAATGGAGAACAACGATGCCCAGGGAGCTCAAGAACAACAGAAGCACGCCGAAGAAAAAATGAAGGAAGCGCTGGAAGAGATTGAGGACCGACTGTCCCAGCTACGTGAGGAAACCAATGAGGAAAAACTGGCTCGACTCGAAGCGCGCTTTCAGGAAATGCTCGACCGCCAGAAAGAAGCGTCGGCGTTGACGATTGAGATCGAAGACAAGCTGGCCAACCTCGGTGTGATTCATCATAGGGACCAGCTATTGATTTTGCGGCTGGCAACCGAAGAGCTTGAAATCCGCGAATTGGCTCAACAGGCTTACGATGTGCTCTTAGAGGATGGAACCAGTATCGTATTCCCAGAAGTGGTTCAGGACATTCGTGGCGATTTGGAATCGGCCGCGATCCTTCTTCAGGACGACAAAACGGATCAATTCACACAGCTGCTTCAGAAAGAAATTGAGACCGGAGTTGCCGATTTACTTGACGCGCTGAAGGAAGCCAAGAAAAAGAAAGATGATCAAGGCGGCGGCGGTGGTCCAGGCGGTCAAGGTGGTAAACAACCGTTGCTTAAACAATCGGCCGAACTTAAAATATTACGTATGCGACAGCGCAGGCTCAATCGCCGCACTAGTAAACTCGAGATGATGAAGAATCAGCCGGGCCTCGAACAGAGGATCGGTGGAGAGATCGAAGAAGCCGCACAAATGCAGGCAAAGATCCTCGAGATGACTGAAAACATCATGAACAAACAGCAATAGCGAGAATCAATCATGAAGTCATACCGATTTTCCAAACCTGTTGCCGCGTCGTTAATGACCGTGGCTTTGTTTACCGCTGTTACGTCTTTCGGATCATTGGCGGCTGCCGACGATGTAAAAAGTGACGTCGCCGATCGGCGAGACGATGCGGTTGTCCGCTCGTTCTTGGACCACCTAGATAAATTGAAATCAGATCGTGGAAAAGAGGCGAAACGTGCTGTCAACGACCATGCCGATAGCGCTGTCGATGCGCTAACGGAAGGCTTGATTGCCCTGTATCCGGACTATGCAAATGCTGTCGAGGCTTCGGACGATGATCGACTTGAGGACGCCGTCCGACAACTGACTCCGTTGACGCAATCGGACGACGCGTACCTCGCTGCCGATGCGCGGTTCTTTTTGGCACGGACTTATATGAATCATGAGCGCTACGAAGATGCCATCGGACATTTAGAAAACCTCACGTCGTCAGCAGGGGATGTTTCTGTTCATCAGGGGCCGGCTCAGTACTTCTTGGGTCTCGCTCAATCAGGACTGTTAAGGAAAGAGGAAGCGTTCAAATCATATATCAAATTTCTTAAAGAGAATCCGAGCGCTCCTGAACGCATGCGCGTTAGTGCTTGGCGGCAAGCGGAAAAGCTCGACAAGATTGAGGACGGGGCGTTACCTGACGTCCATTTGCGGATGGATTATTCGCGTCGGCGATTGGAACAGCAGAAAACAGATCCAGATACGCAGCAACAGCAAGACAAGATTGTTAAAATGCTCAATGAGCTGATCAAGAAAGCGGAAAAGGAAGAGGCCAGTAGTTCGAATAGCAACACAAAGAATCCTAAAGACGACAAGAAGCCCAAGCAAAAGCCGCAGGATGGAAAGAAACCCTCTGCGCCAAAGCCCAAACCGTCCGCTGGCAAGAACAATCAAGGCGGCAGTCAGCCCAACGGGAAAGCTGAAGTGAAAAGCTACGATGATTCCCCTGCCAGCCCTTGGAGTCGATTGCGCGATCGCAGTCGCGACCCGGCCAACAACGCCGTCAAAGAAAAACTTCCTGCTCGCTACCGCGATATCGTGGAACGCTACATGGAAGCTGCCAACGGCGAAACCGAAAAATAAATACTAACCCGACGCGTGAGTTTTGAAGTTGCAGTGTTTGAGGTTTGCTATCAGATA
>CAZDBE010000497.1:0-2799 GCA_964503675.1 uncultured Pirellulaceae bacterium | reverse complement strand
ACCGAAGCCGGCGGGATCCTGTTTGCCAGAGATTTGGTTCGACCGGCTGATGAGAAAACGCTCGATGCGTTGGTTAAACAGTATGCCGGAAAAGAAACGAGCGAGAGCCAGCGGCTGTTCGCGGACTCGCTCAGATCCGCGTTAACGGCCCGCGAGGTGGCCGACATTGTGGAGTCATTGGGATTTGATCGAAGGTGCGTTACGATGACCTCGGATCGTCATTGGACTTTAGCCACAGTGAAGAACGGGAATTGAAAAAGCCCCTCTTCATTTGAACGAAGAGGGACTTTCTTGGTTTGAGTTTTTCAACAGCAGTTACTAAGCCTTACACAAGGCCTTCGCAGCGGTTGATGCAGTTCAGATCTTCGAACGCTTCTTTCAAACGAGCGACGAATTGATCTTCGCCTTTACGCAGCCACTTGCGTGGATCGTAGTACTTCTTGTTTGGAATGTCGTCGCCGTCAGGGTTGCCCAACTGCGTTTGCAGGTAACCTTCGTTGGCTTTGTAGTATTCCAGAACACCCTGCCATGTCGCCCACTGCATGTCGGTGTCGATATTCATCTTGATCGCACCGTAGTCGATAGCTTCGCGAATCTCTTCCCGCGAAGATCCTGATCCACCATGGAAGACGAAGTTAACTGGTAGATCGCCGGTGCCATGCTTTTCTTTAATGTGATCCTGAGAGTTCTTCAAGATGATCGGTTGCAGGCTAACGTTACCCGGCTTGTAAACGCCATGGACGTTACCGAAAGCAGCCGCGACCGTGAAGCTCGGAGAGATCTTGCTTAGCTCTTCATAGAAGTAAGCCACTTCTGACGGTTGCGTGTAAAGCTTGGAGCTGTCGACGTCTGTGTTGTCGACGCCATCTTCTTCGCCACCGGTGATGCCCAGCTCAACTTCGATCGTCATACCCATTTTGGCCATGCGTTCGAAGTACTTACAGCTGATTTCGACGTTCTCTTCGAGAGACTCTTCAGACAGGTCCAGCATGTGGGAACTGTAAAGCGGTTGGCCAGTTTGCTCAAAGTGCTTTTCGCCGGCATCCAACAAGCCATCGATCCAAGGAAGAAGTTTCTTAGCACAATGGTCAGTGTGCAGGACAACTGGAACGCCGTAGTGTGCGGCCATTTGGTGAACATGATGAGCACCAGAGATGCTACCTGCGATCGCAGCAGCTTGGTTATCGTTGGAAAGGCTTTTGCCGGCGTAGTAGGAACCACCACCGTTGGAGAACTGCACCATGACAGGCGAGTTGACTGCGGCCGCAGTTTCCAGAACTGCATTAACGGACATAGTGCTGACGACGTTGACCGCTGGCATCGCATAGTTGTTCTGGTTGGCATTAGCCAGCAATTGGTCCAGTGCCTCACCAGAGACAACGCCCGGCTTGATTTGTGTGGTAGTGCTCATGAATCAGTTTCAGGTGAAGGATGACGGGAAGACGAAGCGAAGGCAGAAATCCCAAGCCCGTTTTGAAAGAGCATATTGTATTCAGATCAATCGATCTGACAACGTCCGAAAGGAGGTAACAGTAAGGGGATGAGAACCGCCAAAATCGGCAATTAGGGGGCGTTGGCAATTTTGCTGGCGGGCGACCTAAGGGGATGGCTGGTTAGTTTGGAGAGGGTTTGCCACTCCATTGTCTTGTGTTAACGGAGCCATATTGGTCGGTTGGGGCTGGGCTGGCACAAATTTAAGTGAGGCCGAATTAATGCAGTACCGCCTTCCAGTCGGGGCTGGACCGTCGTTGAAGACATGTCCCAAATGTGCATCGCAGCGGTTGCAGGTGTTCTCAGTCCGACGCATTCCGTGGGAGAGATCTTCAATTGAGGTAACAGCAGTGTCATCGATCGCTTTGAAGAAGCTTGGCCAGCCGGTGCCGGATTTGAATTTGGTAGACGCATCAAATAAGGGAAGTCCGCAGCACTTGCAAATGTAGGTTCCGGCTTGCTTGTTGTCCCAATACTTGCCAGTGAACGGGCGCTCTGTTCCCTTGTTTCGAGTCACTTCGTATTCGGCTGGCGTCAGTAGAGCTCGCCACTCTTGATCTGTCTTACGTATTTTTTCGATCTCGCCAGTAACGATAGCGGGAGCTGCCTTCGCTGATGAACCTGCCGACATGGGGGCTTTGGCCGAAGAGCCAGATTGGCCGGTCGGTGGTTCTTGGCAAGCTCCAGATGCGCAAATGAATACGCTGAGTAAGGCGGCAAAGGCCAAAACACTTGCGGGGCGTTTTGGACGAGTTCCGGCTTGATTGATGTGCGATTGTTCCATTTTCGATAGTTCGGTTAGAAAGACTATTAGGGCCGATTGATTCTGCATTGTAAGCACGACGGTCCGGTCGGGGGATACAGATACTGGCTTGACTTGATCGTTCTGATAGAGTCGCTTGCGAATTTGTGCACAGGCTGGGGGCTCTTCGGCCGCTATTTTACACTCGCTGGGTAATCCAGCGGATTTTCCCAATTCGGTTGTCCATCCTCTTGCCAAAGCCTTTCGAAAATGCCGGCGGCTGGCCAGAAAATCTCGAAACGAAAATCGGATCTCAAAACGAGACGAATGCAGCGGCCTACCAAGCTTGAGAAGGTGCGGAAAAGAAATCTTCAAATGATTGCAGAAAGTTTTCCTTGCTGTTTTTCCAGTAAAACAGGGTTATTTAAGTCGTGAAGATGCTTTTCGGAGCGCGGGCCGATAGATTGGCATCCACTTTGCAAATGTGTTACAACGGAGTGGAGGTCAAAAGCCTTAAGCGTTCTCATCCCATCCGCCGTCTCAGGGGCTTCTCCACTCCATTTTTT
>CAZDBE010000496.1:0-2811 GCA_964503675.1 uncultured Pirellulaceae bacterium | reverse complement strand
TTGCATTTCAAAATCAGTAGTAGTAAACGCAGAAAATATGGATCGCCAGAAGGGCCGGCAGCGGCCATAGTAACCATAGATGTATGTTTGAAATCCTCGGACGCCACTTACGTACTTGAATCATCAAGTCACCCGTTGCTTTGGCTTCCATAGTGGTTACGACGGCGACCGCCACTCCCGTTACATTGATGGCTATAAATACCGATGACAGCATGAAATTTAAATTGGCTCCCATGTGCATGCCGGTGTGAACAATCAACCCAAGGATCGTCAATGTGCCAACGACCGCGTGAGCGGTCCGCCAAAACCCGTAGCTACCAAACGTGAAACGCTTTAATCGTTTCCTCAATGGTAGAACCAATCCCAACACGGCAACACCGACCAAGGTGTATCCAGTAACCTGTTTCCAAAATGAGTCCCGCCAGATGAAATCGATTTGGTGCATCACGTGGTTCACAGAATCTGCAAACGGCACCTCGCCCACAATCAACCAGAGACTCAATAACGCCGCGGCAAACACCGCTGCAATCGCTAATCCCGGCTTTATCTTTGAAGGTGGTTCAACTTGGGAGTCAACAAGATCAGCCAACAAAGGTCGACAAGATCCGCAAACCGTTGAGGCGCCCGTCGCGCATGCTAGCGCCTCGACGGTGGAGCAGCCTTCGGATTTCGCTTGGCTGAGCGTGCCTCGGCTAATTTTTAAACAGCTGCACACTGTCGCGCTATCTGGCCAGCTCGCAACGGACTGCGTCTCTGGCGTCTTCCATATTTTTCCGGTCAATTCAAAACGGGCCAAATTCCAAGGCCATAATCGGCGCCCGGCAGCAATCGCCTGCTGGACGCGCCCAATCTCATCCCACGGGCCAACCGCAAGAGCGCCGACCAATTGGCGTTTGTGCAAGATAAGTTTTCGATACGTTTGATCGGGGCCTTCTTCCGAAGTGGCACTGGTGGTAGTGGCAAACGGAATGTCGCCAATTGGCACACCCAAGCTGGTTACGTCCACGCCCAGTAGTTTGAGTTTGGCCGATTGATCAGCGCCGTCGAATCGTTTGCGCTTGCCTGTTCGACTTCCCGCCAAATTCGCCGCAAGTACGTCTGCCATCTGATAGCCGGGTCCGACCAGACCGTAAATGATGTCGTCGTGCGAGGCGCATTCACCGATTGCAAAAATGCTTTCGTCAGAAGTTCTCAATTCATCATCGACCTTAATTCCGCCGCGCCGACCAAGGTCTAATCCGCACTCTTGAGCAAGTTCGTCGCGCGGGCGAATGCCTGCCGACACGACCACCATGTCGACACTAAGTTCCTCGCCGCCGTTGAAATGCAAAGTGTGGCGAGCGCCCTTCATGGCAATCTCGCCGGTCCTCCTCAAAGTGTGTACGCTGATTCCCATCGCTTCAATCTTTTTTTGAAGCACCGCCGCGCCACTGGAGTCCAGTTGCCGTGGCATCAAGGAAGGGGCCATTTCGACAACATGGGTTTTAAGATTTAGGTTGACCAGCGCTTTTGCTGCCTCCAGCCCCAGAAGACCTCCTCCAAGGACCGCTGCCGAAGTCGCTTTGCTGCTCCACGCTTTGATCGCCTCCAGATCCTCGATCGTCCGGTAGACAAATACGCCGTCCGAATCAACTCCTTTGACAGGCGGAACGAAAGCGCTTGATCCAGTTGCTAGGACAAGCTGGTCGTAGCACATCGATTCGTCTTCACCACTGAACACTCGTTTGCGAGCACGATCGATCCGTGTAACACGTTGGCCGGTACGCAACTCGATTCCGTTGTCGTCGTACCATTGTGGAGGCTTGAGTTGAAGAGTTTCAGCTGTCTTGCCATCAAAGAACTGGCTCAGATTTACGCGGTCATAGGCAACCTGATGCTCATCACCAAACACGACAATCTTCATCTGCCGGTGCATTTCAAGTTCAACTAGTTTCGCGCACAGTGCATGCCCCACCATCCCATTTCCAACGATCACCAATGTCTGTGGTTTGGCATCGTCAAGTGATTCTTGCTGGGAGCGCTGGCGGTTGCCAGCAGGAGCAACCATCAAGCCGTCCCAGTTTCGGAAGCGGCGTCCTTCATGACGGTCGCAAGCGTCGTGTACACGATGGTCCAGGCCTCTTTGGCGTCAGCGGTAAATTTCTCTCCCAACCCTTGGTCGAGTGTCCATAGGAGGGCTTCACCGACAGTTTCGTAGTGACTGTCCTCTACTCCGTAGCCCGTATGTCGCTTTCCCATTGCGGCGATGGCAGGTGTGAGTTCGCCCAAGTTGTCTAAGCCATGAACTGCCACGCCAATCATTTGCATCAGCTTCTTTCCTTGCTCTTTCATGTCCCCTTTGAACATGCTTCGCACGGCGGGATCAAGCTCAAATAGTTTGCCGTAAAATAGATCGGCTGCGGTTTCGGAAATAGGCTCGACATCTTTCCAGTTAGACTGGACTAGCTCTTTTTGTTCTGGGGTCATCGTAAGTTCCTCGTTTGGTCAATGATTTGTTGAACACAGTTTCCGTCGAGGCATATGCAGAAATGCCTCGACGGAGAACCGCAGCGTTGCTAGAAAGTCCTTGGAAACTTTCTAGTGAATGGAAGCTTTGACAGGTTTCGTGATAGAAAGCTGAGATGCGTATCAGTCCATGGGGACACGAACAACAACACCACCCATCACATCTCCCTCTTTGAATTCGGGATAGTCATCGCCTCGGTTGCCATGTTCGTTATGGCAATCCCAACAGGCTTTGGCCACCGCGCTGTCCGCATAGATGGCAGTGTAGAATTTCTTTCCGGCGATCGTCTCTTCACCGTAAAAGTT
>CAZDBE010000495.1:0-2826 GCA_964503675.1 uncultured Pirellulaceae bacterium | reverse complement strand
CATCTCCAAGACGTGAACCATAACCGTCGTTGCCTTGGGCAGGCTCGGCAATTTCTTCATCCCCGTCGAGATCAAGTTCGTCTTCGAAATTACGCTCTTCGAGATCCTCTTGGAATCGAGACTTTTGCCGAGTGACCGGCTCAAACGTAGGCGACACGGTTTGCCCCGGCAAGCCTTCAAATACCGAGTAACCGTTGGACTGAGTTCCCGTATACACCGAGTGCGGAACCGATCCGTTCATGCCGCCGATAGCGTAGCCGGAGTTCAAGTTGTATCGCCCGGGAGATACGTTGCTCGAAACAAGATGAGAATTGTTGGCGCTGTAAGGATTGTAGTAGTCTGCGTGCGGCCCTGGCGTACGGCAGTGATACCCGTTTCCGTAGCCTAACCCCAGAAATCGCCCCAGCTCTTGTCCAGGCGGGCGACGAAAATACTGAGCTTGGCTTTCAGATTCGATCAAAAAGCTGCCAAAAATCGCCACAAATGAAAATGCGAACAGTAGGCGGGCATTCTTTGTCAGGGTCATCACTATGCCTATCAAATTAAGAGGAAATTCGGTTACAGAATCGAATATCGTTTTTGCCCCTACATTCCCTGTAGCCCATTCACGACACGAACATCTCAATCGCTCGGCAGCGCGGCGGTCGTACAGATCATGCCGGTTGTATAGCGATCCGTGGCCCAATCTCCCGTCAACTGCCTACCCTCAAGTGCAAAGCTGATAGCACTTTTAGTTCCAACTCCTTCACTGGCAGCAAGTGAGAACTTGTCTTGACCCCAGTCCAATGTTTTTTAATACTTTGGCTCAAGTTTGGCTGACGGCTTACCGGTCGCCGGCGAAGGCAGATGGATCTGCCTAAATCCTTAAGGTTAACGGAGTAACCGATGTCAGCTTTGACGTTTTCGCACCACCAAATCAATCGCGTGTTGAGTCTTTTCCGCCCACTGAACGCTATAGCATTGGCAGCGATTGGAATCACACTCTGTTGCCCCACTCCATCCAATGCCCTTGCGCAACAGCAAAATCCTCCCCAAGCGGCAGCCAAGAGAATCCCCACTCTGGCCACCGTTAACGGTCGCTCCATCTCGCGGCAGCAACTGGCCAAAGAAACCATGCGCCGTTTCGGCAGCGACGTGTTGGAAAGCATTATCAATAAGCTGTTGATAATGAACGAACTAAAGCAGCAAGGCATTCAGATCACTGAAGGTGACATCAATAACGCGATCGTCGAAAAAGCTGAAAAGTTTGGCATGTCGGCCGACCGCTATATGAAACTGATTCAAACGCGACGTAATGTCAGCTCGGACCGCTATAAGAATGACATTGTTTGGAATGAACTGGCGCTCCGCCGATTGGCCGAAGCGGCCATTGAGGTGACGCCTACGGAACTGGCCGAACGTATGGAATACGAGTTTGGCGCGAAGGTGCAGATTCGTCAGATCGCGCTGTCTGACTTGCAGAAAGCTCGGCTGATCAGCGAACAACTAAAGTCCGCACCAGAATCTTTTGAAAAAATCGCCAAAGCACACTCCATCGACACCAACAGCGCTTCGATGGGCGGCTTGCTCCCGCCAGTGCGTCGCAACAGCGGTTTCCCACAGTTTGAAAAAGTGGCCTTTGGATTACAGGTAGGACAAATTTCTGACGTGGTCAAATTTGAAGACACCTTTTTAATCATGCGTTGTGAACGCATCTTTGAAGCCGAGCAACTGACTCCCGAACAAACTGCATCAGTCCACGAGCGTTTACTGGAGGAGATCGCGCGAGATAAGCTTCGTGACTCTGCAGTCGAGTTGTTTAAAGAACTTCAAGAATCGGCTCAGATCGTCAACGTGATGAATGATCCAAAACTTGCCAAACAAATGCCCGGCGTGGCCGCAGTCGTCAATGGTTCCAAAGTCCTGAAGAATCAGGTTGCTGAGGAATGCATTACGCGTTTTGGCAAGATGATGTTGGACGTTGAAATTACCCGTAGCCTGCTGGTCCAAGCACTCGAAAGTTCTGGCACCTCCGTCGAACAAGAAGACCTCAACCGAGAAATCGACCGTGCCGCGACTGCTGCAGGATTTGCAGATGCCGAGGGCAAGGTAGCCGTTGCGCAGTATTTGGCTTCGGTGACCAGCAACGACGCCAGCAAAATCGACTTCTATATTGAAGACCAAGTCTGGCCATCGGTTGCGCTCAAAGCACTGGTCCAAGACAAGGTCAAGGTCTCCGAAGAGGACATGCAAAAAGGATTCGAGGCAAATTTTGGACCGGGTGTCGAGGTTCTGGCTATCGTGCTTCAAGACCAACGTACTGCGACCAAGGTGTGGAAGATGGCCGCCGCCAATCCAACCGCCGAGTACTTTGGACAGCTGGCTCATCAATATTCGATCGAACCGGCTTCCAAGAACAATTACGGAGAAGTTCCACCGATCCAACGTTTCAGCGGCAAAACAGAACTTGAGAAGGAAGCCTTTAGTCTTTCCGAGGGTGAGCGTTCCAAGGTCATCCAGATCGGCGAGCATTGGGCGATTCTCTATTGCAAAGGATTTACGAATCCCAAGGTCAGCGATTTTGATGCCGTCAAAGAAGAGCTTCACGCCAATATTCTTGAGAAGAAGATGCGATTGGCAATGGGCGAAGAGATGCAGCGCGTCCGAGCCGACGCCCAAATCGACAACTATCTAACCGGCACTTCGCAGACCGGCAAAGCAGCAGTTCGCTCAGCTCGCGCAAAATCTGCTGACGGCCGAATGCCTATTGGACGGCGTTAAGAAGCCACAGCATTCGCAAAGTAGCTCGGTAGTCTCCACCGTTACTTTGTGTAGGCCTCTCAATCC
>CAZDBE010000494.1:0-2827 GCA_964503675.1 uncultured Pirellulaceae bacterium | reverse complement strand
ACCCACGATGGCGGATTTGCAATCCGCTGCCTTAGCCACTTGGCCACGACGCCTTATTGTCACAAAGTGTATTTGACTTAGTGTATCGGTCAAGTAGGCCGCGAAAGATAGCAAAACATTGGCGATTATTCGTTTTTTCCACCCACCAGCTTCCGACACCGGTGACAACTATTGGTTCGACCGGATTTTGCGAGAACTTTAACCTCGACAATTGCAAAACTAGCGAAGCTTACTTTCATCCCTGCGGCAGCGGTGAAAAGCAAAGCGAGACAAGTTCGCTCACTGGACACCGCTTGGAACTTCTTCGATATACTTGCTCTACTTAGAAAAGCTGGCTTTGAGCACTTTCACGGGAGTCCTCGAACCAGAAGAAACGCTTATGCTGCCTTTTTCGATCCTCGGCTTCTGATCTCCCGCCAACAGCCGAGCTGGCCGGTCAACATACTTCGGCACTCCCAAAGTAAGGCTGTTTCGCCGTCGCAAGTCGCTGAACCCCACAAACATCCCGTTTTGCTTGGCAACCGTCTGCGTGGATCCCATCGCAGACTGTTTTTTCAGCTTGTGACCGCGGCTGGACAGTAAACGGATTGTGTCAGGACTGAACCCTTTTTCAATGTGCAACACGTCCGGAAACCACTGATGGTGAAAACGGGGTGCCACCGTCGCTTCGGCGACCGATAGGTTGTGGTCCACTATATTGACGATCATCTGAAGCACCACATTAATGATGCGGCTGCCGCCTGGACTTCCGGTGGCCACAACAGTACCGTCTTCCTTGAACAAAAATGTAGGCGTCATCGAGCTTAACATGCGCTTCCCCGGCTCGATCGCATTGCACTTGCCACCAATCAATCCATACGCGTTTGCCGCACCGGGCTTGCTGCTGAAGTCGTCCATCTGATTGTTCAACAAAATCCCCGTCCCGGGCACCATCAATTTGCTACCGTAGCTGAAGTTAAGCGTGTAAGTATTGGAGACCGCGTTGCCGGTCGCATCGATAACGCTGAAATGGGTCGTCTCGTGACTCTCGTAAGGAGACTTCATTTCGGTTCCGGGAAAAACGCCGAGGCTGGGCGAAGCCGAATCCATGTCAATCTTCTTCGACATCGCGAGAGCATATTTCTTTGAGGTTAGGCGATCCATCGGAATCGAAACATAGCCGGGATCCCCCAAGTATTTTGACCGGTCCGCGTAAGCCATTCGCATCGCCTCGGTCATGACGTGAACGCTGTCAGCCGAATTGTGCCCGAACTGCTCCATCGGAAATCGCTCGAGGATGTTCAGCATTTGAATCAGATGAGTTCCACCGGAGCTAGGCGGAGGCATCGAGACAACTTTCAGTCCTCGGTAGGAACCTTGCAGCGGCTCTCTTTCAACCGCCTCGTATGTCTTCATGTCTTGAGCGTTGATAATGCCCTTATTGTCTCTCATGTCGGCGACAATTTTTTTGGCAATGGAACCTTCGTAAAATTCATCAGCTCCGTTCTCTGCGATCAATCGCAGGCTGGCCGCTAGGTCTTTTTGAACCAGCATCGCCCCCACGGGCCAAGGGCTTCCGTCAGGTTGATAGAATACCTGCTGCGCTTCTGGCGAGAGAGCGAATTCGTCCTGATAGTGCAGCAACGATTCGTGCAAGTCCTCACTTACGGGAAACCCCTGTTCAGCTAATTCGATCGCCGGGCCGAGTGCTCGGGCAAGATCAATCGTGCCGTATTTTTTTAACGCCAACTCGAAACCTCGAACCGTTCCCGGCACGCCGGCAGCGAGATGAGTTATCTGTGAAAGGTCATCGACCGGATTGCCGTCGTCGTCCAAAAACATGTCCTGCGACGCGTTTGATGAAGCTTGTTCCCGATAGTCGATCGCCGTTTGTTGGTTCGTTTTTGCATTGTGAATCAGCATGAATCCACCGCCACCAATGTTTCCGGCTCGGGGAAGCGTTACCGCCATCGTAAATCCAGCGGTGACGGCAGCATCAATCGCGTTGCCGCCCTCGGCCAATACGTCAGCGGCCGCCTTGGTCGAAAAAGTATCCTGAGACGAGACCATCCCTTGGTATCCGATCTCCGGATGTGAGATGGCCGACTGTCGAAAAATTTGCGCGTGTGCGTGGCCATCCAACACCATGACTGCTACCGAGAGGCTTGAGACCATGGCAAGCATCATTAGGAAGCGGTTGAATTGGTTTGGATTCGACAGTACCAGTGGAAGTGGTATCAGTTTCATCTTTTAATTGCTCGTTCGCTGTAGTCGGATCTTGGTGATCAAATCAGTTAACTAATGTAGATGCGGACGTTAGCGAAATCATCCGACGGCAACAATGGCGAATTGACTCGCTCTTCCGCCCAGAACACCCAGAAACCGCCAACCTTCCTGCTTAATGCACCCAAGCAACACCTGAAAATCTGAAACTTGGATACGCGCTTAGGGGAGGGCGATAACAAATTTGCGTCGCTTTTGCAGAGAATCTAAACTACTTGTTGAAACCAATAGTAATTTTGGGGAATTCGATTCGGCCCAGCTAATCCACAATGCATGGACACTACGGCATGAGACAAAAAAGAACGCCAGCATCGGAGCCGGCGCCGATAGCAGTGTCGCGGCGACGCTTTATTACTGCAGTCCCTTGGATGCTGGTTCTCGTGGGCTGTAAAGACTTTAGAACATTGGAGGGCTCTCGTATCGACCGTTCAAAAATCTCCGACCCGGATGTTCTAACTTGCGTAAAGCATGTCGAGGGCTATATCGATGCTTGTTACCACTGGGAAAAGGACCTGCCGCGCAAGGCCAGCCAACCGCTCGACGGTCTTCCTAGTGGAATCTGTGC
>CAZDBE010000493.1:0-2830 GCA_964503675.1 uncultured Pirellulaceae bacterium | reverse complement strand
CTCCGCCTCGGTGATGACACGATCGCTGTTTTCCTGACCATCCAACAACGTGACGAGGGTAGTCGTTGGAGCGTCATTGACGTTGTTAATTCGGACGATGACCAGTTGTGGGGCGGAAACATCAATTCCGTCAGAGGCCGCAACTTCTACCTCAAGATCCACTGAAGCGCCCGTTGGAAGCTCGTAACCAGCAATCAATCTAATGTCATTGGTTGCCGCGTGATACTCAAACAGAGCAGCATCTGCACCGCCAACAATCGTCGGAAAAAGATCCCCAACCGGAGAGTCAATGTCATACACTCCGCCAACGTTAAGCAGATCGAGATTTGCCGCGTCACCTTCGTCAACATTTATCAACAGTCCCGTATTGCTAAATTCCGGCGCGTCGTTGACGTTCTCAATGGATACGTCGATATCCCGAGAAGTTGAAGACTCTAGTCCGTCGGTCACCGATACCGTGATTTGATAATTGAGATCATTTGCGTCCAGTAGCTCTGTTGACCCGGACAAAGTTATTAGCTTTGAAACGGAATCGTAGACGAACAGTCCGGAAGGGTCGTTCTCAATAATGACAGACAAATCATCATAGGCGTTGTCGTCGTCACTGGCGTTACCTAGCGCACGAACGTCGAGAGAAACGGCGTCGCCTTCTTGAAACACCTGTAGACCAATGGAATCCAAGGTAGGGCGATCGTTCTTCTTGTCGATCGTAACTGTCATTGTGGCCGTGTTACTTTCAGCAATGCCATCGCTGACAGAAAACGTAAACGAATCGACTTTGTCTTTGTCGCCAAAAAAGGTCAAATCAGCGATATCATCCCAAGCGATCACATCCCCTGCTGATACATCGATTCCAAGAAGTTGCAGTGTGCTATCAGAACTGGGCAATGTAACAATACGAAGACTCTCGTACTGTGTAGCATCAGCAGCATTGCCATCCGTAAACTGGAAATCGGCCGCACTCAACGCAACCGTCTCATTCTCGAGTGCTCTGAAGGGGCTGTTTAGGGCGACAGGAGGAAAGTTAACGCCAACGTTCTTCCCAAATTCGGATGTGTTATTTACGTCGTCAATGGCAATAGCTGTAATCGAATCGCCGTCCGAGAACGCGCCGCCGGGCCATCCAAAGGATGGCTGGTCAATGATCAATTCCCACTGGCCATTTACAAGCGAGAATTGAGATCCATCAACCGAAGCGATGAATGAAGCACCTTCCCCGTAACTTTCTCCAGCCAGAGAATCGCCACTCCCAGATTCTGCAAGGTAAAGCTCAACAGACCCAATTTCATCAGCGTCTAGTACATTATTGCTGTTGGAGTCCACCAACGGACCATTGGCTGAAAATCTGACTAACAATTGATTATTGTCGAAGGTGACAGAGTCTATCTCGGGCGAGTCAATTCCGTCGTTGCCTGCGTCGCCATCACGCCCGCTTGACAAAGAAGTTCCATCGCCGCGTTGTTGAGATGTAGTATCGCTGGAGTGAACGAGATCAATTGGAATTCCTTCGTTGTCAGAGAATTCATTTTTCGAAATCAGATTCTCAGTCGAGGCCGGGCCAAGAAGCCCTAGGTCACTGGAGACGACGACACCACTTCCATCGTTATTGACAATCGAGTTCCCGATGACTTCGCTACCGACACTACCACTCAGACGTATCCCACCTGCTTCGTCGGTGGCCCGCCCATTGCCAGTGATCGTATTTGACTGAATCAGATAATCACCAAGACCAAAAAGAGTGTCGATTCCAAAGGCGGCGTTGCCACCGATGTAGTTACCTATGATTGAGATCTCTGATGCGAAGGCCTGCAGATAAATTCCATCGCCTTCATCGGAGTTCAATTGCCCATTGTCTCGAATAACGTTGTCCTCAACCAACCAGTATTTAGTTGAATTGGAACTGGTAAACAGTGGCGAATCGAATCGAATACCGGCATAGTCTGCATCGACAATCAAATTGTTTGAAACTTCATTGGGTGTTGTGCTATCTGAGCCTGACGCTGATTGAACGACAATATTCGCTCCACGATTGTCCGGATCACCAGCGAACGAAAATGTAGGATCTGGAGCGGCACCGATCACAGTCCCAGAAATGCGGAAACCAGTGACCTCCTTATCTATGCCGTTACCTCGCCCTTTGCCATTAACGAATATGTTGCCAGAATCTAATCCGCCATCTCCAAATCCGTGAATCGAAACATTAGCTATTTCCACGCCTTCCAAGACTTGATTACTGTCGGTTGGGCGAATCTCCAGTCCATACTCAAGGTCACCCCCGGATGTGTTAACGATTTCAAGATCAGGGGCATCAATGCCAGTAATGGCAGCCTGTGTTGGATCACCCAGTTTATCACTTGCGACACCAACGGAACCAATCAGTGAACCGTTTACATTGCTCGGATTGAGATCATTTCGCATCAGCGGATCGTTGCTGCCATTGGTTGGTACTTGCCACGCGCGACCGTCGATAATGGTCCGGTCATCTTGGATCTTCGTCAATAGTTCATTGACGCCAATCCTCCACCAGCTTTCACCATTGGAAGATGCGTTGGCATCCACTCCCGGCACGAAAACCATCCGGTTTTCGCCCGATATTTCGTTGGCGTTGATGAGAAACTGTTCCAGTGACCCCTGAGCGTTGACGTTGGAGTCACTGACGTGAGTCACGACATTAAAGTTGAATCCAAAATCAATGCTATCAAGACTCGAATTTAGAGCACTTGCCGTGAAGAAGACTCCATGCTGAAGGGTGTCGATGTTACTTATATCAACGACGTCGTTGATCGCAGCGTTGAAGGTGTTAGAAATCTCCGCATCAGCACCTCCAATA
>CAZDBE010000492.1:0-2841 GCA_964503675.1 uncultured Pirellulaceae bacterium | reverse complement strand
GTCTAAAGTTCTTTAACTACACGGGGACCGATCGAAAACAGCGATTGAACAAATGCGATGGCTTTGATGTACTGATCACCACATACGGCACGCTGAGAAAAGACATCGTTGAACTGGCAAAGGTGCATTTCGACTACGCGGTCCTCGACGAATCACAGGCGATCAAGAACGCGGCAGCTCAAGTTGCGAAAGCGTCTCAGCTGATCGTTGCCGACCATCGATTGGCCATGACTGGAACTCCAGTGGAGAATCACCTTGGCGAACTATGGTCGCTGTTCGAATTTCTTAACCCTGGAATGCTGGGAGCGTCAGGCAAGTTCGAAAAGCTAACTCGCCTTGGCAAGAGTAGTGAGAAAGAACGAAAACGCGTCATGCGGTCTCTTTCTAAGGCCATGCAGCCGTTTGTTCTGCGGCGGACAAAGGAACAAGTTCTCAAAGACCTGCCTGCCAAAACGGAACAGACACTGTTCTGCGACATGACGCCTGCGCAAAAAAAGAAATACGAGGAATTGAAAACCTTCTACCAAGTGAAATTGCAGAAAAAAGTAGAGACCGAAGGCATCGGCAAATCGAAGATCCACGTACTCGAGGCCCTGTTAAGGCTGCGACAAGCAGCCTGCGATCCGCGGTTGTTGGACAGGGACAATAAGCCGGGTGCTAAATTGGAATTGCTACAGCAACAGGTCGAGGAAGTAGTCGCCGAAGGACACAAGGTGCTAGTGTTTTCACAATTCACTTCGCTGTTGGCGCTGGTGCGCGAACAGTTCGACGCTGCAAAGATTAACTACGAGTATTTGGACGGGCAGACTTCCAACCGACAAGTTCCGGTAAGCCGATTCCAAGACGACCCATCCGTTTCCGCGTTTTTAATCAGTCTCAAAGCAGGTGGGCACGGCCTAAATTTGACGGCAGCCGATTATGTCTATTTGCTTGATCCATGGTGGAACCCGGCAGTGGAGGCACAGGCGATTGACCGAGCCCATCGCATGGGGCAGACGCGTCCGGTGATCGCCTACCGAGTGATTTGTCGCGACACCGTTGAGGAAAAAATTGTTGAATTACAACAATCCAAACGTGACCTCGCTGACAGTATCATCCAAGCTGACGAATCGATGCTACGCACGCTAACGGCCGACGACATACAGCAGCTTTTGAATTGAGATGTGCAACCTGTTGCAAGCATCTCACTTGTTCATCCTCAACACAAGCGGAACGCTCAGGACGCTTTATCTACGACGGCGCCAGTTGCGACGACATTCGCACGATCAATTTCTCCAACACCAATCGTCCCCGATCTTCTTTGGAGTGAGAGCGTTTCAACTGCAAGTCGGCTTCTCGGATCCAGTCTAAAATTTGGCCAGCGCGTTGAGAGCCCAGTTGCTTCAGCCGCTTCTCAGAATTTTCAAGTTCGCCGTTCCAGTTCTTGAAACCCGCTTCTTGAATTGCTTTTCCCAATTGAGGTTTCTGCCCCGATCGCATTTGCTGGTAGACGATCTCAGTTGCCTGTCCATAACGGCGCAACGACCAAGCCAACTGTCCGAATAGCGCCAACGGATACTCGCCGCCTCGAATCAATTGATCCAGCAACGTCAGCGCTGTTTTTGCATCGCCGTCGATCGCCGCGTCCAGAGCTTCCCACATCGTGCGTGTCCGCCAACCGCCAACCGCTTGTTTAATAATGGTCTGCGTAACCTTGCCTGATTTGTCAGCGTACAATGCCAGCTTTTGTAATTCCTGATCCATCTGGCCAAAATTGCAGTCTGTCAAATCAATGATCGTCTGTGAACCGACTGCTGGCAATTGGTAACCGTATTGCGATTCAGCACGCCCGACCAGCCACCGCTGCACCGCTTTGTCGTCTCGCCGTTTGCTGCGTCCTTGCAGTGGTTCAGTACATTTTATCTGACAGCTTTTCTTATTGGCCGCTTTGTATAGCCGAGTGTTCGCGGCCCATTTTTCGACAAGGATCACGAGCAATCCGTTGCAGCCATTGTTGGCAACATCTTCCAGTCGCTCCCGGTTGGCCGTCACAAACGTATCGGCCTGATCAACGACGATCAACTTTGGGCCGGATCCGCCAAATAGAGAGCGCGTCGCCAGTTCATCGTTGACATCGGCCCACGCAGTTTCCGAACCTTCAAAGTTCTGGGGCGAAAAATCAGCGTCGCCCCCAGCAAAAGCAGCGGCCAGTTTCTCGATCGCTAGTCGCTTCAGAAATCGATCCGTTCCAAAAACAGGGCACAGGCCCGAGGGCAGTTCCCCCAAATCTTGGTCCAGAAAATCGAAAATGTGAACGGTACCTTGCATAAACTTATCAGATCAAAATGCCACAATGTTTTCCAGCCCCTAGTTCCAACCGCAACGTAACCTTGTTTGCTCCAAGCCAAAGAAACGAAGCAGCCAGTTCCCAAAGCACCACTAGCTGGGAAACAACCGGGATCGGAAACAACCCATGGCTGCCTATCCGTAATTCCCACTAAAACTGACAATACATTGGGCTTACCTCAATTATTTGCCTAATTCTGGGTGCTGTGTCCATTCCGACTGATTGAATTGATGGTGTGACATGGCACAATAAGTAGCCGTCATCATCTGACTAACCCTCCTCATCTGCCTTTTTTTACATCCGTAAAGACAGGCTGTTTGGGAATGGAGAAGCAACTTTGATTCATGGATTGAGGAGCATTTTAATGAGCAATCGCTGTTTTGGCCGCGCCACCGGCATTTGTTTAGCGCTGGCATTGTTATTGTCTCTGGCAGCGGGCGATGTTGCCCACGCCGGCGGCAGCTGGGGCAGTTCGCGCGGCGGCTTCGGCGGCGGTGGATTGCTGGGCGGTTTCA
>CAZDBE010000491.1:0-2857 GCA_964503675.1 uncultured Pirellulaceae bacterium | reverse complement strand
TAACCGACGTGATGGACTGCCCGCAGGAATTACCGACCTTTAATCTTCGCCCGCGCGGCGACAAGGACCTTGCTGTGGCGGGTAGAACGCATCGCGTTTCAGTATAGCGATCCGCAGTGACGGGATTAGTTGCTCCATGACCCGATGAGTTCGCCGCACTTTTTCCAAGGGGCTGTTACCGTTCGCTCTTTCGAGTTCTTAATCAGCCACTTGAACTTTGAGGACGCGTTCTCGATCTCGGTTTCAGATCGGGGCTGTAGGGGCGGCAAGAACCAAGGGGAAACTCCGGCAGTTTCGCTCGTTTCCCGCACCCCAATCGAAACATCATCCATGATCACGATGTCGCCAGTATGCAGAACAGGGATCAGCGGTTGCTTAAACAGATCGCCGTTGACAGCACCATCAATGACCAACAGAGCCACTAAAACATTCCCCTTCAAGGCTCGACCCGAGACCGGGGCGTGTTTTTCTTAACCCACGTTTCGCCGATGAAGGCCAACCGATCGACTTGCAGTTGTGGTTCACGTATGAACCACAATGAACGGCCATTCTTTTGGAGACTTGAAATTCCGATTGCAGCATGATTGCTCCTGTTTGCTTCCGGGGGCTCACTAGTTTCCCTCCAATACGAACTTCAGCATCTGAATGTCGAGCGCCTGATCAGCAACAAGTCGTTTCAAACGCTTGTTCTCGTCTTCAAGCTTATTCAACCGTTTGGCTTCTTCAGACTTCATGCCGCCGTACTGACGGCGCTAACGCTCGTACGTAGAGTCGCTTGCTCCCAAGGCCTGAGGTGCGGCTGCCACGTCTTTGCCTGCATTCAAAGTTGCATCCGCGTCTCGCAATTTGCGGACTATCTGCTCCGACGTGTGACGCCTTTGACGCTTTGATGTCTTCTAGGGCTTTGAGATTTCATAATCAATGGATCAGTTTTTCAAAAGCAAGAAGATTCTATCGAACAGGCGATTCAATCCAGGTTCAAACGACTGGGCATTAATAGTGCTTGCCCGCGCCAGAGCCAGGGCAATCGCACGTCGCCTCGGTAATTGAATTATCGCGAGCTAGCGAGGTGTGGCCAAGTTTGAGAGCAAAAGTTCAATACGTAAACGACAAATCGATACTGGTCATCTCCATGGATTTGACACATGCATTGCATGCAGGACGCCAGGACACGAACTTAGCAGCTTGCGATGCAAAAGTTGCCGCGTTTTTCAGTCTTTGAACTTGCGATTGTCCTGGCCTCAGAGCCAAGCGGCAAACATTGGCGATCCATGATCGTGCGCTTGCCCTACCTGTTGTAAGGGTTCATTATGAGCGTACAATTAGATTAAGTGTCCTAAATTCGCATGTGCATTTGGAGATTATTATGAGAAGTGTATTTGGGGTTCTAGTTGGGGCTGTGTGTGTCCTGGTTGTGTGGTCAGAGTTGGTTCAAGCCCAGGTTCGATCTAATATCGACTTCGTAACTTTGATTGCTGGTGCCGACATCAATGATGGCAGTGTTAACGTGGATTCTGAAGCAGAGCCGTTTGCTGCAGCGGCCGGTGCCATATTTGATGCTGATCCTCCGCACTACAGCACGTCAATGAACACGGGTGCCGGCGCATTGACAACCAATTTGGTGGGTACTCTTGACATTCCGCAGGTTTCGGCCTCCGCTATTGTTCAGGGGAGCGCTATTCATGACGGCACTACAGGAGTGCATACCACAGGCGGTTCGTTTGGTATGGGGACTGTTATCTCTTCTGATCCTTCAGGAATAACGTCACCGGTACAGACAGTGTTCCTGTATCTGGCTGCGGGTGGTAATAGAATCGCATCCGGCCCCTTTCCTGTTTTGGCTGATCCAGGGGCTAGCGGCGGCGTTGCAGATGCGGGCGGTCATTTCTTGGCCGTGGGTGCAGTAGATGACTCGCCTCTTTGGGATGTGGGATTTCATACGCCTAATATTGATTACGACGCGACCGTGGCTGGTGTCAATCAACTTGACACGTTTCAGGTTCAAGGCTGCAATGTCACATTCTCTGCTAGCGCAAGTGCATCTTACGATTTGATGGCACCGGGCCCTGGTTGGGGCTCAGTCAAGACTGTCGGACAAGCTGGAGTGGTGGCTGCGGCGTGGGGATATTGTACTGAGTCTGGTGCCCCAACAGCACAATTGCGTTTTGATTTCGACGGAGACGGCTCAGTCAATGCGTCAGACATTGACCGATTGGCAAGCGGGTCGAGAGAACTCGATATGGCCACGGATGTTGATGGCGATGGCGCAGTGAATCTGTATGACGGCGCACCCGTTCATCCCATGTTGGATTTGAATATGGATCAAGACGTGAGCTTTCGGCCGTCGCTAGGCTCATCAGACCCCTTTGATTCAGATGATTTGCTGGCGGCAATCGGTACGACGTATGGAGACGCCAATTTAGACGGAAATGTCAACGGTGCCGATTTCGTGATTTGGAATACATTCAAATTCCAGACTGGAACGGGATGGAGCCAGGGCGATTTTAACGGCGACGGAATTACTAACGGTCAGGATTTCGTCATTTGGAATTCCAATAATGGATACAGTGCCGATTTGATAGTCCCAGTTCCAGAGTCTGCGTCGAACTTGTACCTGACTTGTTTGGTTGCCATCTTGATTCTTCGCAAGACCTCCCCCTGGTACTGCTGTTGCACCTGAGAGAGGCCTTTCAGACGGTGGCCACCCGGCACGGCAAATTGCGGACGTGACGGATCGGCGAGGCCGAGGCCTTGCCGATCCGCCCTTCGTCCCAATCCCGCGAAGGTAAAGGTATCTTCTTCACAACTTGATCTGTTGACCGATCGAATTCACAGCAGGAGATGCCGAGGAGACCTC
>CAZDBE010000490.1:0-2869 GCA_964503675.1 uncultured Pirellulaceae bacterium | reverse complement strand
CGCGCGGCGATCGAGATGGTTGCTGCGATGTATGACAGTTCCCTAGACCAATTCTCTCCACACAACTGGCATCAGGCCTTGGGGACTTTCCGTACCGATTACATGAATCGCACTCCAAGGTTCGCCAACTCCATCAACCTCTTAAACGCACTTGCCTACGTTCGGCCCCCATACAACAGCGCAGGATCCCGCTCCTACCGCCATTTTGACCATGCATTGTCACCACAGCGCTACGATCGACAGCGAATGTCGGGGTTCAGCGGCCGGGCTTTGGGGGCTGCGGTCTCTGATGGAGTAGCACCCGCGATGTCTGCCCGCATGGAGCCAGCTGCCGAGGGGCTTGTAACCCAAAACTATTCTGTGGCAGACCTAGTTAAGTCCTCAATTCAGAAATCCGCCGATAAATCCGGTAGGGAATCCGGTCCAAAGTTCGGCGGTGAATCACCGGCCGATTTTTCCGAAGTCGCTATTCGAAAGAACCTGAACGAAACAGCGTTCTTTTTTCCTAGCCTAACGACGGACAAAGACGGTAAAGTCCGTATCGAGTTCGAAGTTCCCGAAGCGCTCACGACTTGGAAGTTCATGGGACTGGCCCATGACGCTGAACTGAGAACGGGAATGTTGGTTGATGAAATGACCACCAGCAAAGACCTGATGGTTCAGCCCAACCCACCACGGTTTCTGCGCGAGAGCGATCGGATTCTGTTCCCGGTTAAAGTCGTCAATCAATCCGACAAAGCTCAAACAGGATCCGTGCAGCTGTTGCTAAAGGACGGTTTTAACGAAAACGATTTGAACGAAACATTTGGTAACGGCCAGTTTCAACAAACCTTCGAAGTTCCCGCCAAAGAATCTCGCACCTACACGTTTGAACTGAAAGTGCCTGACTTTGTCGGCGCCATCGTCTACAAAGCAGTCGCCGGCAACGCGGCGGTTTCCGACGGCGAGGAGGGTTTCTTACCGGTCCTCTCCAAACGGATTTTGGTCAACGAATCGCTACCACTGCCAATTCGTGGCAACCAGAATCGAACGTTTGATTTTGCGGCGCTGGAAAAAATGGACGCCAGTGACACCCTAAAAAATCAAAAGCTGACCGTACAGATGACCTCCAACCCGTCTTGGTATGCGGTGATGGCACTGCCGTACCTGATGGAATATCCTCACCAATGCAGTGAGCAGACTTTCAATCGGCTTTACGCAAACGCGTTGGGACAACATATCGTTAAAAGCAATGACCGCATTGGGACCATCTTTCAGCAGTGGCGGGGTACCGACGCACTGCTAAGTCCTCTGGAGAAGAACGACGATCTACGAAATGTTATGATCGCCGAATCTCCTTGGCTGGCCGACGGCAAAGACGAAAGCCAAGCGCGTCGCAACGTTGGAAATTTGTTCGATACCAATCGCATGAAGAACGAGATTCAAAAAGCGGCCAACCGTTTACGTGAAATGCAATTGTCCGACGGCGCGTGGCCGTGGTTCCCCGGTGGACGCGCGAACGATTATCTGACACTTTACATCACGACGGGATTCGGACGACTAAGAAAGATGGGGGCCGAAGTTGAGTTGCAGTCTGCTTTCAAGGCCGTCGACAGGCTGGACTGGTGGATTACGCGTCGATACGAGGAACTAAAAGCACGGGACGATCTGGACGATGAAAATGTCAGCTCTGCGTTGGCGTTCTATCTTTATGGCCGTACGTTCTTTCTTAAAGAAAAACCTATTGCGGCAAAGTATAGAACGGCATTTGACTATTTCGTCGGAAAACATCGGCAACATTGGAACCGTCTTGGCGGACGACAATCCCAAGGCCATGTCGCGATCGCAATGAAACGACTCGGTGATGCGACCACTGCGACAGCGATCATGAAGTCGTTGACCGAAAGATCACTGACAGACGATGAGATGGGCCAATTCTGGCGAGAAGAGGGCAATAGCTGGTTCTGGTATCGAGCTCCTATCGAATCGCAGGCTTTGATGATCGAGGCCTTCGATGAAGTCTTAGATGATCAAGCATCAGTCGAAGAGCTGAAGATCTGGTTGCTCAAGCAGAAACAAACGCAAGCTTGGAAGACAACAAAGGCCACCGCCGACGCTGTTTATGCATTGTTACTCCAAGGCAAAAACCCGCTGTCTTCATCTCAGTTGGTTTCGGTTACGATCGATGGCAACGTGATCAAGCCCGCTCAAGTCGAAGCAGGTACCGGTTCGTACCAGCATCGTTTCACTGGCAGCGACATCAAATCGAGCATGCGAAAGATCGAAGTCGCTAAAACAGACGACGGTATCGCTTGGGGCAGCGTTCACTGGCAGTACCTTGAAGACGTTGGCAGAATCAAGCCTTACGAGGGCACGCCGCTGACAATCAAGAAGAGTTTGTTCCTAAAAAAGAACACCGACGATGGCCCGCAGATCTCCGCCCTGCAAGGCCCTGCTTCGGTTGGCGATGAACTGGTGACGCGTGTTGAAATCCGTGTCGATCGCGACATGGAATACGTTCACCTAAAAGATTATCGCGGAAGCGGTACAGAACCGGTTAACGTGTTGTCACGTTACAAGAGTCAGGATGGACTGTGGTATTACGAATCGACACGCGATACGGCATCACACTTCTTTATCGACTACCTGCCGCGCGGGACTTATGTGTTTGAGTATTCGGTGCGGGTCCAACATCAAGGCCAATACCAAACCGGCATCGCCGAAGTACAGTGCATGTACGCTCCAGAATTCAACAGCCATTCTAATTCCGTGGCGATTGAAGTTGGAGATAGATAGCCGTCTTTCGCTCCGCGAGATAACGCCTGTGCTCTGAATTCTGCTTTGCAAAATTGCGTGATTTCGCGGAGAGGCTGTGATTCTATGCTGACAC
>CAZDBE010000489.1:0-2875 GCA_964503675.1 uncultured Pirellulaceae bacterium | reverse complement strand
GCGCTGCACTTTTCCGCCGCCGGGCGCCGCACTTTTCAACCGCCGTCAACACTCGCGCTTCTGCTCGCGCTTACTTTTAGCATTTGACCTTTCTTGCTCTTTGGTTTTGCCAGAACGCCGACTAGAAACGCCACCAGCAAGTACTTCTGGAGCCGGATCATCATTTGCGCCGACGGCGCAGTTGCAAGAAGTCTGCGGCGTGTCTTGCCAGCCGACCCAGTGAATCGTATGCCCAGTTGGAATATCGATGCCGTGATCCTCGATTATCTCTAGGATCGTCGGCAGCCATTCTGGGAGTGGCTGCTTTGACTGGACGACTCGCGGACAAATGGAAGGCTCCGAGCCTTCGACGACTCTGAAGTCGTTCGTGCAGACTGGAAAACGATTCCCATAACCGTAAGCAATTTCATCAAGACAAATCCCATTCATCCTATTGGTGTTTTGCTCGATGATCGGTGACGCCACGGATAACGAATAGCGAAAGTCTGCGATTCTCTTTAGTTCCGAATTCAGCCGAAAAGAACTACTCTGTACGTCGCGAAGGCTTGTTAGGACTTCAATTCCTTGATTGAGTCGGATGGAAAGCAATGCGACGAGAGAGTCATCGTCGTCGACGATAAGCGATTGCCCGTCTCTTGAATGTACCCGCTGATTAACTGTTTCAGAATCTCGTTCAACACGGCTCAACCAATCACCTGCTGCCTTTAAGACTCCAAACGGGTAGTTCTTAGTGATACCATGCACTTCAACCAGTGTTTCACCGAAATCGTTCCAAAGGTCATCTTTCCAAAGAGAAACCTCTTGCCCCGACACGCCCGCCTCATGCAACTCGGGATACGCATTCTTCATGGCCTGTATTGCGGCGACAATTGCGGCAATGGATTTCTCGAAAATTCGAAACGTGTCACGAGTAACTGCGGACCATGCCAATGGCATGCCAAACTTGTCGTATCCATCAGCGTTTGGGCGTCCCAGTGCAATTTCGGTATTGGCATCCCGCGACACTTCGAATTCCTCAATTGATTTTCCATTTTCAAGGCCAGCCAGACCGGCCCGTTAGCAAGGCCCATTCGCCCGATCGGATCGCTCGCCGGGGCTACCCAAGCTTCTCAATAATGGCTCGCACCTGGGCCAAATAATCAACGCAACAATTATTGCCATATCCAAGCTGTTTGCAGCCCCCGACTCGCTGCTGTCCGCAAACCGAACTTGGATAATTCGGCGGATCATGTGAGATTAGTCGTTCGGGCCGTGCAATCGCGGCCCCTCGTTGGACTAGTTGGGCACGGTTTCGTAGTGTTTCTCTGGGGAGGGGGGAACTATGCCCCGCAGTTGCACACGGTCCTTTAGAGACCGCGTGCAGTTGTAGGACGTCCGAGAGGCAAGTGGTCGGAATCTCAAACGTCGCCAGACAGCAGCATGTCGAAAATCACTCGTTGGAAGGCCGCTTGTACCTGAGGACTATTCAGGTATTGCGTCTGTTGATTCTGATGCGCCTCGCCGCTGTCCATCACCGCGTCGTCGGTTGCTTGGGCGAAATCGCCAAGCAAAGCCTGTTCTGGCGAGTTGTTCTCGATCTGATGCATGACCCGTTCGTTCTCGCGGACTTTGTCCCGGATCGTTATGGCGTAGTTGATCATATCCTTATCAGTTAGTCCGTCCGTGATGAAAAGCTCGTTCAGCCGTAAGAGGATCCGTGAGAGCCATTCTTCCTTTTTTGATTTGGCTTTACCGCTGCCCATTTCGGACCCCGGGCGTAGTCCTTCGCTGCCTTCTTTGACGAGCATCAAATTCTGCTGCTTGATCTTCGATAGGCGATAGTGGCTTAATTGGACAGACGTTAGGTCGATGGGATCGTCTTCAGGGGATTCCTCGCGTAGCAGTGGGGCTAGATGGCGTGCGTAGAGACTAAGTCGTTCGAGGTCTGTGCTGCTATAATCACAGATCTGGGACATAAACTCGTAGTAGCGAGTGAATGACACTAAGTCAGCCTTAAAGATGCCGAGCGCGTCGAGCTCCTTTTTCGCGGCTTTCATCTCGGCTTCGGCGTTGGCGATGAAAGTGGCATCACCGAGCCTTTTGGCGTGATCGAACAGCTTTTTCTGCTTGTCGAATTCAACCTTGGCCGCATTGTGGCGATTCTGCCAACGATCGACGGCCGGCTTGCAGACATTGCCAATTGCTGCGTTGCTCTTGCTGCTGATGAAATAAACTTCGCTGAATTGGACCACTTCCGTCCACAGAAAAACTCCTGACGCTCGCAATTTGTCATAGATGTCCCAGATCAGATTAGGATCGGAAACATCCAGCAGCGTGGCGGTCTCGTAGTACTCTTGGAACGCTTCGAGGATGTCTCCTGGCTCGTTCGCGAAATCAAGGACGTAGGTCTCCTCTTTGCCTGGAAACGTACGATTCAGGCGAGACAGCGTCTGCACACACTCCAACCCACCGATCTTTTTGTCTACGTACATCGCACACAGCTTCGGCTGGTCAAAGCCGGTTTGAAACTTCTTGGCGACGATCATCACGTGGAATTCAGCACCGTCAAAGGCTTGTCGTAGGTCACGGCCTTTGAGGTCCGGGTTCATGTTGCTTTCGGTGAATTTCTCGCCGAGCAGACCTTCACAATTTGGGTCGTCCTTGCTGAATTGGACTTCGCCAGAGAATGCCACCAACGCAGCAAGTTGGCTGTACTCCTTCTTCTTGACGTACTTGTCAAACTCCAGCTTGAAGCGAACGGCTTCTTTTCGCGAGCCGGTGACCACCATTGCTTTTGCGTGTCCGTTCAGAAGTCCCATTACCGTCTGACGGTAGTGCTCAACGATCGCCTTAACCTTCTGCGCGACGTTGTAGTCGTGAAGTCTTACCCACTGAC
>CAZDBE010000488.1:0-2903 GCA_964503675.1 uncultured Pirellulaceae bacterium | reverse complement strand
AGCTCTCATTGAAGCGACGCACGACCCACCCGATGGCGATCATGAACACTAGGTAAAACACGACGACGGCGTAGTCGTAGATGGTCAGCGCATTGATCGTACAGAGAAGCATTGACGATAGAACCATGGTTAAGCAGAACGCAAATTTGCTGCACGCCACAGCTTTTAGTTGTCGAATTTTAACTGAAGTCTTACTTCATTCAATCTCAAACTCTCTCCCTAGCGATCAAACCACTGACGTTGGTGGGAGAAGAAGAACTTGCAGGTGGGTCACATTGCACCTAGCAAGGCAACCCATTCTCTATGACGCTCGGACGGTGACTCAATGCCCAAATGTGAAATCTACTTTTCGACGGAGCGCTTTCGTCGCACCAGAACTTGCCCTTCCGCCCACAGCAGTTGCCGCAACTGTTGGTAGTCAAGTTTCTGTGGGGTGGACTGTTCATCAATGGCCAAACAGGCCGCGATCGCTGAGGACTGTCCCAACACCATAAAGACGGGTTCCATTCGAATGGAACCAAACGCGATGTGACTCGCCGAGACGCATACCGGAACCAACAAATTATCGCATTCATCTTCTGAAGGAACGATACTTCGATACGAAATTGGATATGGCTTCAATCCGTGCTTTTGCACGTCGCCCTCGTTCCTGACGATTCCGTTTTTTACAATTCGTTGGCAATTGTGCGAATCCATCCCGTAGGCCGCCATCCCAATTGAATCTTCAGCAATTTCCTTGCCACGGCAGTTGTGTTCGGTCATCACATATTCAGATTTCATCCTTCGCGCTTCGCGCACGTACAACTGTGTCGGAAACCCGTTGTTAGCGCGAAACTCGTCCCGGCATGGCCCAAGATTCAAAAACTGTTGCCGTAAATGCAACGGAACCCGTGGACTGGTGGACATGTAGAACCAAAATCCGCGCACGTAATTTTCATGTTCTCGCCAAATCTCAGCGCGACGCTCATAGTCGGCGTCGGGATAGTCATAGTTGCCACCAATGAAATCCGTTGAGATCCCAAGCGAGTTGTTGATGTCGGTCTTCCGGTTGGGCATCCACACCGGATTGCAAAATTTCTTGATCGTCAAATCAGCTTTGGCCGCAATCCTAGCCTCCACCTGCCGCGCGGCCAATTCGTAGCGAGCCGGATCATATCCGGGCGGAGCCTCCAACTTCATTCGGTTAGCTGGAACGTCGGTAAAGCAAAGCCGAAAGTTGTATGCCTGCACACGCGCGTCACCTTCACCGGGCATTCCACCATCGCCGTCGGCGATCAGTGGAATCAGGCCGCTAGTAGGATCTCCTTGAACCACATATGGATCAACTCGGCCACTCATTTGGTTCTTGGGGGTTTTAGCACAAACCCCATTGAGAGTTTCACCGTACAGTGAGTTCGCTTCACGTCCAACGTGGTAGCTGACACGCGCCTTGGCCATCAGATCTCCCTCATAACTCGCATCGATGTAGATCTTCGACTCATAACGCTGGCCATCGTCACAAACGATCTCAGTAATCGTTGCACCAGTTTTCAGTACTTTATCCAGTCGTTGATTCAAGCGGACTTCTACGCTTGCTTCTTCAAGCATCCGAGTGAAGATCGCGGAGGCAACATGAGGCTCGAAAGTCCACATCGTCGCGTCAGCGCCAAGGACTTCTGAAAGTTTGGTGCGCTTGGATCGATTCTCAAAGAACTCTTCGCGCGATTCGTGTACCCAAGCTTTGTCGTTTTGGTAGTGTAAAGCCACCTGATGGTAGAATTCTCGACTGAGGCCTCCAATGACGTCTTTGTTTCCGATGTCTGTCGCACCCAAGCCACCGGTCGTCAAACCACCGATATGATCTCCCGGTTCGATCAGCGCGACCGACTTGCCCATTCGTGCCGCCTGAACTGCGGCCATCACACCGGCACTCGTGCCGCCGTAAATCGTTATATCTGATTGGCGCGGCTTCCCCTCGGACTGTTTGACCTCTTGCGGGAGTTCAACTGAACTTTCCAGATTCGCCAAGAGCGGCCTTACGACTCTACTGACATACTTTGCGATGATCGCATTTCCTTCAGGGCTCGGATGCACTCCGTCTTTGGACAGCCAAAACGTTTCATTCTCTAGCAGTTGGTTCAAGTCCACCAACGGAACGTTAGACTGCTCGGCGACTTGCATAGCAACGTCTCGATAGCGCGCGATCATCTGCTGAAGTCCGCCCTCGGCGTCAAACAGTTTCGCGTCGTGACGAGTAAAGTAGGGTTTTGCTTGGATCGGCGGCAGCGTGCATAGAACGACTTTGGCGTTCTGCTCTCTACAGGCCTTGATCATTTTGTTCAGGTTCGACCGGTATTCATCCTGCAACACATACTTATGCGGCGCATCGACGCGGATATCATTGGTGCCGAAAAAGATTATGACGACATCAGGATGCTGAGAGAAAACATCCTTCTTAATACGCTTCAATCCCTCTCGGCTGGTATTACCGGCCACTCCCGCATTGATCGCCTCGACACCGATCAGGTGACCAAGGATCTTCGGGTAGCCACGTTTGGTGATGCTATCGCCGAAACAAACAACCTTTGAGGGCTCTTCGGCAAACGCAAAATTCGGCCAGTTGGTGAATCCTAATTGGAGGCAGAAGGAAAGGAAAACAAACGCGCGTTTATTGATCATCGTAAACTCGATACCAAATTTGTAGTTCTCTTCAAAGCATAGCTTGCTACAAGCGACAGTTCACATTCTATAACGGCGGCGAGCCCTCAGTACTGCATTGTCCTAAGCCTCGGGCCCGGCGTTTGAGATTGTCCGCGGATGCGACAATACATTACCAGCAATGGCCTTCTTCAATTAGCCATAAAAAAACGCTCACTTGTTAAACTAGCGAGCGTTGGTGTTGTAGCAGCAAACAGGTGTAAATT
>CAZDBE010000487.1:0-2914 GCA_964503675.1 uncultured Pirellulaceae bacterium | reverse complement strand
CTATGAAAGTAACCGTTGTTGGCTGCGGAAACGTCGGCATGGCCATCTCCCATGCGATGCTATTAAGCGAGATCCCCGACGAAATCGTTTTGCTCAACCGCACCAAAGAACGCGCTGTCGGTGAAGCACTCGATTTGCAAGATGCCGTCACATTCTCCAGCAAGTGGATTCACATCCACGGTGGTGATATCGAGGACGCCGCTGATTCCGATCTAGTCATCATGACGCTCAGCGACAAACCCAAAGAACCCTTACTCGACCGCAATGATATGGCGGCACTGAATTTGCCTATCATGCAGCAATGGATTCCGCCACTTGCCAAAGCCTGCCCCAACGCTGTGTTTGTAATGGTTTCCAATCCGGTCGATATTATGACTTGGGTGGCTTGGAAATTGTCTGGTCTGCCGGCGCGGCAGTTCATCGGTACCGGTACGCTGATCGACAGCGCGCGTTGGCGAATGTTGCTAAGTCTGGATCTGAACATTCACCCCCAAGACATTCGCGCTTACATCTTTGGCGAACACGGCACGACTCAGTTTCCTGCAACCAGCATTGCCGTAACTGGCGGACAGAAAATTGACAACACTCCTCGGCACGAGGAGCTATTTCGCAAAGCGAGCGTGGCTGCATTTGAAATCTACAACAGAAAAGGAAGCACAACGTTTGGCATCGCCGGCGCGACGATGACCATCGCCGACAGCGTCCTGCGAGACACCAACCGCACCCTTCCAGTTTCTGTCGTTTTGGACGATCACTACGGCGTTAGCGACGTGTGCCTGAGCGTTCCAGTGATTGTTGGTCGAGGTGGCGTCGAGCGCATGTTGTCTCCAAAGTTGTCCAATGAAGAACTCGGCAAATTCCGAGCCAGCGCCGAACACGTGCGCGCCGTCATCGAATCATTAGGCTCAATTGTTTAACCCAGACATTCTTCCACTGGAAACTTGAGGCATACCTGTCTTTCCACTATTCTGTTGACTTGAGATATCACCTTCTGAGTCTAACGGAGTGAGGCTGCCGTGTTGTGTCTTCGAAGTATTTTGTTGCCATTACTTTTTCTGGGGGCATTCACGTCTGAAGCGTTTTCACAAGATCCGAATAAGGTGCCACCGAACATTTTGTTCATCATGTCTGATGATCACACTTCCCAAGCCGTCGGTGCCTACGGTCGACGACTAGCCAAGCTCAACCCAACGCCTACCATCGACGAGTTGGCCAAGGGTGGAATGCTGTTTGAAAATGCATTTTGCAGCAATTCTATTTGCACACCCTCAAGAGCCTGCGTGATCAGCGGCCAATACTCGCACAAAACCAACACGCGCGACCTGGACGATACGCTGGCTCCTGAGTTTCATCTCTTGCCGCGTCAACTTCGTGCTGCCGGCTACCAAACGGCCGTCATTGGTAAATGGCACCTGACGCACGAGCCGATCGATTTTGATTACTACTGTGTGCTGCCGGGGCAGGGCAAATATTTCGATCCGTTTTTCCAAGTGCGCAGTGAAACGCCGTGGCCCGATAGTTTGATGCAGGTCAAAGGCAAACATTCTACCGACGCGATCACAGATTTGACATTGGATTGGTTCAAAAATCAGCGCGATGTCTCCAAGCCATTCTTTTTGATGCATCATTATAAGGCGCCACATGACTTCTTCGAGTACGCGCCGCGCTACGAGTCCTACCTAGCCGACGTTGAAATTCCGCTACCGGAGTCCATGTGGCGAACGTCGCCAAAATTTGGATCCGTCGCCACACGTGGAAATCAAGACAATCTCCTACCTCACATTGGCACGTCGGTGACACGCAGAAATCCGTTCCGCAATTACACGCACATGTACGCCGATGATGAAACGTTGTCCGATCGAGCCGCGGCAGAACGCGCCTATTCGACCTACCTGAAGAAATACCTCCGATGCGTTAAAGGTGTCGATGACAATCTGAAACGTCTGTTCGACTACCTTAAACAAGAAGGTTTGTTTGAAAACACAATCATTGTTTACACGTCTGACCAAGGCATGATGCTGGGCGAGCACGACTACATTGACAAACGTTGGATGTACGATGAATCCATGCGATCGCCGTTGATCATGCACTGCCCGAATGTGATTCCAGCGGGCAAACGAACTGATGCGATTATCGAAAACATCGACCTCGCCCCCACTCTGCTAGATATCGCGGGTGCCAACACACCGAAGGAAATCCAAGGACGTTCGTTTCGACCATTGTGCGAGACAGGTAAGGAACAAGCGGACTGGAAACAGGAAGCCTACTATCGTTATTGGATGCACATCGCCCACCATGACGTTCCGGCTCATGTCGGCATTCGCACGAAGGATTTTAAGTTAACGTATTACTACGGGATGGATTTCCGTGACCGAGGCAAACCGCGTACGCCGCCGGGGTGGGAACTCTACGATCTCAAGGCCGATCCGCTGGAACTGAACAACGTGATCGACGATCCCAACTACTCCACTGTAGCGGCCGATATGAAACGGCGATTGGCCGACAAACGCCTCGCGATCGGCGACACGGGCCAGCAATCTGTGGATGTCGAAGGTGTTATCCAAGAGTTCTGGAACGACGACCAGCGCGACCGAGAAGAAGCGAACGAAATCGCTCAGGCCTATCTCAAGTCACGGATTGGTCGCCGCCGCTACATCCCCGGGGAAAACAAACACGACAAGTGAACTTGGCTTTCCCAAAAACGAGAGCATCTCGGTCGATAAAATGAGACCAAGAGCTGGGAAGGATAGGCCTTGCTCGTTGTGAGCTTTTTGCTAGAATCCCCGCTCCAGTGGTGGTAGTTGCACCGCTAAATTTGATATGGGACGGTTGGCTGAGTCTGGTCGAAGGCACCGGTTTTGAAAACCGACGTATGGGAAACTGTACCGGGGGTTCGAATCCCTCACCGTCCGCT
>CAZDBE010000486.1:0-2942 GCA_964503675.1 uncultured Pirellulaceae bacterium | reverse complement strand
GGCTGGGATGGTGTGACGGGCAGTCAGATCGTCTCCATCAGTTGACGCCAGCGAAACATCAACCGTCACGTCGCGCGGAAGAGTGCTGGAGATCGAGAACGGGATGCGGGTCGGTTTGTTCACCACGCCAAAGGTGGGTGCGTCAAGAGAAACTACCTCGATATCCGGCAGCGCATGGGGCCGCCGCACGCCGACGGTGTAAACCGGCACATCTTTCATACGTAACTGGGTGGCGGCCTCGGTTGGAGACGGACCCACGTTCCAACTTCCGTCGGACGCAAGCACGACGGCGCGTAGGTTGGCGTGTTTCTCCATCGCCATTGTCAACACCGCGTTGATGTCAGATCCTTCTTGGGGATTGGTCAGCGCCGAGGAAAAGGGTTCAACCACGACGTTCATTCTCTCTTGGAATGTTGCCCAAGTTGCATCGTTGGTCAGTTCTGTAATTGAGTCCTTACGAGAAATAGCCTTAGTGCCTTCGGCAACGACATCCTCGGTATCCATACTGTGCGACTGGTCCCACAGCACGGCGATAACGGGATCTTCTTCGGGTAGAAATTTCTGCAACCATTCGGGCTGTAACATTGCCAAAGCCACCAGCGCGACCATCAACAGCCGTAATCCTTCAAGCCACATGATAGAGCGTTTGTATTCACTTCGTTTAATCGCCATCCATCCCAAGAAGACACATGCTGCTACGATCACAACGCTGAACAGAACAACAAATGGTGTGGGCGATAGCGAGAACCATTGCGAATCAATCATGCGGCCACCTTCCCTTTCTCACCGGCCATCTTCGCCGCGTCAGTTGCCGATTGCAGTTCCACTTTCGCCTCAGGTTTAGCCGGCATACAAAGAACGGCTTCCACCAACAAAGCAACCGCCATCAACGCAATAAAGAACCGCCAAATTTCACTGGTCAACGATTGACCGCTGCCGACCTCGCCATCAATGAGTGCGAAGTCGAGCCCTTCAAAAAGTGATTCGAGTTCCGGTACGGGTACCGCATCGTTTTGATCTTCAGCGAGAGGTCGATTCAGGGCAATCATCTGTTTTTCGTTGCCATAGACGCCAGCGCGAAACGGACGCGCTTGCGCAAGGTTCGCAACGATGTCTTCTTTGTCGCCGGTGGCAACGTCAAGTCGACTGAGACCTTCCACCTCACGCGCTGGCAGCGTTCCGGCGTCAAACTGTCGCGCCGCTCCTTGTGATTCGGCACTGCCCGCGATTGCGCGATGGGTCATAGCAAATAGCGTCACGCCCTCACGATCCAGACTCGAATGAGTAGCGACGGGCCAAGTGGTCAGGAAATACATCGCCCCAGATCCCGACCGCCTACGAATTAAAAGCGGGTCGGATTCGCCAAGTTTGGCCAACATGGGCGTCAGGTCGGGCTGACCGTTTCTGATTTTGCAATGTCGGTACACCAGTAGGTCGTTGACCGGCAGCGCGTTGCCACTGCGTGTGCGTGCCAACAGATCCTCGTCATTGTTCCAGAAACTAATTGGGACGCCGCCGCCCTTGCTACGTTGCCACTGGTCCCACTTCACGCCCGCGAATTCGTTTTCATCGGTCAATTCGGGCGGTAGGAAAATCGCCGTCCGGCCCGACTCGACAAAGCGCTCGATCTGTTTGGCCACGGTGCCCGTTGGCAGCGGCGCTTGCCAAACCAGCATCGTTGTTTCTTGCCAGTTAATCTCACTGACTCTTTCGGGATCTAGCTCTAGCGATTCATAATCAACGCCACTTTGCGCAGCTGTAGCCGCTGCAAGATTGATGGCTCGTGTGTTGGATTTCTTCTCCGAGACGATCACCGTCTTGCGGATGACTGGATCGGCGAAAGCAAAATACCAACTGTTGTCGCTGCGGTTTGGATCGGTCGGCAATTCGACTTTCCCCCAGCCAGCGGAGGGCAGAGCGTCGATCGGAACCCGGTGCCCCAACAACGAACTGGTTTGCCCGTCGATTGGGAAATCCATAACAGATCTTAATCCGTTGATGGTGAAAGTTAGAGGCACGATAAGGGGCGATTGATTTTCGCCAGATCGAATCACGGTCAGATCGATCACCAGCTCTGTTTTATCTTTTTGCGTTACTCGATTGACCGCGTCAACGACGACGCTCATATTCTCCTTCGGCGGCTCGGGAAAGTTCAGCACTTGAAAGCGCACGCCTTCGAGTTTTGAGAAACCACTGTTGAGCGATTGCCAGCGGCTGCTTTCTTGATTCCAGTCGTTTTGTGCTGCGTCGGAACAGATCCAGATATCCGTGCGTCCAGCTTGGTTGTCCGTTATATAGTCCAACGCCGTCTGCATCATGGCCCCAATGTCGGCTTGGGATTCGGTGACTGTCGTGTTGGGCAGGTCCAGCAGACCCGACGGCGAATCGACGGTGGACGCTTGGTTGGCTGTGCTTTCGATTAGGACGAGCGGTATTTTACCGACGACTGTTTCGAGAGTGGCAGCCATTTTCTTGATGCCGGTGGAGAGTTTCGTTTCGCCGGTTGCCAGCTGTTGATGCTGCATGCTGGCCGATCGATCCAAAAGAACGATGACGGTTTCCGGTTTGCCACCGCCGATCGATCCGATCCAACCCGAGGAAAGCGGGCGACAGATGGCAAAGATCAAACCCGCGATCACCAGCATTCTCATTGCCATGATCAACCACTGTTTGAGCCTCGCCATCCCACGGCTCATCCGCCGCGCGGACAGCAGAAACTGCATAGCGCCCCATTCGATGGTGCGATGCCGGCGTTGATTCAGCAGATGAATCACGATCGGCAAAAACACCAGCGGAAGCGCTAGTAGCCAGATTGGGTTGAGGAATTGCATTTAGGACTTGGTTTTCAGTTTCAGTTTTCAGTGTGCGTTCTGACTCGAGCACTTGTCACCCTCCCTCCGGGGGCTCTTCGTCATTTTTAGTGGGTTCATTTTGGTTGCATT
>CAZDBE010000485.1:0-2952 GCA_964503675.1 uncultured Pirellulaceae bacterium | reverse complement strand
TTTAGTAAAAACCACTGACCCACTAAAATATGCGAAGTGCCCCCTCTGGGAGGGTCGGAGGCTCACCGACGGGGAGGGCCAATCGAATACTAACCCGAAGCGCAAACGAGTGAGTCTTCAAACGCCAGCTGAAAACCGAAAACTGAAAACCGGCCCCTCATACCGTCTCCATCAAATCCACCGGACTCTTCACATTCAACCCCGGCTTATTCATCACATGCAAATAAATCATCGTCGTCCGCACATCCTTATGTCCCAGTAAATCTTGAACCGTACGAATATCAGCCCCGTCCTCCAGCAGATGAGTCGCAAACGAATGGCGCAGCGAGTGAGGCACTGCATTCTTCATAATTTTCACGTCTGCGATCGCCTTAGCGAACGCCTTCGAGAAATACTTTTTACATATATGATGCCTGCGAAACTCCCCCGAAACCGGATCCTTTGAAATTTGCCTCGCCTGAAAAACCCACTGCCAACCGACCTTCCACTTCTCATTGACATGCTTTCGCTCCAATGCATAAGGCAAATACACCGCTCCAAAACCGTCCGCCAAATCGCGCTCATGCTGACGCTTGCTACGCTCTATCTGATCTTTTAGCGCTTCCTTCGCGCGCTCCGGCAACATCGTCACCCGATCACGATCCCCCTTAGGACCACGAATCATCAACTCGTTTCGATCAAAACAAACGTCCTTGATTCTTAACCGATAACACTCGCTATGCCGTAGCCCGGCTCCGTACAGCAACAAAAACATTAATCGCTTATTCCCCTGAAATTCAGGCAGTAATCTAACAATCTCCTCCCGACTAAGCACTACCGGCAACTTCACCGACTTGTCCGCCGGAACAAAATCCAAGAACTCCAGCGTCCTGTTGAAAACGTTCTCGTACAGAAACAACAACGCGCTCTTTGCTTGATTCTGCGTACTTGGCGCAACGTTCCCCTCGACAGCCCGGTGAGTCAAAAATTCTCTAATCTGCGTCTCACCCAAATCACGCAACTCGTCAGTCTTGCAATACCCCATGAACTGCTTAATACACTTGATATACGCCTGTTCCGTCTTACGCTTCTTGTAGTGCAAACGCAGTTCACGCCGCGCTTCCTGAATTACGGCCGGCTCATTCTTGTCAATGATCCCCACCATACGCTGCTGATCGGCCGCAGTGACGACGGTGTCATATCCCAGAGCCCCTTCCTTGGCAGCCAATTGCCTCAACGTGCCAGTAATCTCTTGCAGGCAGGGCCGGCGCGTCTGCAGAACCGAATCACGGTAAGCCTCAATCGCGACCACGGCCTGTAGTCGTTGCCAAGCCGGCGTCTTACTCGTCAGAAGTTCTCTACAAAATGCAATAACCTGCTCGGTGCTAACGGGCAGATCCTCATCGCGATCGCTACCCAGATTCTGCACTACCCATCGGCCATACCTCTGAACCCACTTCAGAAAAAACGCTCCCTCTTTCTTACCCAGACTGAGCAAAGGCAGCATTTTCTCAAACTTAGTAACAGACATGGCAGCTCCAGAATCAGAAAAGGAAACGAGAGAGTTGGTTCAAAATAGATAAGTATGCGTTTTATTGGTAACTCGCGTAACGAATCCTTGCATTGTCCCGAGTTACCAATAAAATTCAAGCGAGTTACCAATAAAACCGCTATACGTATTTTATCGATACTTAATGGGCGGTTAAATACAAAGTTATCGGGTACCTGAGCAGCTTGATGCGAACGCTTGAAGCTGCAAGAGTTGGGGCGCGGCCACGCCAGCGATCATTCCTAAAAGCGGCTGTTTTCGTCGAGGCGAAGGTCGAAGATGGCGCAAATTTGACAACCGGCTCTTGAAGGTTTACCCTGACGTTGTCGGCAGAGCTTGCTCAATGTAAGGCAACGTCAGGGTAAACCATGATCATTTTCAGAGTGAAGTTGTCGCTTAGCCCCTTTCGTCTTCGCCATCGCTTCGTTCTGCGCCAGCATTTGAGAACGACTCGATGGCGAAGACGGGAGGGGCGCCCCCTTTTGTAGAGCCGGAGTGGAGTGGTTGCCTGAACTCGAGGGCTAGCTGCTCAAGGAACCGATAACAATGCGTTGCACACGAAGCCTACTTGCGGTCGGCCACAGGAGGTCGCTCATCGGATGATCGTCGCAAGCTCCGAATTATATCATCCGATTCACGACAACTTCCAAGCTGCAAACGGTGCGGCTCGGTGAACTACTTTCGTTATCACGCCTAGGCATCTTGGCTCATGAAATACGCCGCGCTGTTTCTTATCCTCGGCGCTTCTCTCGCATGGCTGAGCCGAACCGGAGGTGAACTCGCGCTTCTCGCCTTGTGGCCTGCGGCATGCTGTGTTGCCGTCGCATTATCATACCTTTTCTGCTCGCCAGCGATTTTTGGCAAATCACAAACGGGCAGGCTCAACCCAATCTCAGTTGTTCTCCTACTTCCTTACCTCACATTCACTTGGCTGACATGGCATCTACTGCGAGCCGGTTCAACGGAGAACGCTCTTGATCGCCTAGATGACAGAACAATTATTGGTAGACGATTACTGGCGTCGGAATTGCCGACAGATGTAGAGAATGTCATTGACTTAACTGCGGAATTTGTGGAACCACGAAGGGTTGTGGCCAACACAAACTACATCGCTTTCCCAATACTCGACGCCTCCATTGTCTCAACGACCGAATTGACCGCAATGGTTTCGAAAATTGACGAACTCCAAGGTGCGACATATATTCATTGTGCGCAGGGACACGGGCGAACGGGATTATTAACGGCCGCCCTATTGATACATCGCGACCCGAATTTGACCGTTGATCAAGCTATCCACGAAGTCCAACGGGTTCGGCCTGCACTGACTTGCAACCGAACTCAGATTGAAACACTGAGAAAGTGGCAATCGGCGTGATAACAATACGTTGCACACGGAGCCGCGGGCCGCGCGGCTTTTGGAAGCA
>CAZDBE010000484.1:0-2956 GCA_964503675.1 uncultured Pirellulaceae bacterium | reverse complement strand
ATCAGCGACGCACTTTCGTATCATATGCGAGAACGAGGCGTAGTGATTCGCCACAACGAAAAACTAGATCGTGTGGAAACTCTCGATGACGGCGTCATCACCCATTTGAAAAGTGGTAAACAAGTGAAATCCGATGCGCTGCTGTGGGCGGCCGGACGAACCGGAAACACCAGCGACCTCGGACTCGACAAGATCGGTATCGAACCTGACAGTCGAGGTTACGTATCGGTCAACAGTTGCTACCAAACCGAAGTCGAAAACGTGTTTGCCGTCGGCGACGTTGTTGGATTCCCCTCGTTGGCCAGTGCGGCCTATACACAGGGCCGCGCGGCCGCCAAGGCGATCCTTCAGGACAAAGACGCGGCCTGCGAGTTGCATGAAATTCCTTCGGGGATCTATACGACACCGGAAATATCCTGCATCGGAAGAACTGAAGAGCAACTGACCGAAGACAAAGTGCCTTACGAGGTTGGCATTTCCAATTTCAAGCAGCTGGCTCGCGCCCAGATTCTGCGGCAGAATGTCGGCATGCTAAAATTACTGTTTCACCGTGAGACGCTTGAAGTGCTGGGCGTTCATTGCTTTGGGCCCAATGCTTCGGAGATTGTCCATATTGGCCAGGCCGTCATGTCCAACCCGGCTGTCAACACAGTGGAGTACTTTGTCAAAACAACGTTCAACTACCCAACGATGGCCGAGGCGTATCGCGTCGCGGCTCTAAATGGAATGAACCGACTATTCTGATCAGTCAGTGGCTCCCTCAAGGCCCCCCGCCGGCAGGTCGGATTGTTAACCTAAATCAAAAAAGGCTGCCTTGCTAAACACAAGGCAGCCTTTTAACGTTTGAAACGAACGGCTAATTACTTCTCTAGTGGTGGGCGTGGAATCTCGCCGACAGCATCGGCTGGATCCGACAACTCCAGAACTCCGTTCATCTCTGCGGTAGGATCAGGATAGCTGGTTGCAGATTCTTCTGTCACGCTCTGCGCTGGCTCGTAAGCCATCACAGGTTCAGCAGCCTCTGGCTCTTGGCACTCTTCGGGTTCGTGAACGCTCCACTTGTATTCGCACTCCTCCCCTTTGTACTTGTCGGTCTTCAGGACATTTACGGTGCGAACACGCGACTTCTTTGGCGGACAGCACTTTTTCCAAGGGAGACGAACCGCCGGCACACAAACTTCCTTTTGCTCCACTTTGAAACAAGTCTTGTCTACTTCAACCTTTTTCGTCTTCAGCTCGCAGTACTGACATTCGCACTGAGGCGTAGGCTGAGGGGCCTCACAAGTCTGGCAGGATTGGCATGACTGACAGCCCTCAACAGCAGGTCCTGCAATCTCAACCTCCGGCCCGTAAACCGTGCTGACGATCGGGTCATCCGCACTGTACGCTACTTCGGCTCCCGCGCGACGTTTTTTAAGTCCTGCAAGGCAACCACCGCAAGATGGTTTTCCGCAACCGCATACCTGAGCCGATGCGGTTTGGAGTATTGAACAAGTCGAAAACTCGACTGTGGCAAACATGGCAACCACTCCCAGCAGTGCCGCGCCAATTTTCATTCCTGTATTCATGATTGGGTTACTCGATTATTTTAGTTTGACATTGTATTGATAAACGGGCGTCCGTCGGATGAGCATTCATTGACTCACCCGACACTGTTTGAATGGCCCAGTTTCGGGCACCGGACGTGAACTCGATTAAAAGTCAACCATCCAACGGATACCGAAGATTTGGTATTGGGCGTTGTCAGCAAGCGGTGACCGCTCGACTTCTCCGACGATGTAGTTCGCTTGAACACGTGCATTTGGGTTCCACCACCAATTTACACCCAAGGTAAACGACTCACCCTTACCACCGATGATATCTTCGTCTTGAAGATCAGCATAAGAATATCGAGCTGCAATCTGCCACGCTCCAAGGCCAAATCCGCGTTGTCCATCGCAGTCGCGGACTGCGAAGAAATTTTCTAATGGTTTGACTCGCCCCAACGTTCCTGTCTTCCTTACCCATGGCGTGTGTTCGCCGGTCAGGAAATAAGCAGCTTGAATGTAGCCACCACCAAAGTTGAGGTCGTTACCAACAGCGGTGTCACGATTGACAAAGGTCTGCAAGTATTCAGCAGTCATTTGGAACGCACCAACGTTGAAGACGGTTTCGACACCAAACAAAGAGTTCTCCTCCGACCCATCAATGAACCCTGTGTCCAGCCAGCGTGAAGTGGTACGTGACTCTGGGCGAGTACGGTAGCGATTTACATTGTCAGGGCTACCGCCGTCAGCCTGCCCATAAGAGCCGGAAAGAGCCCAGTGAAAGTATCCGCGTCCACCAGAGGACTCGTCGTACCAAGCGGTGTTGGCAATACGTCCGGCAACTTCTGACTGGTAGTGGTCTCCTCGCCAGCCTGCACTCGTCTGAGTCAGATCTTGGTTCCAAAGACCGTATCGCCAGTTCCATGCTTGGTCTTTGGAGACGCCGTTACTAGAAATACCAAGGCGACGCGCGTCCTCATTGAACGCCTCGACGATAAACGGACGCTCTGTAAACACGTTATAGCGACTACTGTTCAAGTGGTCTAAGCCGTACGGGCGCTTATGGTTACCGATAATGACCGTGTTTAATTTAGGGAGGTTCTTGATTCCAATAAACGCATCACGGTAGCTGGAAGCTACACCGCCGGCGAACTCACCTTCGTACTTGTAGAAGACATTGTCGTTCAAGTCGCCTTTGACACCGATCCGCATCCGGCGAAATTCAACTCGATCTAAAGGATTCTCGCCCTCAAGTATCTCGGCGTCCGCATTTGCCTCTGGGAAGGCCCAGTAGTCCAAGTGGACACGGCCGAAGAACGTCATCTTAGGTTTCTTGTGTCCGGAATGAACAAGTCCCGGAATAGTGGAATCAATCTTGTCGATTGACTTACCCTGTTTCTCGAATCCTTCTTCAAGCTTTTTCAAACGCT
>CAZDBE010000483.1:0-2965 GCA_964503675.1 uncultured Pirellulaceae bacterium | reverse complement strand
CTGCAGATTCGGTTCAACCGGAGCTGGCGATGGATTCGGATACGATCAAGGTCGTCCGCCGGATGGAATAATAGTGTGAGCTTTCGCTGTAGCATACTCCGTTACACTGCGCAACTAGAAGATAAGAGTCTTCTCAACCCAAGTAGTGAACAAACCGAGAGCTCTCATGCCGACATCGGTTGAAAGGACTAGGCCCCACCCCAACAAAGTGATTGCAAGAAATAGCCGTAGGGCGAAAGTGTTTCGCCGGGCTGTGGTGTGAGAACTGGAATTCACGTTCGAGCCTCCTAAGAAAACGTGCCAAAAGGTTCAATGGGTCAAATCCTCAGTCGTCCTTGCAATCGCTGCCAAACCCCGTCGAGAAAATATTCCAGTCGAGGAGTGGGTAGTGATAAAATGAACCAAACGAGTAAAGCCACGACACAAATCGTAACAGCGAGAATAAGCCCCGACCAGAAAACGTTTCGACGGATTGTCGTAAAAGTATTCATGCTTGAGCCGCCGATGAAAAGGTGCCTGAATTTAGATCGTACGCAATTCTACTCACCCTCCAACCCGCGCCAAAGAACAAAACCTTCGATTGCTTGGTACTCTGCAAGGCCGAGCCGATCGTAGGTTTCCGCCGTTTGGGCATTCCGCGCTTCTGCCCTTTGCCAAAACTCACGCGCATCGGGACCGGGAAACAAAGCTCGATCCTTCTGAGACTCATGCTTGAAAATCGCCACCCGCTTCCGATCGACTTCTTGCGGACTTAGCGGCACTGCCATCTCGATCTCGTGGGGAGCCCATTCTTGCCAAGCACCTCGATACAGCCACACCTTACATTCCTTCATCCAGTCCTCGTCGGCACACTGTTGGCAGGCTTGAAAGACGATGTCCAGACAAGTTCGGTGGGTGCCGTGGGGATCAGACAGATCTCCAGCCGCATAAATTTGGTGCGGTTTCACTTTCTGCAAAAGATCTACCGTGATTTGAATGTCCTCAGGGCCAATGGGTTTCTTCCGCACGCGCCCCGTTTCATAAAACGGCAGGTCCAGATAGTGCAGACACTCATCTTTCACACCGCAAACTCGTGCTCCGCAACGCGCTTCTCCACGACGAATCAATCCTTTGAGACGCTGCAGTTCGTTTGAGTCAATTTGACCGGCGCCTTTTTCGCCAATGAATTTTACGATCCGGCTGGAGAGCGACTGAATCTGATCCTCCTCGACTCCATACTCGCTACAGAAATCAGCAGCAAATTCAGCGAATCGTAAAGCGTCTTCGTCGAAGACGGCGATGTTTCCGGAAGTTTGATAAGCGACGTGAACTTCATGACATTGATCGGCCAAACGGGTGAGTGTGCCTCCCATCGAAATCACGTCATCATCTGGATGCGGCGAAAACACGATGATACGTTTGGCATCCACCTCATTGCCGGGCGGGCACTTGCCGGCAGGCCAGCCAGTGATCGTGTTTTGCAAATAGCGAAACGCCAGCAAGTTAATCTCGTAGGCCGAACCGTACTCGGCCAGCAAACCCTGCAACCCGTGTTCGTTGTAATGAGCGTCGGTCAGTTTCAACAGCGGTTTCTCCATCTTTTGCGAAAGCGCAATCGCGGCGCGCCGAACCATCGTCGGATCCCACACCACTTCACCAGAGAGCCAAGGAAATCGCACGTCTGTCAGTTGGGCGGATGCAGCATCGTCAAGCAGGAACTCAACGTTCTGATGTTGTCGCAAAAAAGTCGCCGGAACATCAGTGGAAATGCCACCTTCGACCGTGCGGGCTACGATGGCTGCTTTGCCTTCGCCGTAGGCCAACAGAAGAATTCGACGCGCTTCGAGAATCGTGCCGACGCCCATCGTGATGGCTCGTCGAGGAACATTTTCGATGCCAAAAAAATCACTGGCCGCATCGATACGCGTGACCCCATCGAGCGTGATGACGCGCGTCCGGGACTGCGTGGTCGAACCGGGTTCGTTGAAACCGATATGCCCCGTTCGGCCAATGCCCAGCAGTTGGATATCGATGCCGCCTGCTTCGGTGATCTTCTGTTCGTACTGGCGGCAGTAATCAGCAAGCTGGGCCGCATCATCGGTGTCGATGGTACCGTCTGGAATGTTGACGTTCGATGGGTCGATATCGACCAAATCAAACAGGTGCTCGTTCATAAACCGAACGTAGCTTTGCAGGCATTCGGGCTGCATCGGGAAATATTCGTCTAGGTTGAACGTGACAACGTTAGCCAGCGACAGTCCGTCTTCTTGATGCAGGCGGACAAGTTCGGCGTAGACATTGACAGGCGTAGAACCAGTTGCCAAACCAAGCACGCATGTTTTCTCTTCAGCACTACGCTGGCGAATCAGGTCTGCGATTTCGTGTGCGGCGGCAATGCTAGCATCCATCGCTTCGGGGAAGACTCGATACGAGATGGGAGAAAGCATGTCAGTTTCGTGACTCGTTGAATCGCTGTTCATCTGGCATCAACCTTGCTGTGAGCAGTTATGGGGCAGCACGGGAGTCGAGCTCCACTCCTTAATTGTTCGCTTTTGATGGGACTTGCCCAGTGCTATAGCGAATAAATCATCAGCCGAGAGAAATTTTCTGCTACAACAGCCGCCATCCTTTGCGCTGAAGTTTGATTGAGAGACTTAGCTAAATTAGAAGTCGTTTCGATCACGCGTGTGAGCGATCCAACCCACGTGCTTGGAAAGGACTTAGTGGGATTTCAGTTTTGTGATAGATTCCCAATCGATATTCGGCGAAGTGCCGTTCAGTAAACTTTAAAAGCAGGAGAGTTCTTGTGTCTTTGACAAAAATCGTTGCCACTTTCGCATTCGTTATCACATTGACCGTCGCGTTTTCATCTTCAAGTGAGTTGCAGGCTCAGTCGGGCTCGCGTAGCGTAGAAGGAGGTTTGCCATCGGTGGTTACCGATTTCGGCGGTGCTCAGCAAGCTTACGTTGCTCCACAAATGGAGTAC
>CAZDBE010000482.1:0-2987 GCA_964503675.1 uncultured Pirellulaceae bacterium | reverse complement strand
TCCACGACACGCTTTCTCATACACGTCTCCCAAGCCCGGAATCAACTCGCAAGCGTTGCGGAAATAGATCTTTTCCAAGACCTCGTCCGGCAGATTGACTCCGTAGATATTCCATAATCCTTGGGGCTGAGGGCGTTTTTCGGAGTAGGGGAAATACTCGTCGTGCGTCTCCAAAAATCGCCAGTAATACGTTAGGCGAAGTTCTGGCCACGGGCCGTCGGTACCAAACAGCACGCGATCTTGATTCCGAATTAGAAATTCACGTGAGGTGAACGGCTGGCGACCCAGCTCGCCAATGCGGGAGGCGATTTCGACTGAGAGATTCGGATACTGATCAAGCCACTGCTGCACGCGCGCCAGTTCCTCGGCGCCGCCGCCAACATGTGCGCCTATAAATTTCGTATTTGGATGCCGTTCGATTACGCGGTTCCGCGCTTCGAGCAATTCATCGCGGCTGGGGAATTCATCACCATGAAAGCTCCAGTCTGGATGCCGCGCCAGTTCTTCGTAGCGCTCATTCTCCGGTGAAATCGGATCAAAGAATGCGGAAGGGTCGGCGGTGTGCATGATCACTGGCAATTCCAGTTGGCCGCAGGCCTCCCAGATCGGATCCCATTTTGGATCGTCAATCGCATACAGCGATCCATCGGATTGTTTCACACGAAGACCGAATTGTTTGAAAAACTTCAGACCGCAAATACCAGCCTCTTTGGCGGCTGTCAGTTGAAGGCAAGTCTGACGAATGAATCCAGCTTGGTTGCAGGCCCAAGTTTTGGGCTCCTCGTGTTTTCCTGATCCGATGAAATCGATGTAGGCAAACGAAACAAAACGCTCCTTATGTGGTGCCAGAAAACGCAGATGGTCTTGCTCGTTACCAAGGGTGGCGTCGAAGCTGACACAAACCGCGATGTTGTGCCGGTCCATTGTTTTGACAAACGCGGCTAGCTGATCGGTATCGCCGCGCAGGCGGCGCCCAAAATGGCAATGAACGTCGATCGAAGGAACTTTCGACTGCGTCAGCAGGGTTTGCCTAACTTTCAGTTTCGTCGTTGGAGTGAATTCACTAATCGTCGGGATGGCCAACGTTTGTTCTTGCTCGTTGGAGACGTCTTGAGAAGTAGCGGGTTCCGGCGACTGCGCGTAGCTGACACTGAACGCACAGAGAACAATCAGTACGAAGAACCTTAGTAGAAGTTTCAAACCGGAGAACCTAGTCAAGTGGGAACTCGTCTTCGGTGACTTCTTGGCTATAGAGTGGCAGGTAGCGATAATAAACTTCCAAGGTCATACAAGCTAGCGCGGTGCAGTACAGCCGACCACCTTTATCAGCAGCATGGCTGGGGCCAAAAAACCAACTGCCTGCCGTATTCCCGCTTTTATTTTGAGACTCGACCAGTGAATCACGCATGACTTTATTCCACTTAGTCCACTCGTCACCGCCGTATTGTTTCATCACCTGCGTGACGTAGTAGTTGTAGTAAATGTCGGCTCTTGGGCCGATACTCGGCCCTGCATCACTGAGGAAATTTATGGCTTTGTTGATCGAAGGATGATCCTTATCCCAGCCCATGTACATTCTGCAGAGAATTCCAATTGAAGTGCAAGACTTGTTACGTCTTTTCTCTGGGCCTTTGTAACCATAGTAGGTTCCGTTATCGGTCGACACATGATTCAGGAATTTCTCGATGAGCTTATAGGTACTTTTGTCGATCTGAAGCCCTGACAATTTCCCACTTTTGAACGCCATCACCTGCCAGCCGACGACTGAAGTATCTCCTGGACTGTGCGGGCGATATTGCCATCCGCCGATGTCGCGGTTCTGTGTTTGCTCAAGATACCACAGGCAACCTTGTGCGTACGGTGCCAGCAGAGGGTCCTGCGACATGGCATATGCCTCCGCAAATACAATCGAGGTGAGGCCGTGAGAATAAAATTCCCCGCCAGGTTCAAAGTAGGAAACGCTACCTCCCTTCTGCGGCTTTCCTTTTTGCATCAGGTATTCGAGACCTCGACGCACCACTTTCTTGTATTTACCTACCAAATGCGTGTGCCCTTGGCCTAGCAAAGGCAGAAGCGCGATCGCAGTTGCACCGTTTCTCGCATACGCTCGTATCGCTGTGTTGTTTCTTTCATGGAGGATTCCCGGGTTGGGACTGTTGCGAAACTTTCCCTTGCCTTCTCGATGATCAAAACTCCAACCACCATCGGGCAGTTGATGCTTGACGATCCATTCAAGAGCAAGTGCCACAGCCTCTTCGGAAGCCGAATTGCCTCCGTACTCCTTGACCAATCGCTCGCGTGACTCCTCGGATGATCTGCTGACGGTTTCATTGACCGCACCAACTTCCGCGCTTTCTCCAAATTCGTCGGCACTTTCAAAAATCTCTGAAGCCAGATCGACATCGACGAATTCTTCCATCGCCACTTCGACTTCCATTTCAGGCGTGACATCCTCGATTATATCTACATCATCCTCAGAGAGTTCTGAGTCCAGAGCATCTTCCTGAATGTCTAGGTCCGCATCCAGATTCAGGTCAATCGTTTCCATTCGTTCGGATACCGATTCGCTGGCCTCAAATGCAACCGTTTTATCTTCGATGGTCGGCATCACCAAAAACGCCATCAGTAAAATAAGTGCAACGTGGACGATGAAACTGAATAACCAGCTTGGCATGACGTTGAACAGCAGGAAACGACCCTCACTTTGGTCATCTTCTAGAAAATCATCATCATTGATTGGCGTCGCCACAGAAGCTTACTCCAATGACTGCGCGATTTCTTTTTTTCTCGTGGACATGAGTCAATCTTCGACATGGGGCGGGTGAGACACTGGAAGCTCCAAAATTTAGAACTCAGTACGAGCGTGGTGAGCCGGTTATCGGAATTATAACCTCCTCGTACCGCATGTAAAACGATGGCCCTGTTTTTGAGGTAATTTGGCTACGATGCTATGAAAGACTGCATGAAAAAACACCGACTCCGATTTG
>CAZDBE010000481.1:0-2996 GCA_964503675.1 uncultured Pirellulaceae bacterium | reverse complement strand
CCGACGCTGTTTATGCATTGTTACTCCAAGGTAAAAACCCGCTGTCTTCATCTCAGTTGGTTTCGGTTACGATCGATGGCAGCGTGATCATCGTTGCCAAAAAAGGCGTCAACAGCCTCTCAGAATTCGCTCATCGCCATCACATTCGAGGAGCCAATGGAGCCAATGGGCAAGGCTCCAAAAGACACGGCGCGTGTGCAGATGACACGATCATTAACGTTCCGCCGGGAACAGTTATCATCGACGCCGAAAACAAAATTGTGATCAAGGACTTGGCCAAAGATGGCGATTCGGTGATCGCGGCCAAAGGCGGAAAACGCGGGCGCGGCAACACGCGTTTCAAATCGTCGACCAATCAGGCTCCTCGCCAAGCAACCCAAGGTGAGCCGGGTGAAGTCAAACCGCTGATTCTAGAATTGAAAGTGATCGCCGACGTGGGCGTGATCGGTTTGCCCAACGCCGGGAAAAGTACACTGCTCTCAAGACTGTCGGCAGCGCGTCCCGAGATCGCCGATTACCCGTTCACGACGAAATATCCAAATCTTGGCCAAGTCGACATCGATCTGGACCGTTCGTTCATCATGGCCGACATTCCTGGTTTGATCGAAGGTGCAGCCGACGGTGTTGGGTTGGGCCACGATTTCCTCAAACATATCGAGCGTGCGGGAGTACTGGTCCATCTGGTCGAACCGATGCCGATGGACCAAAGTGACCCTATCGAGAATTATCGTTCGATTCGTAAAGAGCTGGTGCAGTACAACAAAGCTCTGGGAGTCCGTCCGGAACTGATTGTCGTCAGCAAAGCCGAACTTCCGGGGGCCGAGGAAATTGTGAGCCTGTTGAAAGAGGAAACTGGCGGTGAGGTCATGTTGATTTCGGCGGTAACCGGGCAGGGTTTACCGCCTCTGGTCAACCGCATCGACCAGATGATTACTGAGCACCGCAAGGTTTTGGAACAAGAGGAATCCAAAGCAAAAGCGGAAGCTATCGCCGAGGCTCAAGCAAGCGAGTAACCGATGCAGATCATTGCTGTCGACATTGGCAATAGCGCGATTAAATTGCTAACAGGAGAAGACCATCTTCGGCTGCCGCATCGATCAGGGGGAGCTCAAATCGATCTCGCCGACGCTTTGAAAGATTTTGTCGCGTCGGTTGATGGCTCAGGTCCTCTTTTCTGGGCGGTCGTTAGTGTCAGTGACCCAAGCTGCCAACAACTTGCCGATTGGATCAAGCAAAACCGCCCAAAGGATCGATTCGAAGTGATCACGCGCGAGCAGGTGCCGCTAGAGATTGTTGAAAGCTACCGAAATTCGCTGGGAGTCGATCGGCTGGTTGCCGCCTATGCGGCCGTTTCATCACAGCAGTCCGACACGCCGCTGATTGTCGTCGACGCGGGAACGGCGGTCACAGTCGATTTCGTTGCCGGCAGCTCGGCCGATGGCCGGCGCAGTTTTGAAGGCGGGATAATTTTTCCGGGCGCCGCTGCCTGTTTGAGTGCTCTTAATGCGAGGACGGCCGATCTACCAGAGGTGGATTTGTCGTCAGCCCGTCTTGAGGCATCAGACTCGGTGGAAGGACTCTTGGGAACGGAGACCAACATGGCGATTGCTAATGGCGTGCGTCTTTCACAGGCTCATGCCGTTGCCGGTATCGTCGCGGCGATGGAAAAAAGACTGCTCGAAGCCGACGTTTGGATTACTGGCGGTGGGGCAGTAGGTATTCTTGATTTGCTCGATGATGAAGTGACGTTTCATTGGAAGGACGATTACCAACTTGTGCTGCGGGGTGCGTCTACAGTCGGTCAGCAGATCCTGTCCAATATTACGGCAGATTGATCCCTCATGAGTCAGAGCCTTTTCTATTCGACACTGACACCCAAAGGACGCGGTGCGATTGCAGTGATTGCTGTCTGCGGTCCAAATATCGACGAAGCGATCGATGCCTGTTTCTCGCCTGTGGCCAACAAACCCGTTGGTATCATCAAACACGATATCATCTACGGAATCTGGAACTCCACTGGCGAAGATCTGTTGGTTGTTCGATCGGGCCCTGACCAATATGAGATTCAGTGTCACGGCTCGCAGGCCGTCATCGATGCGATCACATTCGATCTCCAAAGTCAGGCCGTCGCTCAGCTACCAACGGGCGCCAACGTAGTAGGTGCCGAGGAAGAGAGCGTGGCCCTCAAGTTTCGATCAGAGATAGAAGTCCTTTTGAATCACGCAAAGACTGAACGCACCGCGTTGCTGTTACTCAATCAGTGGAAACTGCTTCCTGAGTCGGCAGATCAACTGGATGCGCTAGAACCCGCCGAGCGACACAGGACGATCAACACGATGTTGAGTCATGCTTCGTTTGGTTTAAACTTTCACCGGACGCGATCGGTTGTTTTTTGTGGACGGCCTAACGCGGGGAAGAGCAGTCTGATCAATCGTGTGCTTGGTTTCCAACGAGCGATCGTCAATCCTATGCCAGGTACCACGCGCGATGTTGTTTCCGAAGGCTCGGCCGTCGATGGCTGGCCGGTCGAATTCAGTGATACTGCGGGGCTGCGGGAGACCGATGGGAAAATCGAAAAGATGGGGATTGAAAAAGCAGAGCAGATGATTGAGTCGGCCGATGTCGTGAGTGGTGTTGTCGATGGAGTGGATCCTGACTTGCAAGTCGAATTCGCACCCGACATCGTCGTGATTAACAAATCGGATTTGGTTGATGGTGCAGACCTTAAAGTAGTCGTTGAGAACGTCAGCTCGCGTTTCCCCCAAGCAATTTGTCTAACGACTTCCGCCACGACGGGGGCTGGGATAGAAGAGCTGTTGGCTGCGGTTGCCAAGGTGCTTTGCCCTAAATTGCCGCCGACTGATCAAGCGTATCCGGTCACGCAGGCACAAGTTGATTGGCTCCGCGAGAAGTTGTAGTCGCAGCAAAGTGTCGTCTTTCACTCCTAGCCTGTGATTCTATAGCGTTCACACTGGACTCAACTCGAATCGCCGTTT
>CAZDBE010000480.1:0-2997 GCA_964503675.1 uncultured Pirellulaceae bacterium | reverse complement strand
GCATTCTAGCTCCCCGGATTAAGCTGTCAATCAGCCAAAACCGTGTTTTTTACCGCATTTCCCGCAACACGTAGAGTTTTTGCAAACCATACCTTTTACGCTCAGCCACGAGTTTAACCCTCTACCTCGCCTTTTCCAGTCTTTTATAGGTGGAACAAGAGAAAAAAACAGATTGTTTTCCCTAGCCTAAGCCAGCCCTTAAAACAGGCAGAACGGAAACAATTACTCACGGCTTCGAGTTTAGCCAAACTTCAGATTCGATAAAAATTACCGAAACACCATAACGGTTGAAAAGAGTGAACGGTTCGGACATATCCGGAAGATTTCTTCTAAATATGTCCCTGAAGTCGAGCTCTTTCACGACTCGCAACGAACTTAGGGATAAGGCCATTCAAATCAAGGTAGTGATAAGCAAGTAGTTCCCCACATTCATGAACTTCCTCTCTTCAACGAACCCGAGATCGGAGGAATCCACTGCCTCTTTGAAGCGAAGGGCATTCTCTACTGACCAGACCAGTCAACTCTCGTCAAAGCACCAGCACTCAAGGAGAATCAACCATTGTAAGACTGCCCACCGTAAGAATTGAAAATCCTCTTGAAGCGAGGTTTCGGGGCCACAGAGTTTCAACAATCGCCTATAATGTGAACCTCTGGGGACCCTTCAAGCATTTGGGAGAACATAAAAATGCGAAGACGCGGGTTTACGCTGGTCGAACTACTGGTGGTCATTGCAATCATTGGGATTCTGATCGGCATGTTGCTTCCAGCTGTTCAGCAAGTTCGAGAAGCGGCGAGGCGAATTCAGTGCGGTAACAATCTGCGTCAAAGCGCCCTAGCCCTCCACAGCTATGAGAGCGCCAACGAGAAGTTCCCTCCGGGCCACCTAATCAATCCAGATTGGACGTGGGTCTTCCACCAAGCCGATGCTGCTCCGGGTGGCTACAACAGACAACCCTGTCCCACCGCGACCAACTGCCCCACCGGTGGGCCGTATTGGAGTTGGATGGTACGCGTCGCTCCCTTTATGGAAGTTGACAGTATAACGGCATTGGCCGATCTTAACTCTTGGCCTTGGTGGCAGCTTCAGGAAAATGGTAGGACGATCAATTCCATCAGCGTCCCAAGCTACATCTGTCCTTCAGAGACCCGTGGTCCAGCCGTTTGGCGAAACGCGATCGGACGAGAAGCGGCAGTGACGTCGTATCTAGGAGTTAGCGGACGCGATAGCTACAAAGAGACTGGCGGACAGGATGGAATGATCTATGCAAACTCTGCAGTAACTTTTAGTTCAATCACTGACGGATCTTCCAATACCTTATTGATCGGCGAGCGGACCGCGTCGCAGAATTTATTGTACGGGTGGCAGTGGGCCGGAGCAGGTGCAAATTCCTTAGGGGAAGCAGATGTGGTTTTAGGCGTCCACGAACGAATCGCAGTAGGACGGTCTGCAGATCCCAATTCAGTTGAAGCTGACTTCTTTCGGCCCGGAAGAATCGATGATCCTAACAACTTGCATCGGTTCCATTTTTGGAGCAGTCATCCCGGAGGTGGCATGTGGGCTCTAGCTGACGGCAGCGTACAGTTTTACACCTATCAAGTTGACCGTGGCAATAACGGCAGCACTGGCTTCACTCCAACAGTTCTTGAAGAACTTGCAACCCGCAACGGTGGCGAATCGGTTAGCACTTTTCAGTAAACGAGTTCTCCGTAAGACTTCCAATTTCCAACTGCTCGATTCCCAAAGACTCTAAAGAAGATGAACAGCACTGGGAGCATCACCAACGGACTCAAAACTTTTCTGCTTGGCACCGCATGTTTTGGGCTCGCGATGTCGATCGTGGCAATAACTGGTTGTGGCCCCACCGATCCCGATGAATCGAGTCTAGATCGGATACCCAACGTGCCGCCATCGACTCGATCACAGGGAGAGGATTTTCTTCCTCTCACGCCGAAGAAGTAACTCGGCAACGACCAACCTAACCCAGCGGTTCAAAGACCGCATAGCCCGAGGAGAAATCAATTTGATTCGGCTCATTTTCTCGTCAATGTCTCGTCGACTCGTCGCTAACTTCTTGGCGTCAGTTCTACAACCTCCGGTTATTCTCCAGACAGAAGGCCGGAAGCTTGCCTGCTAAATCCAAAAACTAAAGTAACCATACAAGCCGAATGTAAGCATCAACACCAAGATGGTTGCCAACACATCACCTGCACTCCAACTAGCGCGAACAACATCACGATCCATCCCTTGCCAAGTCAACCCTTTGGTTTGTGCCTCACTTGGCGGTTGTGTCATCGCAGAAACGCCCAACACCACCGCGACGCTAAAGGCAAACAGTACGCCAGATGCGTAAAGAAAACTAAAGTCCGAGATCGCTGCTATTAGCGTCGATCCTTCTGCGGCTAGTTCTTCTTTAGATTTCATCTTGTGAATCGTTTCGATGGTCAGTTTCCCCATGCCAGCTATAAAGCCGAACACTAGTCCAGCCACAGCGCCGGACTAATTTACCCGTCTGTTGAACAGTCCCAAAAAAAACACGGCCGTGATGGGAGGCGCTAGATACCCTTGAACAGACTGGAGGTAGGTGTAGAGCCCTTCGTTCTTGGCATACTTAGCCATCAACGGAATCCACAACATGCCCAAACCCACCACCGCAACTGTCGCCACGCGTCCAACGTTTACCAAACCTTTGGCGGACGTATTGGGACGCAATTTTTGATACACGTCGTATGTGAACAGAGACGCACTGCTATTAAACAACGACGAAAGACTACTCATCAACGCCGCCAACAAACCGCCAATCACCAGTCCGCGAAGTCCAACCGGCAGCATCTCAATAACCATTGTGGCGAACACCTGATCGCCCACTATCTCTCCGTTCTCGTTCAGCGGTAGATCAATCAGGCCTTTCGAATGTAGCGCCGCTCCAATCAGACCGGGAATGAGAAAAATCATCACCGGCCAGATCTTGAGAAACGCCCCAAAAATGGCTCCACGGC
>CAZDBE010000479.1:0-2999 GCA_964503675.1 uncultured Pirellulaceae bacterium | reverse complement strand
GCTATGCAGATTTGTATGCCGTGCAGAATTTTTACAGTCCACAGGCAGAAACGGGGCGTATGGCTGGTGGCGTGAGCGTCTTGTTGCAGGGCAACGGCGACGGGACGTTCGCTGCAATGCCGCCACGTGAAAGCGGACTGTATGTTGGCGGGGACGCCAAGAGCCTCGCCACGGTGGACTTCAATGGAGACGGGTTGCTCGATTTCGTCGCAGGAGTCAATGATGACTCTCTCATGGCCTTCGAACAACGAAGTCGTAAGCAAAAGAACTTGAGGATTCAGCTTCGTGGAAAGAATGGGAACACGCTTGCAGCCGGCGCAAGAGTCGACGTTAACTTTCGTGACGGTAGTCGCAGAACCGTCGAAGTCTCCTCTGGTAGTGGGTACCTATCACAGTCGGCACCGCTGGTCAATGTCGCAACCCCCAGCGGTATCCAAGTAGTTGATGTCGAGGTGCGGTGGCCAGATGGAACATCAAAGAAATTAGACGCCGTTGATATCTGCAAGAAAGTCGAAATCCAGCAGCAGTAGTTACTCCTACGTAATTGGCCGTCGGTCATCAGAATTTTATAAACTAGAAATACGCTATGAACTCATTTCGTTATCAAACAATTCTTTCGACACTTTTGATGGTGTCGATACTGCTCATCGGCTGTCAATCGGACACCGAACAAGCATCAACGTCCGACTCCAGCACCACTCAAGAAACGACCGCGCGAGCAACGATTACCCTGCTCGACGTTGGTCCCGCGGGACTATCGGTAGAACCTCTCGAATCGGCATCAGTTGGCGACGCAGAGATCGTGTTTGAGTCACTTTCGACGCAGTCCACTGGCATTGATTTTGTCAATCCAATTGATCAGTCGCACCCTCAGAAATACCTCTATGCATCGGCCGTTGCGTGTGGCGGAGTGGCGATTGGAGACATCGACAGTGATGGTTGGCCCGACATATTCTTCACCAGCGGCCCGAGGAAGAATCGACTCTACCGACAAACTAGCCCAATGAAGTTCGAGGACGTTACCGAGGCCGCTAAATTGGATTCGGGTGACGCGTGGAGTGCTGGTGCGGCGATGGTGGACATCGACAACGATGGTGATCTGGATATCTATATCTGCAACTTTGATACGCCCAATCACCTCTTTATCAACAACGGCGACGGTGCTTTCGCAGAAAAAGCGAAGCAGTTTGGCGTGGACTATGTTGGCGCGGGGCACACGCCGACGTTTTGCGATTACGATCTCGACGGCGACCTCGACTTCTATCTAATGACGAACTTCTACTACGATCCGCGTGGAAAAACGGATAAGCCAATTTCGGGGCTGGTCAATCGCAAACCCGGAATTTTGCCCGGCTTCGAAAAATACTACGGCGTCACCAAAGTTCGACCGGGAGCTCAACCGGGAACCATTGCTATTGATCATGATTCGGTGGGCCAGCCTGATCGCTTGGTTCGCAACAATGGCGACGGCACTTTCACCGAAGTCAGTAAACAGGCCGGCATCCGCGGTAATGGCAAAGGAAACTCGGCAACATGGTGGGACTACAACGAGGACGGCTGGCCGGACCTCTATGTCGGCAACGATTTTAAAGACCCAGACCGCCTGTACCGCAACAATGGCGACGGGACATTTACCAACACCACCGAAGAGATGGTTCCTCATACCACTTGGTATTCGATGGGGGCCGATTTCGGGGACTTGGACGGCGATGGAGCGATGGATTTTGCAATCGCTGATATGTCTGGCACCAATCACTTTAAACAGAAAACGGCAATGGGCGCGATGAGCGACAGCGCCGAGTTCCTCAATACGGCCGTTCCTCGTCAGTACATGCGCAATGCCGTGTATGTGAACAGCCGTGGGGGGCGTTTTATGGAAGCTGCGTATCTCGCCGGTTTAGCTAATTCCGATTGGACTTGGACGGTTCGGTTGGCTGACTTCGACAACGACGGACGTGTCGATGTGTTTTTCAGTAACGGAATGTCGCGCGACTTAAATCTTTCTGACAACGAGGCGCTGTCAGTTATAAATCTTGGCGAGACAGAATGGGACAAACACATGCGAGCGAAATCGCCCGAACTGCGTCAACAGAACCTCGCGTATCGCAACGTTGGCGGATTGAAGTTTGAGGATGTTAGCAAAGACTGGGGCTTGGACCATGTTGGCATGAGTTTCGCTTCTGCGACAGCCGACTTTGATCGTGACGGAGACCTCGACTTAGTCGTTTGCAATCTGAACGAACCCGTTAGCGTCTATCAGAACAATACAGTGGCCGGGAACCGCGCGGTTATTCGTTTGAAGGGCCGGCTTAATAGCTGGGGAATCGGTGCCAAAGTCACCCTTGAAACAGAGGCAGGAACACAAGTTCGCCAGTTAACACCTATTCGCGGTTATATGGCGTCGCATGAGCCCGTCGTTCACTTCGGCTTAGGCGACGAACAGCAGATCAAGAAACTAATGGTGCATTGGCCCAGTGAGCACGATCAATCGTTTGAGAATATCGATGCCAACCAACGACTGACGATCGTGGAACCCGAAGGGAAAGCCTCTCGCCGGCAGGCACCCGTTGTTGAGGCAATCTTCAAGCCGAGTGTGGCGTTGTCTGACGTTCGCCACAGTGAAATCCCCTATAACGATTACGTACGTCAGCCTTTGCTGCCCAACCGTTATTCGCAGTTGGGACCAGGGATGGCTTGGGGTGACATTGATGGTGATGGCGACGACGATTTGTGGATCGGCGGAGCAAGAACCGAAACAGGCCAGATCCATCGCAATGATGGCAAAGGGAAATTCACCAAGCTCGATTTTTCAGCTGCTGATGCTGATAAGGAATCCGAGGACATGGGCGGGCTTTGGTTGGATGTGGACTCCGATGGAGACCTTGATCTTTATGTTGTCAGTGGCGGAGTCGAATGCGATGCCGGTACAGAAGTATTGCGTGATCGAATCTACTTGAACGATGGGAAAGGCCAGTTCACGAAAGCTGCAGACGAGTACT
>CAZDBE010000478.1:0-3008 GCA_964503675.1 uncultured Pirellulaceae bacterium | reverse complement strand
CCCGCAGTGAACGTGTGAGAAATTCCTCCCGTCAGTTGCCATCCGGAGATATCAACGGCCTCTGAAGTGGGGTTGTTCAGACGAATATACTCTTCGGACTGTAAACCCGTGGCAGGATTAGCGTCAAAATCCACGTCATCAAACACAATCGCTGGATTGCCGACTTGCGTGTTGGGCGTCGCACCGAGCCCCAAAAGATACTCGCGCCGTTGAGGAATGAAATCGTTGACCAATTGATCAACCGCTTCGGCTCGTGTGAACGGATAGGCCGCTGCAAAATTCGACTGCAGCCCCCACTCGGCCTGATCGTCGAGCGCTTCATCTTGATTAAGTGCCTCTAGTTCTCGTGCGCGCTGGCCAACCCAAGACAACTCTCCTGACGTCCCTGAGGCACCAAAAAACTGATCCGTCAAAGTCCTGAGGCGTCGGTAGTACATTTCGCGCAGAGTGGAATCGTTAAAGACGCGCTGATAGACATCGTTCCAGCCTCCTTGTGCAGTCCTCGTCGAGTACAGAGTGTTGTCAAAATAGGGCGGATTGACGCTGGCAGTCCAATTGTGTCCGAAAGATAAATCCTGGTCCCACGGCAAGGTCAACCACTGCCCGGTTTCATCGACGTCGTGGTACCAGTACTGGTTCTTCTGGCCAAAATCGTGATTGGAAATCAAGTTTTGGACGGCCAAATAATTGATCAGCGTTGCAACATCCATGTTGTCATAGATCACATTAAGTTCAGCGGAACTATTGTTTGCTGCAGCGATCTGATTGACGATGGATTGAAGATCAGAGCTGTCTTCGTACTCTCGACTTTTCTTATCAACGTTATTGGTCGAACTGTTCAATTGGTTATTGATTTTGTACAATGCTCCGTTGGGATCTAGCCCTTCTCGGTCAAGGAACTCGTCTTCGCCTTCTTCGACCAAATCCCACAGGCCGTAGAAGTTGCCATTTTGATACACTGTTACGGAAAACCCAAACAATGATGCGGGGTGGCCAGCTTCTTCAAAAACTTCGTAGGCCAATGGATGCCTGATTTTCGTTTGGTCAGCATAGTTGGTCAGCAAGTTGAAATCACTGACTCGGCCCTCACCGTTGATAACGCGAAACTTCTCTCCCGAGTTCGCATCGAAATCAAAAGACTTCTTGGGGAAAGCTGATCCGCGGGTCGACTGGCCGTGAGCATTCGTGTCGATGTTATCGTAGAACTCTCCGTTGAAAAACAGTGAACCACGTGCACCAGCATCGGTAAACGTCCCCGCTTGATTCTGTACAAACCAATATAGCACCGGTAAATCGGAGTCGACCGAAGCATCGGTAACCACAGTGCCAAAGTATTCAGCCGAATCAAGTGGATCCGAAAATCGAGGTGCGCGAGTCAGATTGCCATCGGTATCTTCGGCAGTGACATACCACCGCAACAATTCGCCCGCAGCCCCCACATTGGGCACGGTAGCCGAATAAACTCCATCGCCAGCGACGGGATCCCCCAGAATGCCAGCGTCATTGGCCGCCAACTCCACTTCCGCATTGAAACCGCGACGGTAATGAACAGCCACTCCAAATTGATTCACAGGAAGCGCGCTTGGAGAAACCGCGGCTGAAATCACCAAGGACTGGCCGGGGTTGACCGCCACCCCTGAGGATGTCACATCATCTACAGTTGGGCCGAGTGTCGTCAACGAACTGTTAGTCGCCAAGGGCGTAGGAAATTCTAAGTGCCCCGCGCCTGTAGAAGCAATCGGCGACGACGATGACAGCTTGGGCGCCAACAGAAAATCGCTGCTACCCGATGTATTGAGAGCGTGAATGGCTAGAACATTGGTGCCATCAACCAAAATGCTGATAGGGCCGCTTAGATCAAACGACTCGTAAGCCAAAGCATTCTGATCGAGGTTTTGCGCGGAGGCACTCGCGTTCCACGTCAACCCATTGCCCGCATTTCTAGAAAAAACGAAGAAGCCGTTCAAATAGACTGCAAACCCGTCATCGTATTTTAAATCAAGCGTCAACCCATTGATCGAAGACGCGTCTGCGATTTCAAATTCGGTGCGTAGATAGGCAGAAGTCGTTCCACTGGGAAGCTCCGGATTGTGAGGTAGGATCTCATTAATGTATGAGGTGTTACTCGACTCGTTGTTCTCGTATCCAATTGCCGCTTCGCCAGCCGTAAATCCCGCGGCAGTAGGATCGAAAGCAGGTTGCCTCCACGCGTTGCCAATATCACCTGTGGGCACAAGGTAGTAGCTGTCGCTTGATGGATCGATCAGTGGAGTGACCAAACTGCCAGAAGCAGTTCCGTAGGAAACGTCGGTGACCTGAGCAGGATAGTCGGTTCCGCTAGAACCAAACTCTGACAACACATTGCCAGTCGAATCGAACAAGCCAATGTATTCGCCACCTGCAGAAAGTTTGAAGTCAGTGTGAAAGAAGCCCCCGGGATCAATTTCATTGTTGCCCGAAGCAAACACCACCATGTATTCCTGTGCACCCAGTATCGCGGATTGATCAAAACGCCATCCGAATGGGTTGGCTGGATCGTCGGAAAGATGATAGCCATTGAGATCGACGGGAGTCGCGCCGTTGTTATGAAGTTCAATCCAATCCGGAGTCGATCCATATCCATCCTCGAAAGACGTCACGTTGGAAGCAACGAACTCGCTAATCACCACCGCCAGCATGCAACGTGGCTCAAGTGCGCAATATGAGAGTGCAGACTGCTTGCGTGATGCAGGGCTTCCCGAAACCGACTTCCTATCGCGCTTTTCTTTGTTCTTACTAAGCTGAGAGTTTGAAGGGAATGGATAACTCAACGTTCAACTCCAAGTTAGAAAGGAGGTTTTCAGAGGGAAGAACAAGCTACGAGGTGAGATTGTTAACATAGTTTCAAACCATGTAAAAATCAAGCCTAGCGACCCCAAAGTCGCCTACTCCACCATTAAAACCCGCAGAAAAATGCAATATCAGTGCAGCGATTCACCACTGGTCACTCAGCAGGTCAATCAATCGAT
>CAZDBE010000477.1:0-3026 GCA_964503675.1 uncultured Pirellulaceae bacterium | reverse complement strand
TCAATGGAGCAAGAACTATCGGCGATCAAAGGCCCAATTCGGGTACCCGGTAATCGGATAGCAATTAAGTCGGCCGACCTATTATCCCTTCGCATGGACGCCGCGGAGAAGTCGGAGGACTCAAGCGACCGAGCACAAGACGACCGACAGAGTTATCGACGCGTTATGCTTCTACTTGACGATCAAGTCCGTCACTTAAGGTTGTCCGAAAGATTGCAGGAGCAGGATTACGCCGACGCGCTCGAGCGCTGGTTGGTAAGTGAATTGAGCCGACCGGGGCGGAGGGAGATTTTCACTGATCAACAGTACGCACACATCGTTGCTGGACTGGCCGACCAAGACGCGCGTCATCAAGCCCGTCGTCGGGCAATCGTAATGGCATGGCATGAATCAACCGTTCAGCGCAAACACCAGTTTAGAAATGATGCGGCGATAAAGAAGAAAGTGATACTCGCACCAAGATGGCTAGTCGCTCGTCGTGACGCGGCAATGGCGGCGGAAGATCTGTTGAAGCGTTTGGAATCGTCAGTCCCTAGGCAACTTACTTACCCGGGTGAACTGTACAGCCTAAGTTTGAGGGCGGTGCCACCTCCGGGATTGCTATGGCATCGGCCATGGGAAGCTAAAGCCAAACAATTGGCGGAGTCTTTGAAATCAACGCCCGCGATCAAAGGAGCCGATGATGAGTGAAAGTTTGACATCAAGTCGACATTTTGAATCGACTCGTCCGGGCTTCGGACTGTTCAGGCACACGTACGTTTGGCTGGCGCTGACGCCGTTTATCTTGTTGCTACTGTTTTTCGGGTATCGAGGATTTCAGGAATGGCAAGCGGACCAATCCAACCAACACCAAATTGTCCAATGGAAAAAGGCGGGCGTCCCCTACGACAATGCCTCCATGCAGACGTCATACATGCAACAAACGTTTCCCGAAGGGCACGCGGATTGGGCCAGAGTTATTCGTTTAACCGAATGGGGGATGCAGGCAAGTTCCTATAGTCAGCTTCCCTACGTCGGTCACGAAGGCAAACCTCCGGAGATATTGATCCCCAACAAAAAGAACGATCAATGGGCCGACGACGCGCTAGTGGCCGGTTATCTGGAAGAGATGCAGCCGGTAATTGATTTGATCGAGCAAGCAAGTAAGCATCCCAACCCTGTGCGCTTCCCTATGCACTTTCAAGGATTCTATACCCTGTTGCCGCACACACAGTCATCTCGATCGATAGCGAGAATACTGTCGCTCGATTGCGATTACGCCTATTCTCATCACGACACGAAACGAGCGCTACGTGATTTATCGCTGATGCAGTCAAACATAGATGCATTTGACAGTCGCGATTTCCTTGTGTCGATGTTAGTAACCTACGCAGTACGCGGAATTAGAGCGGGTTCTATTCGCCGTACTCTGACTCATTGTGTTTGGGACGAATCCCAGTTGGCGGCTTTGAGAGAATCAATGTCAACGGATGAGGATATTGCAGCACCTTTTCGCAAAGGCATCTTGCACGAGCGTGCCATGGCGTTAGCTAGTCTTAGCGAAGTTACGTCTCTCGAAAAATTCCATGAACTATTTGGCCAAAACAGCCCTGTTACAAGCCGAACGATCCTGCCTTCGGACATAAGGTTGTTGACCAAATATTACGACGACATCTTGGCTGCGGCCGACGGTTCGATAACCCAATGGAAAAAACGGGGCGAAGAAATAGAGCGCCGACTCGACGCCGAAGATCCGAATTCGATTGCTGGCCTGTTGCTCCCCGCAACCGCGCAATGTATCGGAGCAGGAATTAACGCTGAGCATACTCGACGTTGGACGCTGACGGCAATTGTACTGCGGCAATACTACCAACAGCACGACAGCTGGCCCCAGCAGTTGTCTGAGTTAGAGACGCTTGGACTTGAATTTAACGACTACTCCAATATGAAGCGCGAGATGTTCGGCTATGAAATCGCTGGCGATTCGGCCTATCTCTGGAAGAGCAACGCAAATAGCGAGGAAGCCCCAATCAGTTCAACTCGCCCATTTAAAAAGAAGAAAGAGCAAGGAGGAGAACCACTAGATTCTTATCTGCTAGAACTGCACGGGCTGACAGCTAAGCAGTTTCGGGCCAAGTATCTGGGGCCCTAAAATTTGCGTAGCTGCAACCGGCTTGTTAGAATTGGAGGAAGCACTTCCACTTCCTTCTTGCCACCACTAACGCCATGAAAGTCAGATGTTCCTGCGGAGCCACCTACAACGTCCCGGAAAACTACGCCGGACGTAAAGTAAAATGCAAAAGGTGCAAGGAGTCGTTTATCGCCGGCGGCGGGGCAGGGCGGCCTGCTACTCGACCGGTCAAACGAAAAAAGAAACAGCTTTCTAAAGCCGAGCGTGAAGATGCGCTGCTGAACAAATTCTCCACCGGCAGCAACCTTGAAGAACGCATGGCTCAGCGCCAGCGCGATACGATTGAATCCGACCGGACCAGCAACGGTATTACTTTCATTCTCAAGGGCATCGGTTGCTTTCTGCTGGCAGCGTTTGTCTTCTGGGTGCTCACGGCAGTTGGGGCAGGTGGCGGTCCGATTCGAGTGCGAGGAATTCTTGGAATTTTAATTTTGCTCAAATTTCTCATGGCCCAGTATTGGTTGCCGCCCTTAATTATTCTGTACGGACTTTACGGCATTTATATTGGGATTATGTCACTGATGAAAAAAGTCGACATCGTCACCCAAGATCAATTGCCTCAAATTTAAGAATCCGTGTGGAAGAAGAACCCGTACAGAAGCAGGAACTTTGCTTTAGGCAGGTTCTTGGCGTTTTCTTCATATTCATTGCACTCAAAATGTCCTGTTGGGTAAACTGCTGGCAGAATAGTCGACCGTTTATTCCGTCTAAAAGGCGTCTCAGGGTAAAATAAGCGAAATCGAACATTGAATAGTTGGGCCCTCCTGCCATAAAATTCGTACATCAGCCACCCAACTTTGCACCCTCACCCGCGACGTTTCTTCACCCACTGGTCGTGAATTTCGGACTCCCACAT
>CAZDBE010000476.1:0-3064 GCA_964503675.1 uncultured Pirellulaceae bacterium | reverse complement strand
TGTAGTCAAAACAGAAACACTTTGTTGCGGAAGTGTACCAAATGTGCCGCCGTCAGCACGGAATACCTCAGTACCAGCACCATTAAAGAATTCAAGACGAGGTGCAAAGGTACGTCCGCCAGTCACTCCAGCTGCATCGGTAGCAGCCCAGACAGACGCGGTGAAAGTTGCGCCCTCAGAGAAATCGATGTATTGCGAACCGGGGCCGGCAGCAATAGCTGAAGCTGCGTCGGGGAAAAATCCTCCGGAATTAAGCGCGCTATTTGAGTTGATTCCTGACCAAGTTCCACCCCAGCCGTTTCCGTTGTCAACTGTTGCTGATGTGTCAACAACGTAGGAGTAAAGTCCGCTGTTGGCGGTAGTGTCTGAAAGACCCAAGCCGGATGGCCCAGCAAAATCTCCACCGCCATCGGTGAATTCCATCGAAGCTGGTGCAATGCCCAGTCCAGTTCCTTGAGCCAAACCGTCAGCTTCGTAGTCGGTTGAATGGATGACGTCGGCATTCGCGCTTACCGCGAACAACAAAGCGACGGCCATCGAAGTAATGAATGTTTTCATGATGTCCTTCGGAGAGGTGAAAGTGAAGTTGGTTGGCGGGTTAACTAACTTATTGAGATCCGCACGGTGAAAGCACCATTATCACATGAAACCACTTTCATGTGGCGATATTTCCCGAACATTCTTCCCAAATAGCAAACTTTATGCAGGGAGCTTAATAATCCTATGCGAATCTCTTATTCTTCATTGGCAAACAACGCCTCGGATTATGGATAAACCTGAGTGTTTCAGCCAAAAATGGCGTTGTTGGTACTGTAAGAACAGTCTTAGTATACCCCTAAAGAGTGGGGTGGTGGCTAAATTGGCTGCAGCAGGATGATTTCGCGCTGATTTGGTGCGGTTTTATCCTGATTAACACGAAAATCCACATTTCTGCAACGTGTTCGGCAAGGGGCGTTTAATGCTCTTTAAGTGTTCGGTTTGGGCTGACCAAGGCTGACGAATAGTCTGCGAAGTGCCCCAACGATGGAAATGTGAAGGTCGACTACACGCAGGCCGCTATTTCTACCGCTATTTTACGTTTGCGCGGATCCACCGGCGCGGATCAATTCGATAGTAAGTAGACAGCAATTCGAACAGCTCCGCGTGTTGCCGGCGAAACTCCCGAGGCAGCTCAAAAAACGTTTCCGAACTGACCGCAAAAAACTCGGCTTTGTTGGTTGCGCCGTAATGGTCCAGTAAAGTTCTGATGCCGTGGTCGCGCGCGTGGCAAAGCTGAGTAAACTCACGATCGACAACTGTCTTCCAACGTTCGGAAACTGCCGTGTCGTCAAAAATGACTTGGCCAGCCATTTCACCATCGAGCCCGTCGAGTGCGTGTGCGAATTCGTGGATGACTAGGTTGTGGCCATCGTCTTCGTTGCGTCCGCCGCGCAGCGTGTCCTGCCACGAGAGAATGATGGGGCCGCCTTGCCAAGCTTCTCCAGCGCGGTACGTCTGATGAACGACACCTCCATCGGTCACCTCTCGGCGGAACGATGTGGGAAAAATTAGAATCGTCCGAACATTGTCGAAATAGAAACTGGGAGTTCCAAGCAGGAGCAAGCCCGCTTGAGCTGCAATGGTGACTTGCATTTCTTCGGTAACGGCCAATCCTTCGAGCCCCTCCCAGTTTTTTTCCGCAACGAAGATTTTGACTATTTCACGCAGTCGCTCAATCTCCGGTTCGCTTAGCCCCCAACTCAGCCGTACATTGCGGTTAAGATGCAGTGACCATGCCTCAGGCCACAGTTGAGCGCAGATTTTTCTTCGGCGTCGGTTTTTGAACCAAGTAAACAAGTTTGGCCTAATAGATTCCCGGTTAATCGAAGCTGACCATGCTAACTGGACGGTAGTGTTTTCGCAATTTGGATAGGAAACACAATTTTCGGTGGTTTGCGGGGTTGGCGTTGGCTTTGACGCTGGTCGGCTTCTGATCTGTTGATGAACTTAGCTGCGCGGCTTGATTGCATGGGGCAGGAGACTGGGATAAAATTTTGTGCATCTGATCCCCGCTCGGTCGCCCTTTGGGGCTCCCAGCATCGCTTTTGCTTCTTCCACCCTGCCCTCCACGCCATTTCATGAGAAAACTTCGGGTCCTTGTTTTGATGCACGAATCACTCGTGCCACCGGACTCGATGGAAGGCTACTCGGAACTCGAGATTCTCGAATGGAAGACGGAATTCGATGTGGTCAGCACCCTGCGGCAAATGGGGCATTCCGTGTTACCGCTGGGAGTGCAGGATGACCTTGGTGTGCTGCGGCGGGCTACCGAAGAGTTCAAGCCGCACATTACCTTTAATTTGTTAGAAGAGTTCCATGGCGTTGGTGTCTACGATCATCACGTCGTTAGCTATATGGAACTGATGAAGCAGCACTACTCAGGCTGCAACCCGCGTGGGCTACTGCTGGCCCATGACAAATCGCTGGCCAAGAAAATTCTGACTTTCCACCGCATCCGCACGCCGGGATTTTTTGTGGTGCCGCGTGGTAAGAAAGTTCGAAAGCCTGCTCGGTTTGAGTATCCGTTATTGGTAAAGTCGGTTTCCGAGGACGCGTCATTGGGAATTACTGATGCATCTGTCGTCCATGATGAGTCGCATCTGTTGGAGCGCGTGGAACACATTCACAACCAGACGGATACCGACGCGCTAGTGGAAACCTTTATTGAGGGGCGTGAGCTGTATGTTGGTTTGATCGGGAACCGGCGAATTCAGGTGCTTCCGATTTGGGAGATGGTTTTTGAAAATGCCGAGCCCGGCTCGCCGTTGATTGCGACATCCAAGGCGAAGTGGGATCCCGAGTATCAGAAAAAAGTGGGCATCAAAACGGAGCGTGCCTCAGGAATCGATGCGGAGACCGAAAAGAAGATCGCTTCGGTTTGCAAGAGAACCTACAAGGCGTTAAGCCTCTCGGGGTACGCGCGGATTGATCTGCGATTGAGAGACGACGGGACGGTGTTTGTGATCGAGGCCAACCCGAATCCCAACATCTCGTATGGCGAGGATCTGGCGGAATCAGCCGAGAC
>CAZDBE010000475.1:1829-3089 GCA_964503675.1 uncultured Pirellulaceae bacterium | reverse complement strand
CAAGAGGCGCAAAGAAGCGCTAGAAGCATCCTTGCGTATTCTGCGTTTTTTTGCGGCTGAATTAGTTGCTATGCGGTAACAATAATCACAGTCGTGAACGGCGCGAAGCGTGACACAACCACCACGGTTGTCACCTAGCCAACGTTCTGAATAATGCATGATTGACCACCAGCGAACAATTCCATTTCAGAAAGAGTATTCCCCATGAGTGACCGAATCGTAATGCGTACCGGCGAGTGCCTTGTTGCTGGCGGGCCTCCGTTTACTGCAGCCGAACCTGAAGTTGTCATTGGCGAACTGGACGGACCCGTGGGAACAGCGATTGCCACGCTCACCGGTGACCAAGCCGCAGGACACTCCAAAGTCTTTGCGATCCTCAACACCGATGTCCAAGTACGCCCCGTGACATTGATGGTCAGCAAGGTAACGGTCAAGGACAGTCGTTATACCAACATTCTGATGGGCACCGTCCAAGCGGCGATCGCCAACGGAGTGCTTGACGCTGTCCGCGCCGGTCTGCTCCCCAAAGAAAAGGCCAACGACCTGGGCGTCATCTGCAGCGTCTGGCTCAATCCGGGCGTCTCGACCGACGACAAACTAGATCATAAGGCGTTGTTCGAAATCCACCGCAAAGCAATGTTCGGGGCGATCGAAAAAGCAATGAAGAACGAGCCGTCAATCGATTGGTTGCTAGAGAATCAGGAACAGATCACGCACAAGTACTACGAGCGCGGCCTTAAGGGTGAGATCTAAAGTAGATTCGGTTGTTAACCGAATCACGATCATCAATTCGGTTAAAAACCGAATCTACAAATAGTACGGCCGCAGCATCAGATAGCAAATCGGCCCGGTAACTGCCACGTACAACCACACCGGGAAAACCCATTTGGCCATTTTACGATGCTCGGCGAACTGATTGGTGTACGCGTAGATATATGCTAGCAGGATAAAAGGCAGGCTGACCGCGGCCAACACGATGTGTGAGATCAACAGGATCAGGTACACAACCTTGATCGCACCGGTTCCTCCGAATTTCGTCTCTGGCGTCGTAAAGTGGTAGGCCACGTAGCACAACAAAAACAGCGCCGAACAAACCATCGCCGAATTGATAAACCTTTGATGGGCGATCACTTTCCCACGTTTGATCATGACCACCGCCAGCACCAAGAACAGTGCTGCCAATGAATTGAGTGCAGCATGGATCGGCGGTAAAAAATCCAATCGCTGCCCTCCCGGCAGATCAAACTTGAATTCACGCAT
>CAZDBE010000475.1:0-1729 GCA_964503675.1 uncultured Pirellulaceae bacterium | reverse complement strand
CGATCCACCACAAACAACTCTGTGGCGTGATGATCGGCGGGTTTTGCCGCAGCACTAAAGAACTCGGCGCCGATCCGTGGAATCAATGCCGATTCGCCCGTACAAAACGTCCAGCGCTCCGGATTGGCCGAATGTTTCTCCGCATAGGCTTTAAGAACGTCTGGCCGATCCGTAACCGGGTCGGTGGTAATACTGACGATACGTGTTGGCTGTTCCCCCAAACGATTCTGCAATCCTTGCAAATACTCGGCCTGCTCCTTACAGATCGTGGGGCACGAGGTGAAGAAGAAATTGCTAATCCAAACCGAGCCCGTCATATCGCGCGAATAAAACGTCGAACCATTACTCTCAGTCAACCAAAACTCGCGAATCATTGGAATCAGACTCCAGTCGTTGGGGCGATGACCTGCGATCGCATTGCGAGTGGCGACAGTCTTGTTCAGCGGTACCTCCTCCTCGGCGGCCAACTCTTTAGCAACCTTCAAGAACCGCTTAGTATCCAGCGGATCATCCCACTTGAATCGATCTCGATAGCGGCCCCATTTATCGACCAGCAAAATGTTGTCGATGTGAAACTCTTTATCGATCGTCACCTGAAAGTTCTGTTTCCCCACCTGTTCCACTTGGTAAAGCTGTCCGGTAAGAAACGCCCATCGGTCCGGCGTCGCCCCAAAATCAGCCGCGTATCGATTGAGAACTTCCGGAGTATCGTTTTCTGGATCGACCGAGATACTGATGAACTGCATGTCCGTTTTCTTGAGCTGTCCATTCAACATTTCAATGCGTTTGATCAAATCGCGGCAGATCGTCGGGCATTGAGCGAAAAAGAAGCACACCGCGTACGGCTTGCCAGCAAGTTTGCCAGAATCAAACTCGTCACCGTTTTGGTCGGTCAATTTGAAACGATCGATATGTGGTAGATGCCGCCACGCAACATCGGCGATGATCGCTCCCGGCGGAAGGTCGGAATCGAGACTGCTTGCCCCGTTCGACGAACTACCAGCGGTTGATTTACGGTCGCCAAACATCCAATCGAGAAACATTATTCCGGCGATTAGAACAACCAGCGTCCAGAGGATGATAGGAATTGTCTTCTTCAAGGAAACTTCCAATAGGAGAAAGGGTTTGAGGTATGCCGTGATCGAGTTGTTCCACCGACCAAAAATTTAATGTGGCAAAACCTGAGATTTACGTTGCGAACCAGCGTGTGCCGAAGCAGCTTCTATTTCAACGGCAACCGGTGCCGCGGTGCGCCGCGTGTTGGAGTAGGAATCCGCGCGATGGCCAATGTCCGGCACCAACAGTAAGACTAAGACCACGCCAAGGATCATCGCTGGAAGCGTCAAAGCGTACTTCCAACGCTTTTCCCACCATAGATGCATAAAAAACAAGATCACCAGCATCGCTTTAGCGGCGGAAACTGCCATCATCGCCGCCCAGCCATTGCTAGGAGTTTCCATCAAATGCGAATTGGCAATCCAAAACGATGTCAGCGTCAGCGCACAAAGCATCAGAAAAATCGTCACGAAAAACGGCTTGCGATTTACCGATCCGTGGTCGAGGTCGTTTTGTGAAGCATTCGAATTGTCTGTTGCAGTTTCCATTTTCAAAACAAATATATCAATGGGAACAGAAAGATCCAAACGATATCAACAAAGTGCCAATACAGGCCAACGTTTTCCACTAACTCACTTCGCCGCTGGTCCAATGTCATCGGAACGAGGCACAA
>CAZDBE010000474.1:0-3110 GCA_964503675.1 uncultured Pirellulaceae bacterium | reverse complement strand
TTCTTCGCCAACGATCCGACCGCGAAACTATTACGCTCGCCCAATGCAGCGCACATTATTTACTTCTTGAACCTGCAATTCAAAGTCGAAACCAACCTTGTTCTGCCCCAGTCCGAAATTCAAGAACAGCTATCTAGCTTTCTCGAAGAAATTCATGTCAGCGCACCCACTGTGCTAACCGATCGACCGGACACTTATCTAACCAAATGGTCAACCGGCGACACGCGGTGGCTTAAACGCAGCTTCGACTCACAAGTCTCGGAAGCCGTTTACCAATTGACTCCGCACAGCGAAGACGTGCTTAAATTCCTCAGCGAATTACTCGACCGCTCGTTGGGGTTTATTGGAACAGAGTCTCGTCTTACACGCATCATCGAAACGCTCACCGACATCGTTGTGCGCGGATCTGATGATCCTCAACGGCGAATGGCGTTTTTGCAAATTGAGAAAACACGCATCGAAAACGAAATCGAAGCACTCGAATTGGGCCAAGAAATCAAAACGCACAGTCCCACGGCCATCCGCGAAAGGTTTGCCGACGCGGTGTCGGACCTGCTTTCCCTGCAAGGCGATTTTTCGGCGGTTGAAGAAAGTTTCAAATCCATCACCCGTGATGTGCAGCGCAGGCAAAACGAACAAGCTGCCGGGCGCGGCGAGCTACTCGGTTTTGCTCTGCAATCCGAAGATGAACTCAACGACGGCGATCAAGGGTCTAGTTTCAACGCGTTTGTCAAACTGCTGCTGTCGCAAAGCCAACAGGACGAACTTGAGAAAATGATTGGTCAGTTGGATCAAATTGAAGAGTTGGCGGCGCTGCAAGACGGGAAGAATCGGTTGCGAGGCATGATAGGCAATCTTTCCGCCGCAGCAGAGAAAGTGCAACGCACCACGCGGCGGCTGAGTGCGACATTGCGGCGATTGCTGGATACGAATTCTAGCTCAGCGCGGATGCACTTGGCCAACGTGCTGCGACAAATTCAAGCCGAAGCGGTACGAGTGGCCTTGGCCCCGCCGGAACTGGGGCTGGAGTTGATCACTGACCCCGACATCAATCATTTCCTTGACCGACCCCTGTGGAGTGCTCCCGTCAAATTCGAATCGGTTGAACTGACCGATGAGATACCGGACGAAGACGACCGGCTTCAGGCGTTCCGCGAATTGGCTCAACTCCAACGGTTGGACTGGCAAGCCATGCGTGACAACATTCAGACCATGCAAAACAATCACGATACATTTTCGCTTCAGCAGCTGGTTGAAAAACACCCACCGACTGCCGGTTCGATCGAAGTGTTGGGCTACATCCAGTTGGCCCACGACGGAGGCCATCAAATTGATTCGACCGATTCGCAGTGGATCGCGTTCGACGATTCGAACTGCCCTTCGGGGGTCGCAAAATTGGAAATTCCAAAAGTCGTGTTCGAGCGTAGCCACGCCGGTCAGGTGCAGCCGTTATGAGTGAGCGTCCAGAATTTTCAGACGCTGGGATCCCGGCGGTCAAATTGCTACAGGGCGTGGTCTACTAAGAAGACTCCGACGTGTGGGCGATGCTGACCAGTAACGTGTCTGAATTGGAGAACTGGTTCTATAAAATCGGCATGGTCGTGGTGCTTGACCGAGACAATGGCATGGCCTTTCTACGACAGCTTAATGATGACGAGCGTACTGAAGGCTACGAGCGTCTGCCTCGTATGTTTGTGCGCTCGCCGCTCAGCTACGACGCAACGCTCGGCTGTGTCCTGCTGCGAGACGAGTACCGCAAGTTCGAGGATGAGGAACTCGATAGTGACCGGTGTGTGGTGGATGTGGAGTCATTGTTCGACCGTTGGAAGTCGTTTTTTCCTGCCGTCGAGGACGAGCTTTCGTTGCGAAAGAAGCTGATCAAGTCGCTCAATCAGTTGGAGAAGCATAAATTGGTGCGGAAGTTAAAGGCGGATACGCAGGACTGGGAAATACGTCGGGCGATTAAGGCGCGCGTGCCGGTGGACCAGTTGGAGGAACTGCGGGATCGATTAACTGAACACGCCCGGCCTGCTGGGCCAGATGATTGAGTGGGCGGAGACATCGATACCTATTCAAACAGTCATTAACCGCCTTTGAACCTTTACAGATCATGAACCATTTATTCGACAATCGTCCTGAACGTCCCGGCTATCGGCTGAACCAATTGGAAATTTCCAACTGGGGCACTTTCGACAGCCGGGCGGGACAGATCTATCGTTTCCAGCCCGATGGGCGTACTTCTTTGCTGGTCGGCCACAATGGGTCCGGTAAATCGACTTTGGTCGACGCCATCACCACGCTGTTGGGCAACAACCGCAGCTACAATCTGGCCGCCGGCGCGAAAAGCCGTGAGCGCACGCCCAAAAGCTATATCAAAGGTGCCTTTGACAACGTGGCGGATGGCTCCGAAACCAGTACCGTGCGTTTCCTGCGCCCCAAAGGTGACACGCTGACCGCGCTGCTGGCCCGGTTTCATGATGAAAAACTTGGAAAAACATTCACGATATTACAGGTGCTGTACCTAAAAAACGGTGATATCGAAGACCGCGTCTACGCTATCGCCGACGAAGCCAAAGAATTGGCGCCGACGCTAAACGGGCTGGTCAAATCCGATCAAGTTCGCAACCACCTGAAACAGCGTGGCTTTCAAACCAGCAAAAAGGCTTCGGAGTACCTTGGCTGGATTGCCAAACGCACCGGCATGCAGACCAAAGCTATCGATATGTTCAACCAGACTGTGGCGGTCAAGAACATCGATAGTCTGACCAAATTCATTCGCAGCCACATGCTCGAAGCCACCAACTGGCGAGACAAAGTGCAATCCCTGTTGACGCACTTCAACGATCTAAGTTCGACACACGAGCAACTCCAACGCGCTCGTGGGCAGATCGACTTGCTGCGCCCCGTGCGGAAAATCGGCCAGCAGTTCTTATCGTTGCAGGAAAAACTTGACGGGATGGACCAAAATCTGGCCGCCGCCGATCTGTTTTTTGCCAGCGCATTTATCGAGTTGTTTGAACCCGAAATCGAACGCCAGCAGGCTAACGCTCAAGCCATGGCCGATGAAGTTGCGCGAATGGATACGCAGTTGGTCGCTCTAGTCGAAACGA
>CAZDBE010000473.1:1915-3114 GCA_964503675.1 uncultured Pirellulaceae bacterium | reverse complement strand
CATACAGAAACACTCGACAAAAACACCACCACCCATTAAATTCCGCGAAGAGCCCATGTGGATAGACCTCTGGCGCTAACAAGTCTTCTTTGCAAAGTTCCAATTGGGTTGGAGCTGTTTTGTTGGAAATCATTTTGAGTTTCGTTTCGTAGCACGGTGTTCCTTCACCGTGAGCATCTTGAACTTTAGTAAGAGCGGTGGAGAACATGGAGACCACCGAGCTACATCAAGTTGCAATTTGAATGCCATTGTGCCGGAATCAAGTTGGCCCTCATAAACCGAACCCCACTCACCGCAGGCGCGCGGTTCCGCACAGAGAGTCGGGGCCTGCGCGGCTAAGAAGCCGACAAAACGGACGGCATGCCGTTTGCAAACCGGCTGGGTATGAACAAGCAAAAGAAAACACGGACGGATCGACTTGTGAAAATCATCCTGCTGGCATTCGCCTTGGCGACGCCGCTGCTGTTTGTCGGTGCCTTTTACGCGGTACAGGCAAAGACCAACAAAGTCGAAGACTGGCTACCCAAAACGTATCGTGAGACCGACGAATTGCTTTGGTTTCGCAAACATTTTACCGGCGACCAATTCATCGTCGTCAGTTGGGAAGGTTGTAAGCTGGGTGACGATCCGCGATTGCTTGATGGAGACCAGGACGATCCAAGAATCGAGCGATTGGCAAACTATCTGGTTCCGCCGAAGAGCGCGATCGTTGAAGAGAGCGATAGCAAGCACGCTAACATCCAACAATTTTTCAAATCAGTCACCACAGGTCGGCGTGTGCTGGACCAGCTGACTTCCGAGCCCACCGGACTAGGCTACAGTTCGGCAGTCAAACGACTTCAAGGATCATTGATCGGCCCGGACTCAAAGCAGACCTGTCTGATCATCACGCTTGCTGACAAGGCCATCGTCAACATGCGCGAGGCGATTGGGGGTGGCGTCAAAGGCTGGCTGCGCTTCGGGCATCGCGAAGGGGCACTTCAACAGGCCATGCGTGCCTGCGATATCGTCCCCGAACTGGCGCACCTTGGCGGGCCACCTGTCGATTCGGTGGCCATCGACGAAGAAGGTGAGCAGTCACTTTATCGACTAGCCTTACTAGCCGCGTTTGTAGGACTCGCCCTCGCTTGGATCTCGCTGCGAAGCTTTCGGCTGACCATGATCGTGTTTGCCTGTGGAATCCTAAGTGCCATCGCCAG
>CAZDBE010000473.1:0-1815 GCA_964503675.1 uncultured Pirellulaceae bacterium | reverse complement strand
AGTGACTTAGCCCCGATTCGGAAATTTGGAATGTACTCATCGGCCGGCGTCATGCTGATGCTTTTGATGTTATTTTTGTTCTTACCAGCGGCACTTTATGTTTGGCCGCCAAGACCATTGGCCAACGACTCAAAGCGTCGTTTTCTATCTTCTGCTCTGTCCCGCCGATTTCCTAGCGGCGTCCTTGATTCATTTTGGCAGCTACTTGGCGGCGCGATCATCCAACACTACCGAGCCGTGACGCTGGTTTGCTTCATTGTCATCGCTGGCTTGGGAGCAGGCGTTTTCCAAGTCACCACCAATGTCGACATCATGAAGTTGTTTGACGATCAAGCCCGCGTGCGACAGGACTACCGCTGGCTGGAAGAGAATCTAGCGAGACTTGTTCCGGTTGAGTTGGTCATTCGATTCGACGAACAGATTCAGAAACGAGACAACAAACAAGCGCACGTCCAAGCGCGAACTGATGCCGTCAACCGAGCCCGATACACGTTTCTCCAGCGCGCAAAAACCGTTGCCCAGATCCAAACAGCCATCGACCGCGAATTGGGGGCCAGTGGCGAAGACACCATCGGCCGACCGATGTCAGCCGTGACGTTCATGCCGAATTTGCCCAAGTCCTCCAAGCGGCTAGGGGGCGTGGTGCGAAACGAAATTTTCGACACGCGGTTGGAGCAAAGTTTCGCGCGGTTTGCTGATGCTGGGTATTTGGCCAAAGACGTCGATGAATCCGAGCTTTGGCGAATCAGCGTGCGTGTCGCGGCGTTTGAAGACGTTGATTACGCCGATTTTACAGGAAGACTAAAAAAAGTCGTCTCGCCGTTGGTTCAGCGCCATAACAACAATTTCGTTTCTAGGAGCGGTAAGACTCCAGACACCTCCGACGGCGATCAAATCCGCCCCAACATCTCCGTCGTCTACACCGGCGTGATCCCGATCGTCTACAAAGCCCAGCGCGCACTGCTTGAGAGTCTGATGCAGTCGGCGTTTTGGTCGTTCATTACCATTACGCCACTGCTGATTCTTGTTTCGCGTGGCATCGGTCGTGGTTTGGTCGCAATGATACCGAACAGTTTGCCCGTGCTGGTCGTCTTCGGTGGCATGGGATGGTTGGACATTCCAGTTACGATTGGCTCGATGATGTCTGCCAGTATCGCGCTCGGTGTAGCAGTTGACGACACGATTCATTATCTGGTTTGGTTTCGTGAAGAATTGAAGACCAATCCGGATCGCCATCAGGCAAGCCTCGAGGCGTATCGAACATGCGCAACGCCAACACTCCAAGCCGCCCTAATCAGTGGGCTCGGCTTGGCAGTGTTCGGGCTAAGCAACTTCACCGCAACCCGCCAGTTCGGTTTGTTGATGTTGACCATCTTGATCGCGGGCGTCATCGCAGAACTGATCATGCTGCCTGCGCTGCTGGCCGGGCCAATGGGAAAGGTCTTTGAGCAAAAACGTGCGCGAACATCGCGCGACAGTTTTGATTTAACACCAACGACGAAACACACGTCGAAAGTGGCATAGCCTTCGGGGGCCAATACAACCTTCAACATAAAACGGAGTCCGAACATGAATATGCTGATCGTCTATTATTCCAAGTACGGCCAAACCGAGGCCATTGCCGAGCGAATCGCCAACGTTTTGACCGCTTCGCAACACGGCGTAAGAATCATCGACGCCGAGGAAGCCCAATCGCTCGCTTCGATCGAGGCCTATGATATCGTGATTCTAGGCAGCCCGATCTATACCGAGCGCCATTCGGATCTCTTGAAACGATTCATCAAACAGCACTTGGCTGAACTTGATCGGAAGCAG
>CAZDBE010000472.1:0-3121 GCA_964503675.1 uncultured Pirellulaceae bacterium | reverse complement strand
TTGGTGTCCTTGGGCGACTTGAATACCATGGGTCGATCTAGAACGAATACATTGCCAACACTTAAAGCTGCAACAGAGATCGATGATTTGCGAGCAGATGCACTTGCGAAGGGGATGCGTGTTCTCAGTAAGTCATCTTCACTTACTTATAGAAGTGCTGGAGGTCATCTTAAGGGGAACTTAGACCACGTGCTGGTGAGTAGTGATTTAGATGTGGAGCTATGGACTGATCCTGTGCAAGAATTTAGTCCGTTTGAGGTTGAAGTTACTGGATGGAATTTATTAGAAGAGCCAGAAAGGACTAGCTTCATAGAGGATGTGAGTGATCACTGTGCGTTGTTTGTAGATATTATTTAAATACACAAACTAATTAAATTAAGAATGGCTAGATCAATTAGCAGTAATTTCAAGTATGAGTGGAATCGTAAAAACTCAACTTCAGGAAAATTAATTGCTGAAGCTGCAAACTTCTTTGGGCTTGGAGAAGAAGTCACAGAATATGATGATGGAAATATCTTGCGAGACGTGATTAATTGTAAACTAGGAAAGTATCTGGTTTGTATCAAGCAAGACTCGGATGTTGTTTTAAATAAAGTAGAAAGGACTGGTTTTGTGAAAACTACAACAATAGAAGTTGTTGGAATAACTAAAAGCTCGGAAGGGAAAAGAGTTATTGATGATATTTGCTGGTTGTTATCGTTTGCTTCAATGTCTCATGTTGTCCCATTTAGATTTAAATTTAATGAAGAGGTGTTTACGCCAAGTGTTGGTGGAGTAGCAATTTATTTTCGGCCTACAATTGAAATTGTTAATGGTGAAATAACCAGGAAGTTTCTTGAATCAACTTGGTCAAGTTATAGAAAACTAAAAAGATCTCGAAAACTCCCAGCTGCAATCCATATGCTAATAGTATCTGAGCACCCAACTCAACCACTAGAGTCTAAGCTTGCGATGATTTTTATTGTATTAGAAAACCTTAAAGGAACCTATGCCCATTATAAAAAGATTCCTTTTGTGAAAGGGTATTTCAGAAAAATTGGAAAAGTACCAAAATCAGACCCAAGTAAAGAGAGGAGAATATATTTTAAAGAGCTCTTAACTGAAATGTTACTTGATTCAGGAATGAAAGCTAGCCTTACCAGAGTTATTGCTTTGCGAAATGAAATTATTCATTTTGGTTTATCTAAAAAGCCATATGACTCACTAATAAAGCATCACGACTATTGTCATGATCTTGCCAGAGAATATCTGTTACGTCTTTTAGGGTTTGAGGGAGATTTCTGGGTTTACAGCTCAGCATGTACAGTGATGAAAAATATATCTACTAAATCGAGATGACAGACATATTAATAGGCAACGGTTTTCCTTTGTCAATTTCAGAGGAATTCTCTTATTCACAACTACGTGAAAAAATTTCGACAGATATGAGTCCAGCTGTTGATAGGCTTTTTAAAAAATTGGCTACTGATGACTTTGAGACAATTCTTCAAAAAGTTGCTGATGCAAGAGATGTTGTAGCAGCTGTAACAGATGACCAAATTGTTATTAGTGCTGCAATTAGTGCTGAAATTAGAAAGAATCTAGTTGAAGCTGTAAGTGAGATTCATTCGAATGTTCCAGATGAATCAGCTATAAATTGTATTGCTTTAAATAATATTCTTAAGAGATATGGGCAGATTTTTACTACAAACTATGATTTGATTTTATATTGGTGTCGTAAAAATATAAATCATTTCACAATCATAGACTATTTTTTTGATGGGCATAAATTTGATAGAACAGAGATCGATCGCCGTGATAGATCAGCAATGTACTTTCTTCATGGCGCAATATTTCTTTTCGAAAGTGATGCAGAAACATGGAAATTAAATGTAGGCTCTAATACAACACTACTAGATGCTGTAAAAGAAAAGTTGAGCGATGAAGGAGTCTATCCAGTATTTATTTCTGAAGGGTCCTCTGATGAAAAACTGCAAGCAATAAAGCGTAATGAGTATTTATCTTTTTGTTATGACTCTTTGCGACAGTTGGATGATGAGCTTGAGATCTATGGGCACGCATTAAGTCTTAGCGTTGATGGACATATTGTTGATGCTATAAAAGAATCAGAAATTAAAAGCATATGATACTATCAATATGGTTTAAATAAAATGGACCCTGCAGAGATTGAACATAAACGATCTAGACTGTGTAATAAACTTAGAAAGCCCCTTGAATTAATTGATGCATCAGAGCACGAACTTGCTAAAAACTGGTGTTATTTTGCTTAGTAAATAATAGCTCGTGATAGTTGTTGAGTATTATTTTTATCGCAAAAATTCGAGAGGCCATAATATATAGGGGAGAATCCGAAACACCCCCCGTACCCCCTCGGTCAACCTAAGGTCAACCTAAACCAACCTTAACTCCGTCAAAAGTCAGCCAAATCTCCCACACCCTTTCCTAACCTATTGTTCCGCTTAGCTTGAGCACTGCCTTGCCTGTGCAATACTCAATTAAAATTAATTATTAATTAACAATTGTATTTAACCTAGAATTTGTTATTAATTTTGTACAAATTTTTATAGGGTTTTGGGATAGTTCAAACTTGCTTCTTTAGCAGGTTTAGTAATCAATGCGGTAGTATGAACCTTGCATCTATATCCAGGCATATACTACCTAACTGTATTAAAATGACCGCTAACGACCCAAAGCGGACATTTCAATCTAGCCAAATTGTTATGCATAATCATTAAGAATAAATAAGGAACTTATTTTGAACTGCCCACAATGTGATGCAAGAGTAGCTGGTTTTTTTGAATGGTATTGCAGTAAATGTTGGAAAGCCAAATGTCCATCATGCAGAGCAAATTTGGTGGCAGATAATAATACAATTCTATATCTGATGATCTTTATGCTAGTTCATGCAACTGGAGCAATATTAATAATTGGAAAACTTACAGAGTCTGCACCATTATTATTATCGATTTATTTAATTGTCTGTATTTATCCTAGCGGTTATCTTCTTTATAGATTTGGATCTAGCTATAGGTTCAAAAAAGGGTAAAATTTAGATGTTAGTAATGTCCGCTATTGGCCGAAAGCGGACATTTCTAAATTAATTAGAAACACATGATAAGAA
>CAZDBE010000471.1:0-3131 GCA_964503675.1 uncultured Pirellulaceae bacterium | reverse complement strand
TTGGTGCGATCGCTACCCCAACGCAGGCAAGCAGAGCGGTGCGTTCAGCGCTGGATGCTTTGACAGTGAGCCCTACATTCTGATGAACTACAAACCGAAAGTGCTCAACGATGTGTTTACCCTCACCCACGAAGCGGGACACTCTATGCACTCGTACTATTCTGTTAAACATCAGCCGTTTGAATATTACTCGTACACGATTTTCGTTGCCGAGGTCGCCAGTACTTTCAACGAACAGTTGTTGACGCGCCATATGCTCGAACAAGCCACCGACGATCGGTTGAAAGCGTATCTGATCAACAACGAGATTGACTCCATCCGGGGAACGATCATCCGTCAGACCATGTTCGCCGAATTCGAGAAACTGACTCACGACATGTGCGAGAACGGACAGCCGCTGACCGTCGACACTTTCCAAGAGGTCTACGGACAACTGCTGTCGGACTACTTCGGGCCTGACTTCGCCATTGACAAGGAATTGCCACTGGAATGTTTGAGGATTCCGCACTTCTATCGCGCGTTCTACGTCTACAAATATGCCACTGGATTGTCCGCGTCGATCGCACTGAGCCAACGTGTGCTCGGCGGTGGCAAAGCTGAACTAGACGACTACTTGAGCTTCCTCAAAGGCGGCTGTTCGAAGCATCCGCTGGATTTGTTACGTGACGCGGGCGTCGATCTTGAAAAACCCGAACCAGTGGATACGGCTTTGCAACGCTTCGCAGATTTGGTAGATCAGTTGGACACACTACTGTAAGGGTCAGCCGGACCGGCCAACGCATGGACTTGCGATTGCCCAGTCTTCCCATTCACCCTCTTCGTTCACTTTGTTTGCTCGGAAGCCGATGTACAGAATTCCCCACTCCAACCGTTTGGCAAAAATTCTGACCGGCGTGCTATTAGCGTTGCTGGCAACAGCCACAGCGTCACAAACACATGCTCAGAAACGGAAAAGTGGAGACTGGCGCGCCAAACGAAAAGTGCTAGATCGCGACCTTGCTGATGAGCTTCAGGACATCGCGGGGTGGTGTCGGGATTCGGGAATCGCTCAACAGGTTCCTCAAACGTTCAAAATTTACCAAAACCGCGATCTGCGGCGACAGTACATCTACCTTCCAACAACGAAGAAGATGCCTGAGTCGCGTGCGGGGAAGCTAGGTGAATGGCTGAAGCGCGTCTCTACCGCGAAGGTTGAACATGCGGCAAAGATCTTTGAACTTGCAAAGGAGGCTGCTGACGAAGGCGCCAATGCAATGGCATTCCAGTTTCTTCACGAGGTAATTTACTTCGATCGGGATCACGCCGAAGCGCGGAAGATTCTGGGGCACAAAGACAAAGGCGACTCCTGGCAGATCAACACCGATCGGCTAAAAGTAAAGAAGAAGCGTCCGAACCATAGCCTACTGAAGTGGCAGGCAGGATCCTACATCACCGTTATCACACCGCATTTCACGATCGATTCCACGGCTGGGGAAAAAGAAACGATCTTCTTGGCGGAAAGCCTCGAGCAATGGCACGACGTTTGGCGTCAGGTCTTTTTCGAATTCTGGACTTCTGCATCGGTAAAGCGTTGGATCGAAAAGAAAGGCTCCTTTAAGGAACCCAAGAAGCGATATAACGTTGTTTTCTTCAAAGACCACCAACAGTACGTGACCAGCCTTTCCCAATGGGTCAAAGGTGTGGAAGGATCAACCGGATACTACAACCAAGACCTGCAGCTGTCATTTTTCTCGGCCGGCGATGACCCGCAGAACATCGACACGTGGAAACACGAACTGGCACATCAATTATTCCGTGAAACCTCACGCGCCCGCAAAGCGCCGTTCAAGGAGCAACATCTGTGGCTGGACGAGGGAATCGCGATGTATTTTGAATCGCTCACTGATATGGGTGGATATGTGACGCTGGGAGGTTTTGACTCTAGGCGATTGCAATACTCGCGTATTCGTAAGCTGCGCGAGGCATTCTTTATCCCATCGCAAGAGCTGGCCTCACTTTCGCAGGAACAGTTCCAAAACCGCAAGGACATTTCGTCAATTTACTCTCAGGCCGCCGGCATGGCTCACATGCTAATGAATGATGACCATGGCATGATGCAGCCGCGCGTTAACGAATTTATGAAAGTGATTCACAAGCGAAAAGTGAAACCTGATTCGTTTGAAAAGCTGATTGGCAAAGCCATGCCGCAATTGGACCTTCAGTATTTAAAATTCCTTGAAACCTCCAATGATGAGGTTTCAGATTACTTACTGCGTCCGGAACTGAGAACAGAAATGGCGCTTCCCAACGCCGACCTTTCTGTCAGTGCGTTTGACAGCATTGGAAAGTGCAACCGTCTACGATGGCTCGACGTTACCGGCAGCAAAATCTCCGCCGCTTCGATTGAAGCCATAGAGAGCTGCGTTCGATTGAAGCAGCTTTTTCTAACCCGCTGTTCAATCGATCCCTTAGCTTTCACCGCAATGAACCGGTTGCCTGTTTTGGAGGAACTGGACCTGACGGCATCCAGTGTCACCGATCGCGATCTGGCGACTTTGGCACGTGCGACGAAATTAAAGGTTCTGCGTTTGACAGGCACACGTGTTACTGATGCTGCCATCCCAGTGCTTGCCCGGATCCCATCCTTGGAAATGTTAGATGTTTCCAAAACGCGCGTGTCCGCAGGTGCGATTGCAAGACTCAAACAAGCACGACCGGGTGTCAACATCATTCAATAGACATCGCAAGAGGGTGGCAAGATAGACCCGTCCCTCCGCGGGAAATTGCTCCTATTAATAAGGTCGCTTGCTGTACCGTTGCTTCGAAATTGAGGACGACATTGCAACCTTCACTGACGGCCTCTACGCCGAGACGGAAAACGTCCAGTTCGGAAAACTTCCTCTAGGAGGACCGCCGAATAAAAGTTGCAATTGGGTCACGGTTTAATTAGGTTGTCTCCGATCTCCGAGTTGATTCGACAGTCTACCCAAGTTGTAGTGCGTTTCGATTTCGGTGCTCGAAACTCAAACTGTCAGTCTTTCCATTGCAATACCAGACGCTCCATTTGTAGCGTCTCCTTGGTTTGACTTGGACTCCTAAACTCCACTTCTTAACCGGCACCTAGTAGGATGAAAAAACAAAAGACTCCCCAC
>CAZDBE010000470.1:0-3144 GCA_964503675.1 uncultured Pirellulaceae bacterium | reverse complement strand
CCTATGAAGAGGGGCAAGACTTGTGCGGGTGTCCTACCTGCTGTCCCAAAGCACGCACGATCCGCAAGACCAAGTGGGTTCCCAACATCGTCTCACGGAAGCTTCCATTTACGACCTACAAAACGGTCAAGCAAAAAGTGCCCTACCAAGTACCCGTGATGAAGTACCGTCAGGAACAGCGTCAGCGTATGATCGAGGTCGCCAAATTCCGCACCGAGGTTCGTCAGGCGACGAAGAAAGTCTATAGCTTCGAAACAGCGACCAAACAAAAGTCTTACCCGATCACCAAATTTCGACTCGTCCGTAAAACGCGTGCCAAATCGGTCACTAACTACCGTGAGGAAACTCGTCCAAAGAAAGTTTCCGTGAACAAGTATGTTGCTGGTACCGAAGAGCGTGTGACACCGTATACGGTGCGGGAGGTCGTTAAGGACTCTCGCCCTATTCGAATCCCGGCAACTGAGGTGGTGAACGTAGTGGAAACGGAGAAACTTGAACTATTGATGCCTAAAATCAGGACGCGGCAGGTTATTAAAAACGTGACCGTTCGTGTCCCTGAAATGGAAGAGGAGACCTACACCGTCAAAGTGCCAGTGATCGATTACCGCGAGGTCACAGAAACCGAAGAGTACGAGGTCGAGGTTCCACGTGAGGTAAAGTACACGGTCAACGTTCCCGAAATCCGCACCAAAACAGAATATATCGAAGTTGAACGGAAAGTGCCTTACGTGGAAGTCACCAAGGTTACTGAGATGGTACCGGAGATCAGAACCCGCCGCGTTTACAAGACACGCTCACGCACCGTTTCTGATGTCAAAACAGAAACCTTTATGACTTCCGAACCGGAGCTCATGACCAAGACAGTTTACGATACGCTGTATCGCGACGTGCCAGTGTTCAAGTCAGAGCTGTATTGGGAGAACGTGACCAAGGTCCTTAAGAAGACGGTATTGAAACCAGTGACCCGCACCATCAAGCGCCCGGCAATTCGCCGACACAAGGTAATGGAACCCTACAACGTCAAAGTCAAGGTTCCTCAACGCGCCGTCCGAATGGTTCCTCGTCAGATTACGATTCCCATCGAGGCCTGCTGCGAAGAATGCTGCACCGAGTTCTCGGAACTGACCGACGCTTGCGGCGCATATATCACGTACGGCCTACACCACGTCCGCCGATGGATCAACGGACTGTAGATCGCGTCGTACTTGCCAAAAACCGTTCAACTTAGTCGCAGGCAAGCGAGACGCTTGCAATACGTCTAGCTACTCGATCAGCATCGTGTCGCCGTAGCTGAAGAAACGGTACTTTTCTTCAACCGCTTCCAAATACGCGCGCGTCATCAACTCGTCCCCGCCGAAGGTGCGGATCATGACCAGCAACGTGCTGCGCGGCAGATGAAAATTGGTCATCAGTCCATCGATTTGCTTAAACTCGTATGGCGGCTTGATGAACAAATTCGTTTCGCCCGACCACGGCTCAAGCGTCCCGCTGGAGCCTGCCGTTTCCAACACGCGCACGCTGGTTGTGCCGACGGCGATAATCCTTCCGCCTGCCGCACGACTGGATTCGATGGTATCGACGGCCGCTTGATCGATCTGCCCCCACTCAAAATGCATCTCGTGGTCGTCAAGTCGCTCTGCCTTGACCGGGCGAAACGTTCCAATACCGACGTGCAATGTCACTTGCGCCAGCGACACATCGCGATTAACGATCCGGTCCATCAGACGTTTGGTCAAATGAAGACCGGCGGTCGGTGCGGCAACCGCGCCAGTATGTTTTGCGAACAACGTTTGATAGTCCGACAGATCGCTGTCCACCATGTCGCCGCCTCGGATGTAATTCGGCAACGGCACGCGTCCGATCTGCAGCAAAACCTCTTCTGCAGTTCCCTCCATTTCCGGACGCATAACCCAAGCTCCATCGTCAAGCCGCGTCACCAAAGTCAGCTCGGCTCGTTCGACGCCGTCGCGGTCTCGAACTGTAACGGTTTCGCCGGGCTCCATTCGGCCACGCGTCTTGCAAAGCATTTTCCAGTTGCCTGCTTCATCGGATTTCAGGAACAAACCCTCCCAGCGTCCGCCAGTGCCGGTGCGCTTTCCAACCAGTTTCGCAGGAATGACTTTCGTGTTGTTCAGGACAAGGCAGTCGCCCGGACGCAGCAGTTCGTCGAGGTCTCGCACATGATGATGCTCAATCGATGAACTGGATCGAGAAATGTGCAGCAATCGCGCGTCCTCCCGATTGGGTAAGGGGAACTGAGCGATCAGCTCTTTGGGCAGGTCGAAATCGTAGTGATCAGTATTAAGCCGGTTTTGGTTGTCGACGGTCATTGAGGGTTGGTTAGGATTCAGGGCTGGGAGCCGCAATTGCGGAATTTCAGAGCACTAATCTAACGTAGGTCAGCCCAATTGGAGAGCGGTGGCAATCCCCCCTGCTGAGGTTTCGGACACTCGGTCGCAAGGGCATTAGCATGCGGCATCGAACTACATCTTGTGGCTGTGTCCGAAAAGCCACCATTGAGCGAAGCCAGCATGCTCGACAGCGGAGCAATTCCGCAAAACTTGTCTCTTTTTCCTGCAGAAATCCCTCGACGTTTTCAGCAAAAACAGGTGTTTTCTGCGGTAAAACGAGCCATTTACTAAGCATTGACGGAGAATCGTGATTGACTATGGTTGATCTCCTTCGGCAGCCGATGCTCAGAACAAAGGCTTTTCGCCGTGGCTTATTAATGGCCCGTCAGAAGCAATTTGAGCTGCCCAATATGCCTCAACTTCCGTTCGCAAAAACACAAGCAGTGTTGCCGGCGTTTTCTCCCAGCACTGACAACAATACGTCCTCGAGTTTGTTAGTTTGGCGGCAGGTGTAATGTGATCTTGGTCACAGGATGACATTCGTTTGCCGAATCCGAAGAGCACGATGTTCTTTGTCTGACGAACTTGGTTGTGGAAGGGTCCGACAACAACTTAACCACAACCGAACAACGGCTGTAGAACATGAAGTTCGACAGCCGTTTTTTATGCGCGCAGAGAGAGTTGAAAGGCGATACAACGAGTTCCGTTCTCCGAGAATAGAAACCACCGATGGACACAGATGAACCTAGCGCGGCTTAGCCGCAACCAAAATGAAAAGTGTGGCTCTCTGATT
>CAZDBE010000469.1:0-3196 GCA_964503675.1 uncultured Pirellulaceae bacterium | reverse complement strand
AAATACGACTATTTGAAAGCCACGCCTTATGAGCTTATTGTTCTCGCTACTCCTTCTACTACCTCAGGTGTCGGACACGCCTGCTGCCGCGCCAAAGATTGTCGCGATCGTTGGCGAGACCACTATCACAAAAAGGGCGGTCGATTTTCTAATCGCCCAGCGTGTTAGAGGAATTTTTGCAGGGCAGGCTGATTCATTGGCCACATTTAATGCCGCGCGCCAACACTTGATCGACCAAGCAGTCGTCCTGAATTACTTGGAGTCCAGATCTAGGGCAGAACCATCGAGCGTCGCTGATGAGACCATAAAATTGGAGCGACAGTTGGCTCGATCCGGTCAGACGCTCGAACAGTGGCTCGATCAGCAGAATCGTCATCGACAAGATTTGGAATTTGAGATTCGCTGGCGCCAGCATTGGAGCCTGTACGTCGACAACCTACTGAGCGATTCGCTGCAGCGCGAAAGAGCATTCCAAAGATGGGGTTTTCACTTCGACGGCAGTCAAGTCGAGGCCGCGCAGATCCTGCTGACGGTCGATTCGACAAACCAGCAGGCGCAGTTGAAGCTGGCGGACGAAATCCATGCACGGTTAATCAGAAACGGAAATGTTACTGACGAGCAATGGAAAGTAGAAGTGTTGGCCCATTCGCAAAGCCCTAATCGAAGTGACGAAAAACGGCCTGGCTACTGCGGCAAGATTGAATATCGCTACCCAATGCCAGAGCGTTTTTCCAAAAGCTGCTTTTCACTAAAGGCCGGAGAAATTAGTACGCCGTTCCAAACGGGCCTTGGGATTCACATCGTACGCCTGTTGAGTCATCACCAAGGATCGCGAACTATCGATCAGTGTAAGGACGAACTCGATCGCACCATGAAGCGCGAGGCCTTTCACGCAATTCTGGATCGACACAGAAAGAATGTTTCGGTGAGTGTACCGTAGATGCGGTTGCCAACCGAATTCAAACAGTTCGGTCACCTACCGAACCTGCTTTAGAAGATGCCCAATTGATCTCTGGCGTCGTCGGTCATCATGTCCTGAGTCCATGGCGGATCCATCACGACTTCGACTTCGACTTCGCTGACGGACTCAAGCTCACCCGCGAACTTTTTTGTTTCGGCTACCAGCTGCGGTCCCGCAGGGCACATGGGGCTGGTCATGGTCATTTTGATATCAACTTTGTGTTTGCCGTCTTCGCCCTCGGCTGGATTGACGTCGACCACGTATATCAAACCTAGGTCTACAATGTTGACGAACAGTTCGGGATCGATAACTTGCTTAAGTGCTTCGCGCACTTGATCTTCATGCAGTGACATGATTGGTTTCCAATGAATTGCGTTTTTGTCTTTATTCCAGCCTGCCATCGACCGGCGGCGACCGAAAGTGTTAGTCGTTAATTTTAACCAGAATTGAATCGCCGTCGACCTTTACTTCATGGGCGGCGGTATCCTGAGTCGCCGGCATGCACATCGCCTTTCCACAGCGGATGTCGAATTTCGCTCCATGACGAGGACAAGCAATTTCAAATCCTTCGTGCTCACCATCGCTGAGCGTACCGCCGTCGTGAGTACAAACGTCATCGATACAGAAATAGTCATCGCCCACTTGAAACAAAATAACCAAGCGATCATCGACTTCAGCAAGCATTTTTTCGCCATCTTTGAGATCGGATTTCGTGGCTGCCTGCAAAAATTCACTCATGTTTGATTTATCCGTAAGGTTGGCTTGATCTTCACGACCAAAAAATGGGTTAGCAAGAAATGGCCAACTCCGACTGACTGCTAAATTTTCGCCTGAATCTAACTCGTTTGTTGCCAAAACTCTAGAGGACACCTCTTTTAATCTATCAAACAACGAAACTATTGGGCTATCCTCAGGTCTAAATAGAGCGTGTTCTAGTACTTGGTTTTCTTTTTACAGAACGATCCATGTTGCCCCGTCCGCTTACAGCTTTCACAACTAAATTTCCACCGACGATCCTTGGCATCTTGATCGTCGTCATGGCCGGCTCCGCGCCTGCGTCTGCTGACCGGCCGATTGAGCTGCCCGAGACGATCTCCTTCAATGCACACATTCGTCCGATAATGTCCAACACTTGCTTTGCGTGTCACGGGCCAGACGAAGAAGATAATCATTCGGGTTTAAGGCTGGACAGTTTCGAATCCGCAACAGAAGACGCGATCATGCCCGGAGACGCAGAATCATCGGTCGTTTTTCAGCGCATTGTCGACAGCGATGATCCAATGCCTCCTGCAGACTTCCGTCATCAACTATCTGACTATGAAAAAGCGCTCTTTGAAAAGTGGATTGATCAGGGGGCCCAATACCAGCAACACTGGTCGTATGCTCCGCTAGTTCGACCTCAAGCCCCCGGAACAGAGGTGGCAACGCCCGGGGACAACCAGAGAAAAAATCGATCTTCGGTAATCGATCAGTTTGTTCAACGGCGCTTGGCGATTGAAGAATTGAAACCTTCGCCGGTCGCCGATCGCAGGACGTTGCTGCGACGGCTGAGCCTAGACCTGATCGGAGTCCCGCCGACTCCCGAAGAGCTTGACGCATTTGAAAAGGACAGTTCCGAGGACGCTTGGGAAAAACAGGTCGAGCGATTGTTAGCATCACCTCACTATGGCGAACGCATGGCGCCACAGTGGCTGGACATCGTGCGATTCTCAGACACTGTTGGCTATCATGGCGACCAGAACCAGAACAATTTCGCTTATCGCGATTACGTTATCGAAGCGTTCAACGGCAACATGCCCTTCGACCAGTTCACTATCGAACAGCTGGCCGGAGATTTGCTCGAAAATCCAACCGAACAGCAACTGATTGCAACTGGTTTAGTTCGTCTGAACATGATGACGCGTGAGGGAGGCGCCCAACCGGGCGAGTACCTTGCCAAGTACACTGCCGACCGCGTTCGTATGTTGGGGACGGCTTGGCTGGGGGCAACCACCGGTTGTTGCGAATGTCACAACCACAAATATGATCCATTTAGTGCAAAGGACTTCTATTCTTTGGGAGCTTACTTTGATGATCTTCGGCAGTGGGGAGTGTATACGACCTACGGCTACACCCCAAACAAAGACCTGCAGGGCTTCAGCAACAATCACCCGTTTCCACCAGAGATTCGTTTTCAGAGCAAGTCTCTGCAACAGCAGGTCGCCTATATGGAATCTTATCTGGAAACAAAAACCG
>CAZDBE010000468.1:0-3217 GCA_964503675.1 uncultured Pirellulaceae bacterium | reverse complement strand
GTCGTTTGCTCTTGGAGAGAACGGGCTAATTGGGGGTTCGGTTGTTTCTTGATGAAACGCATTCCAGATCGCCGCAAGAGAGCAAGATGAACCGTCGTCGCGGCCCAGCACAATCCAAACATGAATAGAACCATTGGGCTACCTGCATGTGGAAAGAAAAGCCAACTGCCTCCTCCGCAACTAAAAACAGCCAGTAGAAATGAAATGATCAACCGAGACACGATCGATCGCCCCATGAGTGCCCAGACGCTCATCAGCGTATTGAACGCAACGATAATTGTGATCACGGCAAAATCCTGAACCGGGGTTCCGGAGCTGAAAACGACATACGGAGCAAGCGCTTTTCCAATCCCGCAAATCACTGCAACGACTGTAGAAGCAATAAACAGATGAAGGATGCCAAACTTCAGCCCTTCTTGAAACTGCCGCATTTCAACATCAGCACTGGGCTTGTCGAATCTTCCCCAGAACAAACTGATTACTACCAACGGAATTGCCACTGTTCCCCCAACGAGCATCGGAAGAAGAAACAGCATCAGATCGCCTCTCGTGATACTTGCTAAAAGCACTCCGTTGGCCAATAAGACGCCTATTGCAAGAACTAAGAATTCGAATCGACGAATCACAACCGACCAGATCGGCACGATCGCCGCCAAAGACAAGTTTGCCGCGAGAAAGACATAGACCAACAGAATCGGTCCGCGCGCCCAGCCAAAGGGAACGGTTGCCAATTGCACTACGACAAATCCATAGGTAAACAACCACGGCGCTGAAAACAAGTTCAGCCACGGAGGCCGCTCAGTTATCACCTGCTTCTCGGCCTCCACCTCTATCTTGAAAGACTCAATCTCGCACATACAACTCTTCGATGAGGAATGGGTTGGGCTCGCTTGCTGGAAGCGGTCATTGTAGGTAAAAAGACTCGGCCCCACAAATTACGGCGGAGACCGCCGAGCTACGTTTTCGAACTAATCCAATTTCACACTATCCGAGCCAAGCTCATGTCTAAACCACGCATCGAGATTCAATACTGTCCCAAGTGTCGATGGCTGCCGCGCGCTAGTTGGCTGTCACAAGAGTTACTCTGGACCTTTGAAGCAGAAATAGGCGAAGTGGCGCTCATTCCCGCAGAGTCAGGAACGTTTAAGGTCATCGCCGAAGGCAATGTAATATGGGACCGCAAGCTCGACGATGGATTCCCGCAAGCAAAAGAACTAAAGCAACGCGTGCGCGACGCGATCTTGCCAGACAAGGATCTAGGGCACGGGGGTTGAAGAGTCGTATTTCGCTCCGCTAAATAACGCACGCCCGCATAATTTTGCTTTGCAAAATTGCGTGATTTCGCGGAGCGAAATACGACGATCGACCACACTACGGTCGAGCAACACCTGCCGCTATCTTTACAGCGCCGGCAACTTGGCCCTTGCCCAAAAGCGCGACGCCCGGCGGCAACTCGGTTGCCAGTACAGATAAATCATCTGCATTGCAGTTCTCACCCGGCACAACGAACACCGGACAACCTGCCTCTTTGACGACCGAACTGATGCAAGCGAGATTGGCTTGGCCAAGCACAACCACCGCACCTGCGGCCTTGAGCCCCTTTCGCAGTGATTCGGCTTTGGACACATCGCCGCTATCTGGCAACTCGAACGTAGCCGCCTTGGGGCCAGCTTCCTTGATCGCAGCGACCGCCGCTTGCACATCTTCGGAGTCCACATTCGGGCCAGTCAATAATACCACTGAGCATTGAGCCGCCGTGGCAGCAAGCGCCTTCTGCTTAAAGTCATCTAGTGTGATGCGGCCGGCCCGATAATGGTTGGCCGCCATCAGAAATTCACGTTGTCGATCTGCCATGGAAGAAGGTTCTGCTGGGGACTTTAAAATTGGTCAGTTGCCATATTGTGCTGATGTTATCAAATCCGGATTTGAACTACAATCTTCGATGAAGGCAACGCACCGCGCTTGCCCAACGATCTCACTCAATATCGATGCAAACGGACGAATCAATGAAAAGCTGCGTTTTGGCCTACTCGGGCGGACTGGATACTTCTGTAATTCTTGGCTGGTTGATGGATGAAGGATACGAAGTCCACGCCGTCTACGTCGATCTGGGCCAACCCGGAGAAGACCGCCAAGAAGTCCTCGACAAAGCCAAGAACGCTGGCGCTAAAACGGCACGCATCGTCGATGTCCAAGAAGAACTATGCCGCGACTACGCGTTCCCAGTTCTTTCTTGGCAAGCAAAATACGAAGGCCCCTATCTTTTGGGGACGTCCATCGCGCGGCCGCTGATCTCGAAAGTCATGTTGCAGGTCGCCAAGGAAGTCGGCGCGACGGCTTACGCTCATGGCGCCACCGGTAAGGGCAACGATCAATGCCGTTTCCAGTTAGCCGCCGAAGCTTTGGAAGCCAATGTCGAGATGATTGCTCCATGGCGGATCAAAAAATTCCGCGACGCGTTTCCGGGCCGAACCGAATTGATCGAATACTGCGAAGCACGAAACATTCCGGTCAAAGCGTCAAAGGACAAGCCTTACTCTAGCGACGAGAACTGTCTGCACATCAGTTACGAAGCGGGGAAGCTGGAAGAGCTGGATGTAAACGGCGTTTCCATCGTCGACTTCGGAATGGGCGTATCGCCACAAGAAGCTCCTGACAAATCCGAAACCGTCACCGTTGATTTTGAATCTGGTGTTCCGGTTGCCGTCAACGGCGAGAAACTTACAGCACTGGGCATCGTCGAGAAGCTGAACGAGATCGGCGGCCGCAACGGCGTTGGTCGAATCGACATGGTGGAGAATCGTTTCGTCGGCATGAAGAGCCGAGGCGTTTACGAATCGCCTGGTATGACGGTACTGTATGACGCCCATCGCTACGTCGAGCAATTGACAATGGACCGTGACTTGATGCACTTGCGTGACCGCATGGCTCCCGAAGTTGCAGAAATGGTTTACTACGGTTTCTGGTTCTGTCCAAAATTCGACGCACTCTTGGCATTCAACAAAGAGGCTCAAAAGAACGTGACTGGCAGCGTTGAGCTAGAACTTTACAAGGGCAACATCACCGTTTCAAAGCGTTCAAGTCCGAACAGCCTGTACGACGAAGCGATCGCTTCGATGGAAGGTGGCGGTTCCTACAACCAAGACGACGCCGAGGGCTTCTTGAGGATTCAAGGACTGCCGGGCCGAGTTCAAGCGAGAATTTTGCCGAGGAAGTA
>CAZDBE010000467.1:0-3249 GCA_964503675.1 uncultured Pirellulaceae bacterium | reverse complement strand
ACCATGATCGTGGCAAACACGGTGCCCTCAATCTCCAAAGCCAAATTGATCAGGTCTTCAGTATCAGTTGGTTGGGCGCCTGTTTTCTCATAGTCGTCGGGCATGATGAACGTGTGGGCCAAGCGTCCATCAAGCTCCGTTTGCACGCGCGCCAAAACTGTTCCTCGCAATCTTACTCTGCCCACCGTTTCGCATTCGTACAGGTTGCCGTAGATTTCAGCAGGCTTCGCGCCGGCGGCAAGCAACTTAGAGGCCGCATCAAACGTGTGTTCCTTGACCGAACCAAAACGAAACCAACCGGTATCGGTTGCCAATGCTGCAAACACGGGAATCGCAATCTCCGGTGTCATTGTCACGCCAAGATGATCGGCCGCTTCGACAACCATTCGCCCGACGGCTTCAGCGGTCGTGTTCTTAAACAGTTCCGCATCGATATCATCTTCACCGACGTGGTGGTCGAAGATGATCGTCTTAATTTTTGACGCTTTGACAAAATCGGCCATGTCACCTAATTGAATCCATGCGCTTGTGTCGAGAATCATATGTAAATCAGCGTCCGCCAAATCATCCGCGCCGATGTCTTTGCCGATGCACATAATCCGATTGGTTGGATCGATGAAGGCAAGATTTTCCGGGACGCTCTGGCCGCACACGATGCGTACTTTTTTGCCTAGTGACTCAAGCAACCCTGCCATCCCGAGACAGCTGCCCAATGCATCGCAGTCTGGGCGAATGTGACTGGTCAGAATGATGTTGTTGGCTTCTTGAATGACTTCTTTGAAACGCTTCCAGTCGACTTGCATGATGGCTCTAAATTTCGGTGATTAAATGAAGCAGTGAAGGTTGGAATGAGGCAGTGAAGGTTGGAGTCACTGGCGATGACGGGCAATTCGACGAGTTTCTGCGATGTCTGTGGTAAGCTGTTGCTGTAGTTGCTCCCGAGATCCGAAGTCAAGAATATCTCTCAGGCGGCTGATAAAATCAACCTCGATAGCCCTTCCGTACAAGGATCCTTCAAAATCTAGGATATGCGACTCGACTTTCAGAACGTTTTCACCAAAAGTAGGGTTAGGACCAATGTGTATCGCCGACCAATGACTGCGGCCATCAATCCAAGTGCGTCCGGCATAGACACCAGCCGCCGGTACCAACGTATCGATCGCGTCCAAGTTGGCCGTCGGGAAACCAAGTTTTGCGCCGCGCGCCATTCCGTGCGTTACCATTCCTCTAATTCGATACGGATGCGTTAACATCCCTGCGGCCGCCTCAACGTCACCTTCGGTCACTAGCTTTCTGATCCGACTGCTGGAAATCAGTTCCGTGTCCGCCGGATTTTCCATTACAGGAGACATAATCTCCAACTGAATATCGTTGTCATGGCAATGACTGGCAAGTGTGTCGATATTTCCGCCACGGTCTTTGCCGAAGAAGAAGTTCGGCCCCTCGACCATCGCTTTGACGCCAATTTGCCCCACCACAATCTGTTGAAAGAATTCATCGTGCGTCAGGGATAGCAGTTCGACATCAGTTGGATAGGCGATCACAACATCCACGCCCAGCTCCGCAAGTAAGTCAGCTTTGCGATTGATCCAAGTCAACGGCACCGGCGCTCGCTGCGGAGCCAACACTCGGACTGGATGTGGATCAAAGGTGAACACGATCGTGGCCGATCCAAGTTGGTCGGCGTAGTGTTTGAGCCGATTAATGATCGTCGCGTGACCGCGGTGAACGCCATCAAAATTCCCAATCGTCAGCGCACCGCCTCGAAGCGATTCGGGGAACTGATTCAAGTTTCGAAATAGTTTCACGCTGGAGACCTATGATTGTTTCTTGATGCGTTTGGGAGTCGGGAACTCGATCGTAAACTGAGTCCCTTGCCCTTTTTGACTTTGCACGTTGATTCTGCCACCGTGCCCTTCGATAATTTTCTTGGCCGTCGGCAATCCTAACCCGGTCCCGGCATCCTTGCTGGTGTAGAACTCTTCAAACATTCGCAACAGTGCCTCGCCTTCCATTCCGCAGCCCGTATCGATCAAGTCCAGCGCAACGCCGCTGCGTGTGATGCGCGTGCGAGCGACGAGCTGGCCTCCGTCTGGCATCGCTTCGATTGCGTTCTTCACTAGATTCACCAGCGCTGCCTGCAACGTGTGCGGATCCATTTTGATGCTGGGAAGATCTGCTTCTAAGTACTGAACGATCTCGATGTCTTGGCTGGCGGCTTGGCTGCGATAGAAATCCAGCACTTGACCTACCTGCTCGTTCAGACTTCCAGCGGTGAACTGCATCCCACTGAATCGCGAGAAACGCAAGAAGTCATTGAGCATCGTTTCTAGCCGCGCGCACTGTCGATTGACGGTGTCGACGCGCTCAATGGCTCTGCGACCTACGGTCGAATGATGCTCTTCTAAGTCTTCGCCAAGCAGCTCCATATTCATGCGGATGATAGACAACGGGTTCTTGATTTCGTGCGCAAGGGATCCAGCAAGCGTAGCCAGTTCGCTGTACTTTTTCTGTAGCGTTTCAAGATCGTCGGTTTCATCCATCGGTGGTTGGTGTTCGGTTTTCCGTATAGTTAATTGGTTTGGCGTTGAACGAAGGTAGCTACGCTCGCCAGAGCGTGGTTTTAGCGCGATGATTTCTCAATCGTTCCACCGTCTGGCGACGGTTGCTACGCCCCAACGCAAAACGCCCGGCAAGCAAATGTTGCCGGGCGTCTATTGTATCCGGATAGGCGATTATGCCCATCGGTTTTGTTACTCTCGAAACGGGGGCTTAGCGACGTCCACCGCCGCCACCTCCACCGCTGCGGCCTCGACCACCGCCGCCTCCACCACCACTGCGACCGCGTCCACCGCCGCCACCGCTTCGGCCACGACCGCCTCCGCCACCACTTCCGCTGCCACTTCGGCCGCGTGGGGGGCGTCCGCCACGATCTCCACCGCGATCGCGGTCAGATCGTTCGCTTCGCTCTGGGCGATCTCCGCCGTCATCATCTCCGGCTTCGTCGTCGGCGAATTCGTCTTCAAGCCCCAATTGCTCCAACGCCTGACGACGCGAAAGCTTGACGCGATCGTTGTCGTCGACGTCGATGACGAGAACTTTCATCTCGTCACCGATCTCGCAAACGGTTCCAACATCGCTGATGTATCCGCTGGACAATTCGCTGATGTGACACAATCCGTCACGCCCGGGCAGAATCTCAACAAAGGCACCGAAATCTTTGGTGCTGCTGACAACGCCGTCGTAAAT
>CAZDBE010000466.1:0-3266 GCA_964503675.1 uncultured Pirellulaceae bacterium | reverse complement strand
TTGTGATCGACTGCCAAGTCGCACGCGAAGCCGACCAGCTCTCGTTGGCTCCCACATGTAGCACGACGTTAATGCTGGCCGTCAGTGACGCGTTGGCGATCGCTGTGATGGAACAACGTGGATTCACCGCCGAGGAGTTTGCTCAATATCACCCCGGAGGTGCACTCGGCAAGAAACTTTTGTTGAAAGTTGGCGATGTGATGCACGTCGCCACAGCGATTCCCGTCACCGACCAATCAGCAAGTCTTCGCGACGCGATCGAACTGGTCAGCCAACACAAGCTGGGGTGTTTGTTTTTGACTGACGGTAGCGGTAAGTTGTCAGGAGTACTGACCGACGGAGACTTGCGACGTTGTTTCCAAGCATGGAAAGGCAGCATTGAAGAATTGATGGATTCGGACGCGGCAACAGTCATGACGCAGGATCCTTTGGCGATCACCAGTAGCCACCTGGCAGCGGTGGGCTTACGTTTGATGGAAGATCGTCAAATCACTGTGCTGCCAGTGATCGACAATGGGAACTTGGTCGGTGTCGTCCACCTTCATGACCTAATCAAAGCAGGGCTTGCGTAGAATAGTGGGCTATCGAGTATGAAAAGAAATTAAGTAGCCTGACCCTCTATTCGGTTTCCGAAGACCAAAAGTTCTTGCCCTACTAAACAAACCAAGACGACAAGCCATCGCCGATCTCAAGCAGGCCGCATGACTTAAAGTCGCTGCGCCCCAGGCGGCAGTGCCATTCTCTCCAGACACCTTATTTTTGCCCTTATTCTTCCTCGTTCGCCTGCTTTTCAACGGGAATCGACCAAACCTGTACTTCTCCATTTATGCCGGCTCTAGCAAAAAACAAGGTGCCGTTTGCAGAGACTACGTTTGAGACGCTACGACTTTTATGTTTCGAGAGTCTACTCGAGCTGAGCACGACCCCTTTCGTGTTTACAACTTGCAGCCGGCTGAAAGAATTAGGTTGGGTGCTCGCAACCTCGCGGAGTAAGAGTAAATTCTCTGATTCTCGGTTCCTGAGCATCCTGACTCCCCGATAAACAAACTCGTGTGCTACTTCTCCAGTATCAGAGTGATAAATGCTGTAGGGGCTATCTCGAAAGGTTGTATTGGTGCACACCTCTTCAGCAGAATTGAGATAAAGAATCGCCCCCTTTTTTACATCTCTTTTCCACACTTCTTTTTTTGAGTTCAGGTCTATGCAGTGTATCGCATCGTTTAAACTCCCATCGTTTAAATGTACAAATAGAATTGAGTTTCTTACGTCATAGTCGTGTAGCAAAACCTTGCCCTGATCGCGGGCGAGATCTCGCGGATCAAATACGATTTCCACTCTCTTGCCCGCAAAGTCTAGCCTTGCAATCCTCCCTTGGGAAAGCCGGACATAAAAACAGTTAGAGTCGGCATTGCCACTATCGTTTCGTAAAAGCCCCCCAAACTCTCCTTCTAACGAAGCGATTACCTCGCCTGACTTTGCGTTGATCAGTTTCGCTACAGTTTCGTGCGAACTTGAGTATTTTGAGTATTCCGCCAAACAAATAACGGTTCCGTCGCGAGAATAGGACGCTGCCGCATTCGCTGAAGGAATTTGAAATCTAAATTGGCTATTGGTCAGGTCAATTACTAATGCCGTTTCAGCTTTATAATCCACAACAAGAATATTCTTGGCGTCGGGAGACAAAGCCAAACAGGTAATATTTTTGTTTTTCCAAAACACATTCTCCCATTCTTTTTGGGCAATGTTCTCGGAGGCTAGAGATGGCATTTGACCAAATAAGCTTGTCGAAAACACCGTGAAAGAGACAAGTGTATTGCCCAGAATTCTTACAAGTAAATTCATCTACTAACACTCCAAGCAATAGACAAGGAAAAAAGACGCTCAAACAATGGAACTCCGCCTCACTGGTAGGACTGAGTTGGTTTTGCTGTTCGAGGCCCAACAAATTCTTTGGGTGTCGGCAAGTGAAAAGGCTTCAAACCTAAGTAGGCCAACGAGGCATTTTCATTAGATCGAACTTGTGCAAATTCGCAAATCAAGGCACAAAGAAAACTTGTGCTGGCCTTACTATCAAGATAGTCTGCCCCATGTTTGTAGCGAATGGATCGTTTGGCTGGTGCCTTATTGGTGCAGCTGAGCCAAACTTACTCTCAACTTGCGTCACAATACCATCTTCTACTCTTGTAACTATTGCAGAGTGCGGGGCTTCGCCAATCTCAGTGAGCATACCATCATTATTGCTATCAAAAGCATACACAACAACATCTCCAATCTGCGGGACTTGGTGTTCATCTAAAACGGTCCCTGCTGCGATGTCATCAATTGCGCTTTGGTTCCATCTCGGGCTGCCCAGTGCTATTTCCATGTATAGTGAACTTAGTAAAGCGATTTCAGCAGCCACTCTTGGGTCCTCATCAAGATCAATCCCTCCTCCATTGAATGACCACGAGTGGCAATTGAAAGCATCAGGTTGCCCGCGCCATTCAGTTGGAGATATTTCTGTACGAAAAAGATCAGCACGATCAAGAAATGGGTCTACTGGAGATGGGATAGGCAGTATCGATGCTGATGGCATAGAATCTAGAACATTTGGATTTGCTATTAGTGGAACTGGTTCATATGGTGATGGCAGCGGAATCACCGGAAAACCTGTCGCGGCCAACTGTAAGGATGCTGTGGCCATATCGAAACCAATCAAACCGAAATCAGAGTGCAAGGGGACTACGCTTCCCTCCCACACAGAGACTTCAATTCTTGTTGGCGTCCTCGCTACACGATCCGTCAAAACGAGTTCTTCAGCAATCACCTCCGCCACGTAGTCTCCGGACGATTTGCTCCGAACCTTGCAGCAACCGCAATGAGACGCCAGCAACTCCTGGCTCGCCAGTATCAAACTCGCCATTCTCATTCAAATCGTCGTACACTAAACCGCCAATTGAAGCGATACCATCATCAGTCCCTCCATCATCAGTCCCTCCATCATCAGGCCCCAGCTCTGATACTATCAACACTTCACTACTTAGCCTATCACGCACATCGTCGAACTCATCTGCCAAAAACACATCTACACCGCTACCGCCCCACAGTTCATCCGCTCCAGCGTCTCCGCGCAAAATGTCATCTCCGCTCTCGCCGCGTAGTTCGTCATCGCCTTCATTGCCACCGAGGAAATCGTTACCTGTACCGCCTCGTAGATCGTCATTGCCAAGCCCGCCGTTGATTTCATCTTCGCCAGCGTGGCCGTGGATGTCGTCGTTGCCTTGATT
>CAZDBE010000465.1:0-3270 GCA_964503675.1 uncultured Pirellulaceae bacterium | reverse complement strand
TGCCAGCAAAACGTAAACAGCGAGATTTCGCCGTATTTCGTATGTGATCGACGCTGACAGTGTTTAGGGTTAGCTAAAGTCTGCGGATCATGCGGTTTTTCCCAATTCGGACAACCTATGGGTCAGATGGCCGTTACCCAGAAGTAGCAATGATTCAAATAAGAAAGAGAAAGCATTTCGTGGGTGAAAATCACCTCGACATACGCTTTTTTATTGAGAATCGTGGCTGACAAGATGCTGTTGGAAAACTTCAAAATCGCCAAATTACGCTTGACATGCTGCTTTCCGTAGACAAAACTTGTCCTCAGATTGAACAAGCTTGGCTGTCGGACCTTCCACCAAACGAAAGTAGCGTGGTAGCAGCTTAAAACCGACACATCGACCAGGTTACTTCCATGGACTGGAGTATCTTTTTATTCTGTCCTCATCAGAAACACTCTCGAGCCCATTTTCGTTTGGCTTGATTGCACTTTGATGATTGTGTTTGGAGCTGATTGTTCACAGCACTGCTTGGCCGCATTTGCCGGCGCAGAAAATAGCAGGCTCAAACAGTCACACACCTGTTCGTATTGGTCTTGGTTGATCGATCGTTTACGACCCAATTGTATGCCGGAACATCAGCATTTCGTTGATGATCGTATTCGGCAGACTTCAGATTTCATTCATTGAAGAATTTGAGAACTCGAAATTGCCAACCTTCGTATTGGCGGTTCACCACTCAACGTTGTTGAAGTTGGTTTGTCAGAGTTTTAAAATTGACATGTCGAGATTCGGCATGCAATTGATGGCTCGACATATTTGAAAGCTTAAATTCTTTGCTTCATTTTAGTTACTGGTTTTCGCATCGATTGATAGTGAAACGCTGCTATGCAGCAACCATCGCGACTCCGGTCTCGCGTTTGTTTAATAGAGGCAAAGTTTGCGTCTATGAATTTGACCTCGTGGCTCCGGTTTTCAACGATTCGTATCAGCGAACAACACGACATTTCATGAAGCTTGCTTATCACGGCAAGTATCTACAACACCCTGGATATCTCTCTAAAGATCAGGATCCCTATTTATGGCAAAAAAACGTACTCGCCGAGGTGGAAACACGTCCGTTGATGATTCAGGCGGTGGTGAGAACCGTGGTTCAAATCGCTCTACCGATTCTGGCGGTTCGCAGAACAACGGTGGTTCCAACAATGGTGGCGGCAACTCCAGTAACAATGGCGGCGGCTCGAACAATAATGGCGGAGGTTCTGGTGGCGGCGGAGGTCGCAGACGGCGAAGGCGCTCTGGTGGCGGTGGCGGCGGAAACAATTCCGGTGGCGGCGGCTCCAACAATAGCCGACGGCGGAGGAGTGGTGGCGGCGGAAATAATTCCGGTGGCAACCGAAACAATAACAATAACCGATCACGTCGACAAAATCGTGAACCCGTCGAATTCGACGACGCGGAATTGGTCGAAGGTACCGGCTTGCTAGAGATGCATCCCAACGGGTACGGATTTCTCCGCAGCAAAGAGAATAACTACAGTCGTGAACAGTCCGATCCATTTGTGCCAGGGACCATGATCGAAAAATTCGGCCTTCGCGCTGGATTGATGCTCAGTGGAAAAGTTCAACCGGGTCGCCGACAGCAAGGGCCACGGCTACGCGAACTGACAGACATCGATGGTCTCGATCCGGAGAAGTATCCAGAGATCAAGTCGTTTGATCAGTTGACACCGATCAACCCAGAACAGCGGTATACGCTCGAAACAGGGGCGACGCCGCTGACCACGCGTGTGATGGATCTGCTGACACCGATGGGAAAAGGGCAACGTGCTTTGATCGTCGCTCCGCCGCGAAGCGGGAAGACGATCATGATGCAACATATCAGTCAGGGCATTGCGGAGAATCATCCGGAAGCAAAACTGATGGTGCTTCTGATCGACGAGCGGCCCGAAGAGGTCACTGACATGAAACGAAACGTTAAAGGCGGCGAAGTGATCGCCAGTAGCCTTGACGAAGATGTCGAAAGTCACGTCAGATTGTCCCAACTGACCATCGAACGTTGCAAGCGTCTGGCTGAAATGGGAATCGATGTCTTCTTGCTGATGGATTCGATCACCCGTCTGGCTCGCGCCTTTAACAAATGGGTTGGCAACACTGGACGAACAATGTCCGGCGGTGTCGACATTAAAGCAATGGACATTCCCAAGAAACTGTTCTCGTCGGCTCGCGCGTTCGAAGAAGGCGGCTCTCTGACAATCGTGGGGACAGCCTTGGTCGACACTGGTAGCCGAATGGACGAACTGATCTTTCAGGAGTTTAAGGGAACCGGCAACATGGAATTGGTGCTGGATCGTAAACTTGCCGACCGACGCGTCTGGCCGGCAATGGACATCAGTCAGTCTGGTACCCGCCGCGAGGAGTTGTTGCTGGGCGAAGAGAAATTGAACGCGATTACGATGCTGCGTCGGACGCTGACCACGATGCCACACATTGAAGCGATGGAACAGTTGACTCGCCAGCTGGGCCGCTTCAAGACCAACGATGAATTTATTCAATTGATCAGCGGAAAAATGGGCGAGCTTTAGGTCGCCCTTGATTTCACGAAGCTCACGTTGATGCGTGGGCTTTTTTTATGTCGATCACATCGAACTCTCCTGTCGTCGTAAAATTGAAGAGCTAGTCTCATGGCATTGTTCGACCTGTTGAAATTCGGAAGCTACAATCTCTTCCCCGATTCGTATGCTGTCGATCGAGCAACCCTCTACCGACTTTTCAAACCCACACTAATTGAACAATTATCTCAACCTAAGACGGTAATCCTTTCGCTGCATTTTCCCGCCGAGTTCTTTGTCGTTCAGGATCTGCTTGCGCTATGGGAGATTGAGTACAAGCTGATCACGCGGCCACTGGATCGCCAGTGGTTCCAAGAAAACAAAAGTGCGACCGCAGGTCAAGCTGGCCAACTGCATCTATCACTGGCCGAGTTTCTAATTGAGACCAAGTTCTCCGGGGATGAATTGTGGGACACGCGAATGGCATTGATAATGCTTGACCGACACCCTCTGCTTTCCAAAGATGAAGCAGTGGCCCGATTCGCCGATGGTTTCCCGACCAAATCCGAGGTTGGTTACTTTTTGTCATTCGCTGACGAAGTGATAACACGCTTGATTGACAACCGTCTGCTGGACTTACTGTTACAGATGGGCGCGAACGACCATGGGCTGATCGCCAGCTCGATGTTGTCCAAGCGACTGAGGAAGATGCAGAAGAAGGAATCCAAAACTTTTACCAC
>CAZDBE010000464.1:0-3271 GCA_964503675.1 uncultured Pirellulaceae bacterium | reverse complement strand
TGGCAGCGCTAGCAGTGGGTGCGGGTCAATACGGCGGAGCAAGAGAAGTGTATTTGGTGATGCAGCTTTGGGAGCAATGTGGCCAAGATATAAAACAGTGGACAGAATCTTTATTAAACCCAGATGAAGAAGAGCGTGCAGATATTTGGTTGCCAATGGAGCATCCTCCAGGGTTTGATCCAAATGGAGTCTCTTGCCCCACACCTGTGATGCAAATACTTACAAAATTAGCTTCGTTAACTGATGCGGATTCCAATCTAAATTGGTTATTGAATAATAGAGATCAATTAGAAAGTGCTTTAGATATTCCTTTGTCAATTGTTGGAGTTATTGCAACATCTTTTACAGATCTGAATTTAACCAATGATCAAGGTGAAATGTTGTATTTATTATTAAGGCTGCCTGGTGCGGGCGCGCATGCAATTGAGCAAAAGAAAAACGGTTGGAAAAACTATCCATTTTTTAGCAACAACGTTAAATATACTAAAAAGTAAAAAAAATTAGATATCAACTGCATGAAAGCAAAAAATAGAAATCTAGACTGCGAAAAAGAATGGGTAACTTCTATGGGTATTTGTATACCTGGCGAAAAAGTTATTTTAAAGGATAAAAATTTATTAGAGGACTTCGCTGATTCCAGCTGGTTGCAAGTTCTACTTTATGGAATTACTGGAAATTTGTTTAATTCTAATCAAGCCAAGTTATTAGATGGTATTTGGAAAATTAGCACAAGCTACCCAGAACCCAGGGTCTGGAATAATAGAGTATCTTCTCTTGCTGGCACTGCTAGAAGTACACCTTGTTTAGGGTTAAGCGCTGGTATCGGCGTATCTGAGGCTGAAGTGTATGGTCTTGGACCAATGCTTTGGGTTATGGATTTTTTACTACGTGCAATGAGTGAAAAGAAAACTGGTAAGCCCATCGAAAAAATAGTTGATGAAGAAATAAGTAGAAATAAAATAATATATGGTTTTGGACGTCCTGTTGATGGGCAAGATGAGAGAATTAAGCCGTTGACTTCGTTAGCTGCAAATCTCGGTTATGGAGATGGTGAATATTTAAATCTTTTAAGTGAAATTGAAAATGAATTATGTATAAAAAAGAGCAAATTGAATATGAACATTGCTGCTTTATGTGCTGCTTTATGTGCGGATCAAGGATTTTCTGCAAATGAGTTTTATTACTTTATGTCTCTATGTTTTTCAGCTGGGATACTGTTTTGTGGAAAAGATGCATTTGAACATTATGAGGGTGCATTTTTCCCACTTAGATGCAGTACTGTCCATTATGCAGGTTCTGGTGAAAGAGAATGGTAAATGACACCCTAATTTGGGACATAATTGCGGGCCGAATTAGTTATAACGCTCTAATTGTCGCTCATAGTCTTGATATTTTTGAGAAACTTTCTGGCTCTTCTAAATCATTATTTGAACTATCTAATGAGCTTGGTTTGGAACAAAGACCTGTCGAAGCGTTAGTATTAATGTTGATAAATTTGGGGTTTGTAAATTCGGTAAATGCTAAGTTTGAGTTGACTAAAACTTCTAGGAAATATTTATTAAAAGAAAGTGAAACCTACTTTGGGGGCATGTTAGCGCTATCTAGTAAATCTAATTGGTCTATTGAGCAACTAAAAGATTCTGTTATTAATAACAAGCCGCAAGTATATGATGGCAATGATGTTTTTGATGCGCATTTTGATGATCATGAAAAATCGGAAATATTTACGAATGCAATGCATAGTGCGAGTATGTCGTCGGCTTTAGCGTGGCCAGAAAAAATAGATTTGTCTAACAGTGAAATATTTCTAGATATAGGAGGGGGCTCAGGTGCGCACATCATTGGTGCACTAAGGAAATGGACAGGACTTAGTGCAAAGCTTTTAGATATGGAAACGGTTATTGCTTCTGCAAAAAACTTGCTAACTGAAAGCGGTTTAGACTCACGGATAGAATATGTTTCCAATGACTTTTGGAAGTGTGAATACCCAGTGGCAGATGTGCATTTTTATTCACAAATTTTTCATGACTGGCCTGAAGAGAAATGTGTATTTCTTGCTAAAAAAAGTTATCAAAGTCTTGCTGAAAATGGAAAAATCATCATCCATGAAATGCTTTTCGATGATGATAAGTCTGGGCCTCTAATGGCTTCTGCTGGAAATGTCGGAATGCTGGCTTGGACTGAAGGCAAGCAGTATTCTGGTAAAGAAATTAAAAATATACTAGAAAAATCAGGTTTTAAAAACATTCAAATAGTGCCTACGACTGGCTATTGGAGTGTTGTTGTAGGTAGCAAAAGTTAACTTCAATAAAGAGTAATTTGGAACGCAGTTTGTTGCAAAAATATTCATAAGCCAGCCATCCTTTAAATATTACCACTAGTCGTAGATCTCGTTTGACCCACGGTATCAATCCTCCGACACGTATTGTCTATTAAAAGTCCATAAGTCTTTAAAATAAAGTGTGTTAATAAAATATTTTCGCTTGAGCGCGAGGTGAGTGATTGCTTGATAGTTTTAGCAATTATTTTCATGTGATAGGCAGGTGAAATTTTTACATGTTCGACATAAGGAGTGTCATCATGAAGCAGTTTAATTTTCTAGGAACTTATAAGGCAATGGTTGGCCTTTTTTCATGCCTATTGTTTTCATTAATTTTAATTACTAATTTGCATGCAGATTATGATGATGAGGAAGCTCTTATAGAATTGTATGGAGATGAAGAGATTATCAGTATTGCTACGGGTACCGCTCAACCCATCTCACGCGCACCGGCAGTGGCAACGGTAATATCAGCAAAAGATATCAAAGAGATCGGTGCAACCGATATTGATGAAGCGCTAGAAACGGTGCCGGGTTTACATGTTTCTAGGAGAGCTGCAGGATATTTGCCAATATACACTTTCCGTGGTGTTCGCACTAATGAAAATCCACAAGTGTTAATGCTTGTAAATGGTATTTCAATAAATAATTTATTTGTTGGAGATCGCGGTCAAGTTTGGGGTGGATTTCCAGTAGAGTCCATTTCACGTATTGAAGTAATACGTGGGCCAGGTTCAGCGTTGTATGGTGCAGATGCTTTTGCGGGAGTGATTAATATTATCACCAAAGATGGCTCAGAGATTGATGGGGTTGAATTTGGTTCACGATTAGGTAGTTTTGATACACGAGATGTGTGGGCATTATATGGCGGAGATGTGGGTGGTTTTGATGCTGCATTTTCTGCTGAGTTTCGTGATACCGATGGTCAAGATGAAGACATTAGTGCTGACG
>CAZDBE010000463.1:0-3272 GCA_964503675.1 uncultured Pirellulaceae bacterium | reverse complement strand
TTCGATCGCATCTTTTCCGGGACAGTGGATATCGGAGCCTTCGAATTTGAAGCGGCATTTTTGCTAGGAGATGTCAACCAAGACGGTATGTTCGACTTCTCAGACATCCCTTCATTCATTACCGTCTTGCAGGGCGGAGTTTACCTTGAAGAAGCAGATATTAATGGGGATGGAGTTGTCGACTTCGCGGATATCCCATGCTTCATTGACCTTCTGATTGCACAATGACAATACCGGCACTTTAGCTGTATTTGCGGGAATCAACTCTGGCGCCGGAATTGCGCATTGAGGCATGCTTGCGTTTTAACTGCCGGCACCGACTCTAGTGCTATACGCCAATCTGCTTTGGTGATAAAACTAGAGTTCATACACCTTTGCTTTCGCGGTCGGCCCTCACGTCGCCCCACCATCGAGATCTCTTCGTCAATTCATCAAGCGACAGACAGTCAGTTCGTCGTTGAACAATCTCATATCAGGAAAGCTAAACCATGAAGCCTCGCAACAAAAAAAATTCGCGCCGCCACAAGTTTCAACGTTCTGGTTCCAACGGCCGGCTAGCCAGTTTTCAATTGCTCGAAGGCCGGCGCATGCTAGCCACGTATACTGTTGACACACTCAGTGACGTGTCTGATGGGACTGACGGCCTGACCTCGCTGCGTGAGGCGGTCACCCTTGCCAACGGTAACGGACAAGCAGACGCGATCGACTTCTCGATCAGCGGCTCGATCAACTTAGGATCGCAACTGCCTGACATTACCGAAGCGCTCACGATCAGTGGCAACAATCAAATCACAATCGACGCAGGTGGTCAGTCACGGATCTTCAACATCACGGCAGCAAGCGGTGATTTTACATTGCAAGGCTTAGCACTTCAAAACGGCTTCACCACGGAGTCTGGCGGCGCGGTGCGGATCGCTAACGGCGATCTCGTTGTTGAAGACAGCGTCATTTCAGGGAGCATGGCGACCAGTCGCTGGGGTGGAGGTATTTACGGCGAGATCAATGCGGACATTTCGGTGATTCGGAGCACCGTTAGCGGTAACACGGCAGAGTGGGGTGGCGGAATCCTTGGGTACGGATCGATCGACGTCGTAGACAGCACCATTAACAACAACGTTGCTACGATCGGCGGTGGTGGCATCTACGGTGACGATACGATCAATATCTCCAATAGTACGATCAGCGGTAACTCGGCGGATTACGGTGGAGGCATTTACAACCGAGGAACTACGACGATCACTGGCAGCACACTGTCCGGCAACTCGTCAACCTACGGCGGGGGAGGCCTCTACAATGACGGAACGGCAACGATCACCAACAGCACGGTGTCCGGCAACTCGGCAAACCAGTACAGCGGCGGTGGCGTCTACAATTTAGGAACAGCAACGATCACCAACAGTACGGTGTCAGGCAACTCGGCAGAGTACGGCGGTGGCATCTACAACGAAGGAACGCTCACGGTCACCAACAGCACGCTATCGGGCAACTCGGCGACGTACGACGGCGGCGGCATCTACAGCTCAACATCCGCAACGATCACCAACAGCATTGTCGCGAACAGTCCACTTGGCGGTGACGTTTCTGGGACTGTATTTATCGGCTCGCACAACTTGATTGGTGATGGCAGCCAGTTAAGCAGCTTTACCGATTCGATTTCTGGCGATCCGCTTCTCGGTCCTTTGGCCGACAACGGCGGGGCCACACTGACGCATGCCCTGATGCCGGGCAGTCCGGCGATTGACACGGGTTCCAATGCTCTGGCCGTCGATGCCAGCGGCAGTCCACTGGCAAATGACCAGCGCGGGTCAGACTTCGACCGCATCTTTTCAACCACAGTAGACATAGGTGCTTTCGAATTTGGATCAACCGCATTCTTACTTGGAGACGTAAATCAAGACGGTGTTGTCGACTTCGACGACATCCCGTCCTTCGTTTCGGTCTTGCAATCTGGTGTTTACGTTGACGAAGCAGACATTAATCGTGACGAAACTGTAGACTTCGACGATATCCCACTCTTTATTGACCTGCTGGCTGATCAGTGACAGTGACAGCGAGCGATCTGTAGATACAAGAGGCCGTTCAAGGCCTAGAACTTCGAGATAGCACCAGCTTGCGCCCGAACGTCCAGCCAGCAACGTAAGTGTTTCGTGTTTTTCGAAAACCAAACTTGGGTCTGACACATTGCTACCTTCCAACTAGTGAATCCTGTTTCCGCCCAAACGTCCGGTGCCCTCTTCGTTGACATCCCGCTAAACCTCGCTGAGGAGGATTGAAGGGACTCGGTCACAGTGTTAGCTTGTGGCGGAGATGTTCATCCTTGAATTTTCTAAGCTCCTTTTGATGTCTTTTTTTCAGATGGCGGCATGACATTTTTACTTACCCGACGTTAGTCATGTAAAGACGACACCTAGGCGCGGGCCAAATGCAAATCGAAAATCGTCCTTGCATGGTTGGAATAGCAGCGGCTATTGGAAACGTTTCCTTTCAGTAGGATTACGGATGAGGTTGGTAAAACTGACGGCCTTCAGAGCATCAGAGTGATGATTTTTGATGCGAGAGTTGTTCTACCCAGATTGTGTTTAGATCTACTTGGAAGAAAGAAATTTAAATGAGCCCCCGAAAAAGAAGTCGTACTAGGCGCCCGGATTGTCCCTCGCACTGCAGCTATCATCCTCTCGAGCAACGGAGAATGCTCGCATCCTTGGCCAATGGTGAGGAGGTGTTAAGTAGTATTGCACTCGGTTCTCAGGAGACTTTCTCTTTTGAAGTAGCCCCCGGTACGGTACGAGTTTCTGTCGGTGAGACAGGGGTTGGCTTTCCAGCTGAAGTATTCCTTCAAGTTTTTGATACTGCAGGAAACTTGGTGGCCAGTGACTCTAATTTTTCGGATGCGGTTGTTCAGTTTACAACGTTGCAAACAGGAACTTTCAATGCTGTTGTGAGTGAAGCCCAAAATGACGAACCACTTGAGTTTCGGGTGAGAGCGTTGTCACTTCCTAACAATTCACAAATCATTGCTGGCAGAGACAACGTCCTTCAGAATGGTGAAGAAGTTCTATCTTCGATTCCACTTGGAGCTTTTGCAACATTCCCACTGCAAGTTGACGACGCTGGTACGGTCCGAGTTTCCGTCGGTGAGACCGGCGTCGGCTTCCCTGCTGAGGTATTCCTGCAAGTTTTTGATACAGCAGGGAACTTGGTGGCTAGTAACTCCGACTTTTCGGATGCGGTTGTTCAGTTTACAACGTTGCAAACAGGAACTTTCAATGCTG
>CAZDBE010000462.1:1481-3309 GCA_964503675.1 uncultured Pirellulaceae bacterium | reverse complement strand
TCCGCGGCAGCGTTCTGAGATGGGATACTCGTGTTGAGCCGCTACTCCTAAATCGATTGATCGAATTAATCATTTGTTGTCGTTCATTCTCAACTCCGCGTCGCGACTGTTGAAAGCCATTGTAGCCGCCAGACAACGTTGAGTACGGACTTAGCGTTCCACGCTGCCTAGCCTGGAACGAAGCACTTGACCTCTGAGCAATTTGAGATTGTACTCTCCTGAATGCCGTGTTGTTTTGGTTTAGAAAATTCAAAAACGATCCCGAGTCTTGCTGGCCAAAGCAAACACCACCCGACAAAACGCAAACGACAAAAACGATTTGTTTAACAAACATCAATTTCAACCTTTATCACCGGGCAACCAAATCAAGATTATTTTAGCCGAAAGTCGACTAAATTACCAATGTTGAATTGTTAACACCACTCTCCAATCGAATTAGCAGCTTGCTGACGGGCGTATGCTGGGGCCGATGGTACGCGACCAAAACAAACGATGCTAAATTTGCCCCATTCACTTACGACTAATTTCACCTTTTTGAGTCTAATTATCGAGCCTGGAACACCATTGACTTCGCTACTGCTGGGCAAGAACGGGGGCTGCAGCCTTTATTTGATCCAGGAATTCGTATTCTTGCGACAACATCTGTCTAAGGCGATCCGTCTGTGACTTGCTGAGCTCAAATTTATGACTTGAACTACGGTTGTGTATGGCCTTCAGATTTACTGCCGTTTTCTCGTTGAGTTGCCCGACGCCTGTCTGGAAATCCTCTAACCTCATCCAATGTGTAAGCCCCAACACGCGGTCTGCAGCTTGCCCAACATCAAAATTCTTTGAAAACATGTACAACTGGTTTTGGAGATGGCACCTTGGAATTCGATCAAGAAAGTCATCAAACGATTGCCCCAGCCAATTCCCTTCGTGCAGCATGAGCGGTTTGTAGTTGCCGGACTGCTGATAGTCTTTTAGCATCCTGTAGTGCGATACAACCCGTTTTATCGGGTCGCGAAGGCACGTGAATGTCGCTGTTGATTCAGGAAGTCGCAATTTCCAATACGGCGTGTGTGAAAATGCATAGTAATATCTACCCGCTTGTATTTGACGATCGTCCCATCCGACAAATACCTTCCCCTCCCGCTCGATACGTAGCGTGCAAGATGCCGCGAGATTTTTGTAGGCTAACTCATAGTCGTCGAAAGCTTGAGCAAGGAACATTTTGTTCAGTGACGTACCACCCGTTTTCCTAACATGTACATGGTAGATTCGGCGAAACCCCAAGAAATCATAACTTGCGCACTGCCTTCGAAGTCGAGCAGAAGCTCCGGCGTTTATTATCAAGCCTTTCAAACGTCGGAGTGTTTTCAAAGCATTTGGCATTGTGGCATTCTCGGACCTGAATCGTAGAATCTCGAAAGGTAATTAGATCTCGATGGATGAAGCGTCGTAGTGGACGACGCCGAGGAATCGTATTCATGTGATTGACGCGACTCGTAACCGAATCACTAAATGCTCAGCTGGAGAAACTCTGTTAGCGGGCGTCAAGGCAACGGCGACTCTGCTGATAATTATTGCGCGTGCAGCGGTCAAACCAGTGCAGGTGCTCACATTACCGTGCGTCAACGCTTGAAAATTGGTGTATCGACCAATCCGATTTTGAACCTGCCTAGAGGCATTATTGATCTGACTTAGGAACGGCAAGAATTCGTCAGTGCCAGCGTTCGGGCCAACGAAATTTTGACCAAATGACGACTGAATCGCAACGGCAACAAGGAATAGAGAGCAAAGCGCAGACCTCATGGTCACCCCCTAGGATTGAAATGCTGTACTGGGA
>CAZDBE010000462.1:0-1471 GCA_964503675.1 uncultured Pirellulaceae bacterium | reverse complement strand
ACTGGGAAATGTCACGGACGGCATTGCTTTCTGCTTTGTCAGTGCATTTTGCTTTGTGAGAATACTGCCAAAGCGATTGAGTAAGAAAGGGAACAACCATACATGATGCCCCCCCGAAATCCCTCCCTGCTTGAAGCACAGTATAAACTGATATGCAAAGAGTGCCCCTACGATTGCCACAATCGACCTTACCTCAGGGTTTCCTTTGGTCGCGTAATACAACCGAACCCAGGCGACAACCGCCAGCACATGAAAGCTGCCATAAAAGAAAAGACCAATTAGCCCGGCTTCCCCTAGCACTTGAACCGGAACGACATGCGGGTAGATCCCAAGGACGCTCCAGGACGCCCCCAATCCCAGACCAAACAACCATTGTAGCGGTCCGGAACGGGTCCATTCGACCAATAGCATACGGCTCATTTCGATGCGGTGGCCGTAATCGTTAACCGCCGAATTCTGCCCCCAACGCGTAAGGGCAGCTTCAGGGATGAATGAGGTTGCCCACCAACCAATCAAGCCAGTAGCCGCCAGGCCGACCAAGGCAAACATCAGATGTTTCACGTTGACCTTGGGCGAGGCGGCCAAGGCAAATACGGGAACGACCAAAACAAGAGAATAGAGTTGTCCACGACTCCCTGATCGGAATACAACGGCAAAACCGATCGCCACGATACACCATTTCAAGATACCCATTGCGTACTTGGATGCACCACGAAAATGTAGCAAGATCGTCGAGATGATCATGTAGCCGCCCATCGACGCAATAGCCAATGGATTGCCCGCTTTTTCTTCACGACCGTATCGATTCACCGCACCTTCCGCCAACTCGATACCTCGGCCGCCAATAGTCTCTGTCCCCACCAGCACTAACAGGGCGACGATGGAGCCTCCAATGACCAAACCTTTAAACGCATCTCGCAGGTCTTCCATGGAATTGAAGCAAAGGGGAAGGAACACGAGGAAAGTAATCAAATAGGGCGCTGATTGATTCAAAATCATTGAGTGGGAGTCTCGATCAAACGCCCACATGTAGCTTGCGAACAAGAGACCATAGAATGCTACCATCGACCAGGGCGGTTGAATCGAGAGCGGGCGTGCCCCTTTCGCGAACGATGCAACAGCGCCCGCACCCACCACAGCCGCGGAAGCAAAGTTAATCACCGCCGGATTTGCACCGAAAAACCCATCATGCGCCTGCACCCACTGCTCGAACGCCAAATAGGAAATCAACAGGCAAGCGAGTGCGTAGCCAGGGCGGCGCAAGGCCAAGATAAGAAAGACCAAGAAGTAGGCAACGACAGTAGCTTTGACAATCATGTTTTTGCTCCCGCGAATTCATCGTTGGTTGATTAGCGCAACTTCGTACTCGCGTCGCTGCCTTCCGATTTAAACGAGGCAGCTGGTTCTATTGTAATTGGTCGGCCAAAACTTATCGCGGATTTGGTGGTCGCCGACACGGCCACCAACTGTA
>CAZDBE010000461.1:0-3315 GCA_964503675.1 uncultured Pirellulaceae bacterium | reverse complement strand
GTGCTTGAACGAGATGACTTCTCAGCCAACGGTAATCTTGCTTCCAGCTGGATCAGCGTAGCCCCAACACCGGGCGTTTTTGAGGATGATTTTTTGCTTGGAGACGTCAACCAAGATGGAGCGATAGATTTTTCTGATATCCCTTCCTTCATCTCAATACTGCAATCTGGTATTTACCTTGATGAAGCAGATATTAACGGAGACGGAGTTGTTGACTTTTCTGACATCCCTTTCTTCATTGATTTGCTGATCGCCCAGTAGCGAATTTCCCTTTCTAATCTGTTTTCAAGCATCGTCACTTTTTTGCTAGACTAGGCAGAATACGCGTCGGACATCGAATCGGCCCCTTAAATTATTCTTTAGATTCGGTCGTTTCTTAATTGCCGTAAGATATCCGTGAGCCTACATTGGTCGCAGGGCGTTTACAGTCCATTTCCTTCCTCGGTACACCTGCCGACGTTATCTGCTTTGGAGTGCGGTTATGAACTCTTTCTTTTGGGTGACGCAAGCGCGCCGACGCTTCCCCGCGAACGCTGGATCGTTTAGCTACGAAGTGCTCGAACCAAAGAACTTGCTGGCTAGTTTCGCCACTCAAGTCGGTGGTGGCAGCGGTGATCTGTTGATTAACGAGATCATGTATCATCCGAGCAGTAACAACTCACTAGAGGAGTATGTTGAGCTTCACAACACGACCGGTGTCACGCTCGACCTACAGCAATGGCAACTGACGAACGCTGTTGAGTTCACTTTTCCTGCCGTCACCGTCCCGGCAGGTGGTTTCTTGGTCGTCGCTTCGGATTTGGTGAGCTTTCAAGCAAAGTACCCATCGGTCACTAATGTTGTAGGTGGTTGGGATGGACAGCTTTCCAATCGCAGTGAGAAAATTAAGCTTGAAGATGACACTGGATTCGACGTCAACGAGCTGACCTATGCCGACGAAGGCGCTTGGGCTGAGCGTGTTCGTGGTCCGCTATTGTTGAATCACGAGGGTTGGCAATGGGATTCTGCTCATGATGGTGGTGGTTCGTCATTGGAGCTTCGCCAGGCAGCGCTTACTAACGAACTGGGGCGAAACTGGGGCGCAAGCTCGACTTTGCAAGGGACACCTGGAGAAGCGAATTCGATCGCGACTACCGATGCTGCACCACTGATCTCGGCCCCGTCGCATTTTCCTGCCATCCCGAGTTCGTCTGACACGGTTACCGTATCGGCGAGGATTGTTGACGAGTTAAACACTGGACTGGCGGTGACAGCGTTCTATCGCGTCGATGGTGCAACGATGTTCAGCTCGGTGACGATGTTTGATGATGGTAGCCACAACGACGGAATAGCGAACGACGGAGTCTTTGCTGCCGATTTGCCGATGCAGGCGGACGGCTCGATTGTTGAGTTCTATATTGAAGCCTCAGACGCAGCAGCTAATACAATTTCGCTGCCCAGTCCGTCATTACCATCGGGGCAGCAGCTTACGAACTTTTTATACCAAGTCGACGATAGCTTTGATGCAAACAATCCCAGTGCGGGATCTACCTTTTCCGGCTATCGATTGATCATGACCGAAGTCGAACGCGCGGAACTTGAGCAAATCGGAGATGTCAGCGCAGAAGACGAAAGCAATGCGCAGATGAACGGAACCTTTATCGCGATCAATGGCTCCACTGTTGATGTGCGATATAACGTCGGCATTCGCAATCGGGGAGCAGGTTCGCGAAATGCAACGCCCAACAATTATCGTGTTAACCTATCATCGGATCAGCCTTGGCAAGACTTCGATGCGTTGAATATCAACGCTCAGTTTCCCTATCTGCAACAGATAGGATTGCAACTGTACCAAGCGTCTGGTTACGAATCAGAGACCAGCCAGATCGTCTCGTTGCTGGTCAACGGCGATGATCTGTCGCTTACCGGCGAGCCTTCGTTTGGCCAGTACGTTCATGTGACGCCTCCCAATAGCGATCTGGCCCGTCAGCAGTTTCCTGGAAACTCTAATGGTAATCTTTACCAAGCCCGACGGGATGGAACTTCCACGCCAGCCGACTTGCGAGTTCTTGATTCACTAGAGGACTACCAAGAGCACTACCAGAAGAACACCAACTCTAGTGAGAACGATTACTCCGATCTGATCGACTTGATTCTTAAGTTGAACGACACGCCGGACGAAACGTACCTGGAAACTGTCGAGCAAGTCGTTGATGTCGACAACTGGTTGGGTTACTTCGCGGTGAATGCGATTCTTGCGACTGACGAAACCTCGCTTGCGACAGGCGATGGCGATGACTATTTGTTGTACAGTGGCAACAACGATGCGCGTTTTAAATTGTTACCGCATGATTTTGACTCAATTCTTGGTCAGGGCGATTCAATAGGGTCGGCGACGAGTGGTATTTATGTTTCAGCGGAGAACCCGACCATCGAACGATTCCTGCTGCATGAGGCCATTTTGCCGCAGTATCATGCGAAGCTACAAGAGTTGTTAACGACGACGTTTTCAAAAGTCGCGTTTGATCCACTGGTCGAACGTGCTCTGAATGAGTTCATGCCGACTGATGAGGTCAACGACCTCATTGATTTTATGGATGAGCGTCGTGCTTTTATCTCTGGTTTAATCAACGGCGCACTGACGATTGAGAGTCCGCTACCTGTGTTCAATGGCTTCCCTCGCTCGACGACTGGGTTTGCGGCCGTTGGGGGGACAGTTTCACTCGCCCAATCACAGTCGGTTTTAGTTAATGGGCAGTTGGCTTCGCTAGATCAGGCGTCTGGGACTTGGGCGCTGGGACAGGTTGGTAACGCCAACGTAAATACGTTGATATCAACCGAATCGAATTGGCAGTACCTTGATGCGGGCAATGTTCCGAGTACTGCAGCGGGTAGCGATTGGCGGGTTGACGATCCCGGTTGGACGGATTCCGGCGATGCCGAATTGGGTTACGGCGACAGTGGCTCATCCGTTACGGAAGTAGAGTTCATCGATACGGATCCTGAAACTGCCGGGACGCAGAAAAACATCACAACCTATTTCCGTAAAACGTTCGACGTGTTGGATGTCAGCGACGTAACAGCTCTGACGCTGAACCTGCGGCGCGACGACGGTGCGATCGTCTTCCTTAACGGGGAAGAACTCCTGCGAGATAACTTGCCGAACGGTCCAATTTTGTCAACGACCACTGCGGAAGATGTCGTGGGGGGAGGAGATGAAAGTTCGTTTTTCACGTTTGCTGTTGATCACACCAAATTGGTCATTGGGCAGAACGTAATTGCGGTTGAGATCCATCAACAAAACGATTCGAGCTCTGATATTAGTTTTGATTTGGA
>CAZDBE010000460.1:0-3325 GCA_964503675.1 uncultured Pirellulaceae bacterium | reverse complement strand
GAGTATCAACCACTGCATTATCAACGGCGACTAAGTTGACCGTCTCTCCAGTACTCGCCAATTGACCATCGTAGTTACCTTGGATCACCAGTTTCTGTCCAACTGATGGACCTGTTGTGCGGGCCTTGAACGCCTTCACATCTTTTACCACGTACAAGCTGCCGCCCGCTGGAATCACAGTACCCGCAAGAAACGTGTGATCGATTCCACCGTCGAGTTTCCAGCCGGAAATGTCAACCGCGGTCGAAGTTGGATTGTTCAACCGAATGTACTCTTCGGCCTGTAGGCCAGAGGCCGGGTTGGCATCGAAGTCCACCGCGTCAAATACGATCGCCGGATTGACTGTTTGAGCCGACGGAACGAAGCTGCTACCTAGAATGAATGCTCGCCGCTGTGGAATGAAATCGTTGACCAGTTGATCGACCGCTTGAGCTGGATCGAATGGGTAGGTCGCCGCGTATCGAAAGTGTTGGCCCCACTCTGCAAGGTCATCGACTGCTTCATCTGCATTGAGCGCTTCAAGCTCTCGCGCTTTTTGACCAACGTAGGAAGCTTCCCCCGAACTTCCAGCAGGGCCGTAAAACTGGTCCGTCAAAGTTCGAAGCCTGCGGTAATACATGTCGCTCAAGTCAGGGTCGTCGATAACGCGCTTAAACAGATCATTGAGTGAATGCTGAAGCCAAACGGTAGTGTACAGTTCGTTGTCAAAGTAGGGCGACGTTGAAAACGAACCATTCCACTGATGCCCAAACGATAAATCTAAATCCCATGGCAGCGTTTGCCACTGACCAGTACCTTCAACGTCGTGGTACCAGTACATGTTCTTTTGACCATAATCAGAATTGGAAATGAGAGCATTTATTGCCACGTAATTGATCAGCGTCGCAACATCCAGCCGATCATAGATCAGGTCCAGTTCAGCGGACGCCGTATTGGCGGCCGCAAGGTCATCAACGATCAGTTGCAGATCATCATGATTTTCATACTCGCGTGACTCTTTGTCGACTTGATTGTAAGCATGGTCCAAACGATTGTTGATTTTGTACAGTGCACCTTCGGTGTCCACGCCCTCTCGTTCTAGAAACTCTTCATCGCCTTCTTCAACAATGTCAAACAGTCCGTAGAACTGCCCATTGCGATAAACGGTCACCGAAAAACTTAATAGCGACGCTGGGTGGCCAGCCTCGTTATAAATGTCGTAGGCTAGGGGATGACGAACTTTGGTTTGATCTGCGTAGTTGGTCAAAAGATTGAAATCACTGACTCGGCCAATGTCTTCCTGAATGCGAAACTTTTCGCCTGCGTTGGCGTCAAAATCAAATGACTTTTTAGGAAAGTCTCCACCTCGGGTCGACTGGCCATGCGCGTTGGTATCGATATTGTCGTAGAACTCGTCGTTCAAAAACAGAGAACCACGCGCTCCGGCGTCGGTTGACGCACCCGATTCATTCTGCACAAACCAGTAAAGCACCGGCAAATCTGAATCGACAGATGCATCGGTAACTACGGTGCCAAAATACTCGGCTGAATCGAATGGATCCGCAAACCGAGGCGCGCGCGTCAAATTGCCGTCACTATCCTCGGCGGTCACATACCAGCGAAGCAGTTCGCCTGCAGCACCTACATTGGGCACGGTGGCCGAGTAAATCCCATCGCCCGCGACGGCGTCTCCATTGAGACCGCTGTCATTGGCCGCCAACGTGACTTCAGCGTTGAAACCACGGCGGTAATGAATATCCACGCTCGATGGATTGATCGGCAGCGAGTTTGCGTTAACCGCTGCGGAGATCACCAACGACTGTGCCGGGTTGACCGCCACACCATTGGCCGTCACATCCTCTACATTTGGACCGAGTGTCGTCAGCGAGCTGTTACCGGCCATTGGGGTAGGGAAAGATAGGTGGCCCGTACCGGAAACAACCGACGAGGATGACAGCTTTGGCGCTAAGAGAAAATCACTGCTGCCCTGTGTGTTCAGCGCGTGAATGGCCAGCACATTGGTACCATTCTGTAACAAGCCAACGGGGCCGCTAAGATTAAACGATTCATAGTCCAGCGCATTCTGATCAAGGTTTTGTGCGGAGGCACTCGCATTCCATGCTAAACCGTTGCCGTTGTTTCTACCAAAGATAAAAAAACCATTCAGATAGACGGCAAACCCGTCATCATATTTCAAATCAAGCGTTAGGTCGTTGACTAACGATGCGTTCGCGAGTTGAAATTCAGTGCGTAGATAAGCCGTAGTCGTACCGTTAGGTAGCTCTGGATTGAGGATCTCATCGGCGTAAGAGGTAGTGCTCGACTTGTCATTTTCATATCCAATTGCCGCTTTGCCGGCGGTAAAGCCTGCAGCCGCTGCATCAAAACCAATCTGCGTCCAAGCAGTGCCAATATTCCCGGTAGGCACAAAATAATAGCTGTCGCTTGATGGGCTGATCAAACTGCCGGCACCCACTCCATAGGAAATATCAGTGACCTGAGCAGGATAATCAGTTCCGGCGGAACCAAATTCGGACAACACATTACCAACCGAATCAAACAAGCCGATATACTCGCCACCCGCCGAAAGTTTGAAGTCGGTGTGAAAGAAGCCCCCGGGATCAACTTCATTGTTGCCCGACGCAAACACCACCATGTATTCTTGAGCGCCGAGAATCGCCGACTGATCAAAACGCCATCCAAATGGATTTGCCGGATCGTCGGAAAGGTGGTAGCCATTGAGATCGACCGGGCTACTGCCATTGTTATAAAGTTCAATCCAATCCGGAGTCGATCCGTAACCGTCTTCAAAAGACGTCACATTGGATGCAACGAACTCGCTTATCACCACTGCCAACATTGATCGAGGCTCTAGTGCGCTATAAGAAAGCGTAGGCCGCTTGCGTGTTGGCCGGCTGGCCAAACTCGAATGGGCCACGCTCTTAGCGTTCCTTGACCTACCAAGGAAGCCAATGGGGACAGGATAACTCAATGGTCAACTCCTAGTGAGAAAGGTGATTCGCTGCCAGCGTAAGAATCGCGCGAGTTGAAACCGTTATCATAGTTTCAAGGACTTGAGGAATCAACCCTTCACTGACCTCAACGTGAGCGATCACACCATTAGAAAGGCTTCGCGATCGTTCAATAGTTGAGGGTAGGCAAGCTGCTAGACACTCCCCATGTCCGTTTCAGCTTTTGCGTCAAGCGATTTTAAGCAACATCGAGGTACGTCTTTCATTGGTCAACCGCCATGTACGGTTTCCCAGAACTCGCTACTGACCAATAAGCAGTTCAATGAAAGGATCGATATCGGAGAAGTCGACGACTCCGTCATCGTTAATATCTG
>CAZDBE010000459.1:0-3350 GCA_964503675.1 uncultured Pirellulaceae bacterium | reverse complement strand
GTCGGAGGCTCCGCCGTCGGGGGGGACAAAACTTCATTTGCGCTTCGGTCTGCTTTTATCCTGTCCATCCCTCTCCGTCGCCTAGGCTCCGACTCTCCCAGAGGGAGAGTGGCAGGATTCACGAGACGGCTATCTAATCGATCGATTCAGCCGGAAAGATCTTCACTTCCACACGCCGGTTTTTGGCATGGTTAGTAGGATCATCAGCGTCCGCAGGTCGGTCCCATCCAACGCCATCGGTGTTGAACTGATTCTGGTCCAAGTCAAACTGCTTTGCCAGTGCCGCCTTGACCGCATCAGCACGATCTTTAGCAAGTTCCTTAACAAGGCTTGCCGGAGCCCGCCCCTTCATCGAACTGTCGGTGTGCCCCTCGATCATGATCCGCGCTGTTCCAAATTGCCCGGCCAACTTTCCGATCTCTTCCAGTACGAATTTGACTTTCGGATCGTACATCGATTGGACTTCTTTACCGTTGACGGACTTAGTCACCTTGCGAAACAAATCGCTGCTGTTGGGGTAAAAGTGAATCACAACCGTGTTGGTTAGAATCTCCTCGGCGCCCTGCAACTGGCTAGTGGCCGTTTTGATAAACGGCACCGTGTACTCGTCAACTTGCGAAGAGTATTTTTCCTTTTTGCCCAGTTTCTCGATGATTGAGAAATCCATCACTTTGTCAAATTTAACGCGTTGATGCGTCACCTTCTTCATCTTCTTGTAGATGTAATAGGCTTGATTCCAAACACGCTCAAAGTTCGCCGGGTTGTTCTTGTTGAGGAAGAACTGATAGTTCTCTGCCCAGTTCGTGCTGTGAGCGTCTCCCAACATACCCATCGTTTCACTTGCTGGAAGACCGAACGCGTCAGCCATGAGCTTCGCCACGTTTTCCTTGCCGGCGTCGGTGTTAAGTTCAACCATCGCATCAAAGATCCCGCGGACAAGACCTTCGCAAAGGTCGCGATGGCTTTTGGCGAAGTCGGCGCGAGCAAACCAGACGTCGGCGATCAGTTTGTTCGCAGTCCCGGTCGAGACAATCATCTTGTTGCCGGATCGTTCGGAAAGCGTATAAATGTCGGGAGCCCATGAGACCACGGCGTCGATCGACTTGTCGCTGTTAAACGCCGCGGCTGCTTGGAAAGCGTCGTTGGTGTAAACGAATTCAACCTCAGATCGATTTTTATTGGACGACGGTTGTACACCACCATAAACCAACATGTTCAGTAGAAAATACTGCGAGGGACTGTTCTCGGCCAGAACGACTTTCTTTCCCCGAAGGTCGCTGATTGATTTTACGCCATTGCGAGCGACGATACCGTCACCGCCATTGGACCAGTCAACTTGTTGGAAGATACGTGGCATGACGCGACTGTCGATTGGGCTGCCGTCCTTCTTGACGAATCCTTCCATAAACAGCGGCATCATGTCCAATGTCGCCCAGCCAATGTGAACATCGCCGGCAGCGTAAGTATCACGCATTTGGATAGGGTCATCGATCAGCACGAGTTCCAGCTTGAATTCTTTTCCATCAGCCGTTTTCCAAACCTTTCCCGGAGCCAATCCGTTGTTAGCTTGAATGATTGGCGCCCAACCGGCCCAGACATTGATCGCGAAACGAACCGTGTTGTCTTTGAGCGGTTTGTAACCGGCGGTACCGGTGACAGGCGGAAGACGCTCACTTGGCTTGAAGGAGTATTCACTGACCGTTGTGATTCCCGCTTCATCAGGCGATTCGGCTCCGACCAGATCCTTGATGTCAATGTCATCGTCGGAGCTGGCGGTTGTCTGTGCCCCGTTTTGAGCGTCACCTCCCGGAGCGAGAATGTCGCCGGCCTGAAAGAATGCGAATCCAACCAATGCCGCGATCAGCAGTAAAACGGCCAAGTAGAAAATCGGTGTAGGTTTGCCCGCCATAATGGTCTCCAGTGGTTTGCCGGTAAATGACCGGCGTCAGTTGGTTGTGGGGTTGTATTCGGTTAAGTTTTTTGGTTGCCGGTGGGCAGCTTTATAGAATCCGTTGCGTCAACGTGCAAAGGTAGTTCTACCCTCCCCATCGGCTGAGCCTCCGACCCTTCCCAAGGGAGGGTGACACTGATTTTACAAACGCAAGTTGTGTATGCCCTGCTTAGTTCGCGCTTCGTCGAACATGTGTAGCATCTGCATTGCGTTGAAGGCCGTCATCTCACACAACAGCTCTGTGATTTCAGCGTGCTGGTCGTCGTCAAGTTTTGGCTCGATCTTCTTCATCAGATCGACCAATTTTGCTTCTTGAGCACCGACTTCACTCGCATCGACTTTTCCATCGGCCATGGCGTCAATGTACGCACCGGTCTTTGTTGCGTAGTCGTCGATCAGTGTGCTTTCACCGCTGTCGTCAGTCCAACTTTTACGTGCCATCGTCATACTCCAGTCATAGTTTCAGTTTGTGTATTCGTCGTCGGGCGTTAACCCTTGCCAAGATAATCCTGAATCGCGGCAACTTTTCGTTGAAGAGTTGCCCGCCCGTCTTCTTTTTCCAGCTCCGCTCGCCAGTGATCGGTGAGGAATCGTCGGTCGGTACATTCCAGCACTGCCGCCATTTCCTGCAGTTGTTTCTCCATTCCCTGAGCCGAGGGAATAAAGCTATCTAAAGCCAAATCCATGTCTGCGCGCGTGAGGATGTTTCTGCCATCGGCCATCATTTCGCGTTTTGCATTAAGCACAACACTTTCAATATCAGCACCACTCATTTCGCGATCCACAGAAACTTGCGGAATAGCGTCGTAAGGTCAATCGGCAACAGTTCCGGACGGCTGGTCAGCAACATCCAAATGATTTTTCCGCGAAAGCGCGTGTTGCCCATCTGCGAGGCGATCATTGAAAACACTCGATTGCTGGTCCCCGAATCACCGCCCGATTCGCGATCACCCAACGCCGCGTCCGCTTCGTCGATGATGACAACCACGGGGCCAAGCGACCGCAAGGTGTTGAGTACTTTTTCTAGATTACCCTCGGTCTCGCCGACGTACTTTGATCTAAAGTTCTTCAGCACCAAGCAAGGGATCCCGATCGAACCGGCGTAGCACTCCGAGATAAATGTCTTTCCTGTTCCGACGGGGCCACAAATCAAGTAACCCATCGGCGCGGCGTCCAACTGCCCGCCAACAATCCACTTGGCATCCATCTTTAACCGCGCTTTGGCTGCAGTATGCCCGACTACCATGTCGAGCGTGTGTCCGGGCTCCAAGAACGTTACCAAGCCGTGGCACTGGCGCTCAATCAGATTCTTCTTTAGCTGTCGGAATTGCAGAATGTCGACCGCTTTGCCCGCGAGCTTCGATCTTGCCATGGCAACATTCAAGTTCACCAAGTTCAA
>CAZDBE010000458.1:0-3359 GCA_964503675.1 uncultured Pirellulaceae bacterium | reverse complement strand
ATAAAAGCTGGAAACGCCCGTCGTATTACCCAGACATGCCGACCGAAGTAGCCGCTCTTGGACGCGGAAGCCCTACCGGCGTTTGTTACAACAAGTGCAACAAAATGGGGCTTCCGTTCAAAGATTCCTTGTTCGTTGGCGACTGGACGTTTGGAAGGATTAACGCGATTGACGTGGCGGACGATAAGGTCCCACCCGTCGACTTGCTGTTGTCCAAAGGAGAGTTTGGTTTTGCGGTGACGGATTTGGTAATAGGTGATGATGGTTTACTTTATGTAACCGTAGGTGGCCGCGGAACTGAGGGAGGGTTGTTTAGGATCGAACCAACAGGAGCAACGGACGCAGACGTTCTGAGCGACATGACGCTGCCCTCCGGTAGCGGAGTGAGAAAGCGTAATTCGCCCGAAAAGTTGCGACAGCGGTCAATCATTGAGTCTATTCGGAAATCACAGTTAGAGCTGGGAGGTTGCGGTGGTTGCGATGGAATGATGGCGGGATATACAGCAAAGCATCCTTTGCCGAAGGAAAGCTCGAAGGCAATGGAACTGGTGCAGAAAAAATTGACCCAACATTGGGAACAAGAATTTGATTTCCTGAGAAAGCAACTAGACGCGGATAAAGAGGTCGACGAATTTTTTAGGCTGTTGGCCATGCGGAGAATTCGCTCGGAGAGCATGTGTGGCAAAATCTTGAAGATCCTAGCACGTGAGGAAGATCCTGTTCGAGGAATTCATCTGTTGAATTGTTATAGCGTGATCGCTGAATCGACCTCTGCAGAGCAGGCAGAGCAGATTGGTCAGTTTTTGATCGGATTGAAACGCAAGATTGCCGATCGCAAATTGAATACGGATCGCAATTGGGAGCCGCGGATGAAAGAGTTGGTCACGCTGCTCATTCAAGATGCGCAGATCCACGAAGCTATCTTAAACTCTCCATCTTTGGGCGCGGTTGATACGCTATACGTGGCCGAAGCATTGATGGGTGCTCCAGAGGAAGAAGAGAGATCCAAGGTCGCCGATGTCCTGCTGGGTTGGTGTCGAAAGCACCCCGGTAAAGTTTCGGCGCGGCATGTGCGATTGTTTAAACAGCACGCCGATGCCGGCAGTTTCCTCCGTTCCAGCTCCGAGGGTCGGCCACAGTTACTCTCTGCCACGGTAGACGTGCTGGTGAGAACTCCAGCCGAAGCGGACCGAGTAACGTTCGTGCGAGGGCTCGACGCTGAACGGTTACAGACGCAAAAGAATTCAGCGATCGGGCTCAGACGTCTGTTGGATCGAGGCGCGGACGGGTTAAGCTTCGACGAGACCCAAGCCGTGCTGAAGACGATGTTCAATTTAGGCAACGAGGCCCCTGAGCAGTCTGTTCGAAAACAGCTAGTGCTTTTGTTGAAGGCCTCTTTTGGAAAGGATCCTCAGTATCGGGATGCTGATATAGTTCAGACAAAGGACTTTTTGGAAAAGCGATTTGGGCAACGTTTCAAGACTGAAGGGGAAGGCGCGATTGATGTTGATCAGTGGATTGCGAAAGGCGCGTGGAACCAAGGCGATGTTGATCACGGGAAAGTAGTGTTTACCAAAGCACAATGTGCGGCTTGTCACCAATCGGGACGCGGACAGTCGGCAGGGGCGGCGTTGGGGCCATCATTGGAAGGCATTACGAAACGGTTTAGCAAACGGGCGCTGTTTCAATCAATCCTAGAACCAAATCGTGACGTAGCAGATCGGTATCGCGCTGTGTTGGTCGAGACCGAAGACGGAGATTTTGTGACAGGATTGAAAGTTTATCAGTCAGCAGATGGGATTACTTTGTTGCTGGCCGACGGTTCCACGGCGCGCGTTAACACCGATCAGATCGCGGAACTAAAACAGTCAAAGCAATCTCTGATGCCTGCGCGGTTGCTCGATAATCTGACTCCCACTGAAATCGCGGATCTGTGGGCATTTTTGCAGACGCTCTAGGCTTTGTTTGTTCTACCAAGGTAACTCCATTGGCTTGAAGTGGCTAAAAAGCTTGGACCAGCACCTACGAAATAGTTTGCATCAAGCAAATAGTGAGTTGAATGTAAGCCAGCGAATCGTCAGTAGCGTGGTGGCGAGACAGCACCACCACGCAGCTTTTCGCGCCAGCGGCAAGCTTCTAAGCCAGAACAGTAGGGCGATCGATGTGCCAGAAACCACTGCTTTAAATAGGACCAGCTGAACCGGATCAGCGATGAATGTTGCGCCGATTGGGTTCATCTCCCGCATTGTTCCAGTTTGATGGGCCAACAAAGTCCAACCTAAATCGAACACCGACAGTAAGGCTACGATCAATAGGGAAAGGAACACATGCTTTGTTGTTCTTTTATCTGCGACTACCTTCTGTGCCGCCTCAAATGTTGACTGAGCAATCGACATTAGATGCCCTATCGCAAATACGGCCAAAACAAACGCGAACATGGTCAACGGGTACATCAGCCGTTCACTCAATTGTCTTGCGGCAACGACGGCGTGCACTTTACGTTGCTTCTCCTCGACATCGGTCACTTGCGCTTTCGCACGCTGCAAAAATTCAGAGGTCGGTCTCAAGTGACTGGCAATCTGCTGCCACCTATCGCCTTCGACAGCCGCATCCGGGAGCTCCACAACTTGATCGGTTTCAGATACCTCAATAAGGTACTTGAGGAACTCGATTCCTTTATTGGATGCATCGAGATAAAGTGGTTGATTGTCTGAATCCAACAAAACAACGGCGCCTGTACGTAGTGTCGTCAACGAGCGATACACATGCCGCGACGGACTCATGTGCATTCCACGACGGTTACCACGTTGACCTCCCGGTCGCCCCATGCCACGCCTACGATTATCCATCGGTGGGAGTTCGAATTCCGCAGTGTCGACTTCGATGTCATTGACAATCAGGATGTCGTCCACGATCGAAATTGCATAAGGCGGCGCGACGTATTCGTCTTCAATAAAAAGGTATCCAGTGTCGATCGTTACAGCCGGAGTAAATCCTCTGCTGCCGCGTTGGGCATAAAGTGCATTTGCAAAATTAACTGCAATCGCGCCCGCTGCTAAAGTGTGCAGCAAGCAAAGGTAGAATGGACTTCGCACTAAATTCTTCCTCTTGGCTATCTTGGGAATAGTATGCTCATCTTCTTCCGAGGAGATGTGCCTGCTGGTCACAATGTGAGAAAAACAATTCGCCGAGGGGCAGATTGTTTGCTATGAACTCATCACGCATTGAACTCTAAACAAGGACAACACTATTCCTCAACGAAGCCGATCTCAACGGGACGGATTGGCGGACTTCTTCGATGTCAATCGATTGATTGACCTGCTGAGTGACCAGTGGTGAATCGCTGCACTGATATTGCA
>CAZDBE010000457.1:0-3362 GCA_964503675.1 uncultured Pirellulaceae bacterium | reverse complement strand
TTGAAAGATTGTAGGTTTCAAAACTTAAGCCCCACCAAAATCACGGACTCCCTTTTATGTCACTGACCAATACGCCTGTCACTAGCTCTGGCGATTCTGTCGCCCAACCGGTCTATGTACCTTCGCCTCAAGCAGAGCATGGGCAAACAGCATTTCTTGAACCGCCAAAGCGACATCTTCTAGGCATGGAGATTGACGCGCTGACGATGGAAGGTGCGGTGGATCAATTGTGGGCGTGGATCAATGAATCGCCTCAGTCTGAAGGCTGCCGTTACGTTGTAACCCCCAACGTCGATCATGCAGTGCTCCTTCAAGAGAACGAAGACCTCCAAGCAGCCTATGACGATGCTCACATGGTCCTTGCCGATGGGTTTCCAATCGTCATGGCATCGAAACTTCTTAATCAGCCAGTTCCTGAACGCGTCGCTGGATCAGAACTCGTGCCGCGCATGTTCGAATTTTTCAATCATTATGGTGATCTAAAAGTGTTTTTATTGGGGGCTGCTGAGGGTGTTGCTGAGGTCGCCGCAAAAAACATGCTCCAACAATGGCCGAAAGTTCAGACCGTTGGCGTCTACAGCCCGCCCAAGGGATTCGAAAATGACCAAGTCGAATGCGCCAAAATCTTGACTCGCATCGCGGCATGCAAGCCGGATGTGGTCGTCGTTGGCTTGGGTGCTCCCAAACAAGAACTGTGGGTCCATCGTCACCACAAACTAATTGACGCAAAAGTTGCATTGTGCGTCGGGGCAACGATCGATTTTCTGGCAGGCGAACAACGACGCGCACCTCTCTGGATGCAGAACGCCAACCTCGAATGGGCGCATCGCATGCTCAGTCAGCCCAAACGTTTAATCAAACGATACGCGAAGGACGCTTGGGTGTTCCCACAACTGGTCTTTCGCCAATGGGTTGTCAATGCCCGTGATTCCGTTGCTCAAGAACAGCTAGAACTGAGGGAAGCAAACCAAGCTCAGCGCGATGGGGTTCGATAAGGAATCGGAAATGGCTACAATACCGCCTTAATCTATCGAAACTGAAGGAGTCAATTTCCCGATGAACAAAAAGGTAAAAAAACAGCTGGAAGTCTTGCGCCAAAAGCAGGAAAAGACCCAGAAACTGCTCTCTGATGCCAAGGCTCAAACTGATGATCCAGCCGAAGTGAAAGCGTTGGAGGAGCAAATTCAGCAGATCAAAGCCAAGATCGATGAATTGAAAAAGGGATAGGTTCAAGCCATTGAATCAATGTCGCCTAGGTGGGATAATCCCGCCTCACAATTCTTCATTTTGATTCAAAGACGAACCGACCATGAAAGCTGAACTGCACACCGAAAAAGGTGTGATGCACATCGATTTTTACGATGCCGATGCTCCAAACACCGTCAAGAACTTCACTGATTTGGCGAAAGATGGATTTTACGATGGCCTAACTTTTCACCGCGTGTTGGACGACTTTGTAATCCAAGGCGGATGCCCCAAAGGCAACGGCACCGGCGGCCCCGGCCACCACATCGACTGTGAAACCAGCGGTGGTAACCAGTACCACGATCGTGGCGTGCTTTCGATGGCTCACGCTGGTCTTAACACCGGTGGTTCACAATTTTTCGTCTGCCACAGCCGCACCAACACGGCTCATCTGGACGGCAAGCACACATGCTTCGGTAAAGTCACTGAAGGGCTGGACGTGATCGATCAGATCGAAGTCGGCGACAAGATTGAAAAAATCGTCGTCACCGAGTAGTCGTCGGAATTAACTAGGCTTCTCCGGAGCCGCCAGACTTCAGTCAGCTTACTCGTACTGCCCAAATTCTGGCGAATCCGGCTACGGAAGCATCCTCTCAGCGTTACCCGTCCGGGTTGGCAAGAAGGTGTCTTACTTGCTCTCAACCGCCGGAGTCGCGAAGCGCCGGTTGAAGTAGTTCGCGTCAAACGGATCGGCCATCGGCTCCGCATCGTCTGCTGGCGATGCACCGGTTTTACCCCTACCGCTGGTTTTCGTTACGGAAAACCCTGAATCAATCGCCGGCCTCTGGTCGGTTGGCTTGGGGATTCTTCGCACGATACCTGAATTGGCCAACGACTTTGAATCCTCAGCCGCATCGCCTTTCTTTGGACCTGCAATCGCGGGTGACGAAAAGATCGGCTGCTCATAAGACACCTGCCGTACAATTTTCTCTGACGCTAGATCAACAGAGGCAGGATTACCAAATTGATCAATTACCTCGGTCGCTGTGCCGACAAGCATCGACGGCGTCAAAACGGCCATTGCTTGGGGCGACGATTGCTGTAGGTTGCGAATCGACCGCCGCGGTAAGCGATGTAGATCGGGAATGGTGACTCTAGTTTTGTCTCCGATCAACGTTGCGATACGTTCTTTACGAGCCTCCTCTTCGGTTTCCCGTTTAGCGATTTGTTGCTTTCTTATCTCGCGCTCAACGGCTTCCGTTTGTCGGAATTCGGTGCGTTTCTTCTTGGCTTGTAGATCAAGATCAAGTGCGGACAGCTTTCTGGCGGGAATCTTCGATTCCTGCAGCACCAGTAAATGATTGGCAGCCTCATCGAACAGTTCGTTTCGCAAACACCATTGAAAAACGCTAATCTGTCCTTGGAGGTCGGTCGACCCTGTGCGCGCTGCTAACTCCCAATAGGCCCCGCTCAATGTGGCTGCGGTAAACAACACGCGCTCTTGTGCCAAGTGAATTCGGCTGCCGCTCTCAAGTCGTAATATAATCTTGTTGTCTTGCCGGCTGATTTCGCCTTCCATCGTCTGGCCATTTCTAAGTACGACAACGCCACTCTCGAAAACAACGGCTGGGGATTGCGCGCGCAGATCGTCTGCTCGATACAGGAATGTTGCGGCCAGTAGCATGACAGCAATCAAGAGATGTGGGGGGATTCTCAACAGCATTTCACGACAATAGTGACGTCTCACAAACGGGTCAACGCGGAACCGCCCTGTTAATTCCCAGCCCACAATCCGCTTGCCGACCACTGTGCCCACTTTACGTATTCCGCGCTGCTGGATACTGTTTACATCCAATTAAGCTGTTTAGCTCAAAACCCAATCCAAGTGATAGCATGCCATCGCGCAAACCCAACGAAATACGTCCAGTCAAGATCAAGAGAAAATACACCAACAAGACCGCTGGTAGCGTGCTGTATCAGTCTGGAGAGACCGTCGTGTTGTGTACAGCCAGCGTTGATGAAAACGTTCCGCCATGGATGGAGAAGTCTGGCAAAGGCTGGATTACGGCCGAGTACAATATGTTGCCTGGCAGCACGAGCCCGCGCAAGCGACGCGATCGTAATAAGGTCGATGGACGCACGACCGAGATTCAGCGGTTGATCGGACGCAGTTTCCG
>CAZDBE010000456.1:0-3374 GCA_964503675.1 uncultured Pirellulaceae bacterium | reverse complement strand
AATCAACGCTAATCTTCACTAACAAAAAACCGCAGTTCAAATTAGTGTCGATTAGTGACTGTTAGTGTTCTATCATTGAACATCGATGTCTGTCTGTGTTCATCCGTGGTTCTCTATAAAAGCCATAGGTGTTATTCTTTTTGGCATCATGACTTTCCAAATCAATCAGCGTCCGATCGGCGACGGCCATCCTGTCTACCTGATTGCGGAGATCTCGGCCAATCACAACCACGATTACGACAAGACAGTTCGGCTGATCGACGCGGCACATGCCGCTGGCGCGGACGCAGTTAAACTGCAAACCTACACCGCCGACACGCTTACGATCGACTGCGACAAACCTCACTTCAAGATCCAGCAGGGCACCATCTGGGACGGGCAGACCCTGCACGAGCTTTACTCAGGCGCCGCTATGCCGTGGGACTGGCAGCCAAAACTAAAGCAACATGCTGACGAAATCGGCATCACACTCTTCAGCAGCCCTTTCGATCAGACGGCTGTCGATTTTCTTCAGTCATTAGACGTCCCGGCGTACAAGATCGCTTCGTTTGAGTTAGTGGACACCGGATTACTGGCCGCCGTGGCAAAAACGCGCAAACCCGTCATCGTTTCCACTGGGATGGCAACGTTGGAAGAGATCCAGCTGGCGGTCGACACACTCAACCAGAACGGTTGTATGCAAGTCAGTCTGCTCAAGTGCACCAGCGCCTATCCCGCTGCCCCGGATTCAATGAACCTCGCTACGATCAACGCGCTAAAGCAACAGTTCAAGATTCCCATCGGCCTCTCCGACCATACTTTGAGCCATACCGCAGCCGTCACGTCAGTGGCACTTGGCGCCTGTGTGATCGAAAAACACATCACGTCTTGTCGAGATGATGGTGGCCCCGACAGCTCGTTCTCACTAGAGCCTGATGAATTCGCAGAACTGGTTCGACAGGTGCGTACGGCTGAGGCGGCGATTGGGTTCGTTCGCTTTGGGCCAAGTGAAGACGACGCAAACAATGTCGCCTTCCGTAGAAGCCTGTTCGCTGTAGCGGATATTAAAGCGGGAGAAAGTTTTACGCCGCAGAACGTTCGATCAATTCGCCCCGGAAACGGCTTGGCCCCCAAACATCTGCCGAAAGTTCTCACGGCAACCGCCACCAACCCAATTGAGCGCGGCACGCCGCTGAAGTGGGACGACATCGACGTACCTGATTCTGTTTAGATGCCTTTTTAAGATTCGATTCGAATTGAGGAGTTATAGTGGGATATGCCAGCCCGCTAGGTCACGAAAATACAAGGGACCTCTGGCGAAGCTCACTACAGGTTTTGAAACGCCCTTTAGAAAATGAGTTCTCATGCTTAGACATGCAGCCGAAGCACTCTTGTTCGCAACCTTCACTTGCACATCTGCGATGCTTGGCATCGCTCAAACACCTGCCGCAACGCCATCGACTCTGCTGACGCCAGACCACGTAGAAGTTCAACAAAGAGCAGCGGGAGCTTTAGAGCCTGCGAAACAGCCAGTCGACTATATCGACCCAATTATTGGAGCGATCACCTACGGTAAGAAATCTAAAGACATACATGGTTTTGGAAAAACATTTCCGGGAGCTGCGACACCTTTTGGATTGGTCCAATTGAGTCCAGATACAATCACCGGCGGCGACAATGGTTCGGGCTATTCCTATGAACATCCTACGATAGAAGGCTTCAGTTTTACACACATGAGTGGTGTAGGGTGGTTTGGCGATCTTGGGAATTTCCTAGTGACGCCTACTACCGGAAAGCTACAAACCAATAGAGGTGTACCTGAAAACCCAGAAAGTGGCTATCGCTCGCGCTTTACTCACGACTCTGAAATCACAGAAGCGGGTTACTATTCGGTTACACTAGACGATCACAATGTAAAAGCAGAACTAACGTCCGCGCCAAGAGCTGGAATAATCAGGTTCACTTATCCGAAAAGCGATAGCTCTCGCATTCAGATAGATCTATCACGTCGTGTTGGTGGAACGTCGACAGAGCAGTACATAAAAGTCGTAAACGAAAACACGATTGAAGGTTGGATGAAATGTCCACCAGAAGGTGGCGGTTGGGGTGCGGGTCAAGGAAAGGCAGACTATGTCGTGCATTTCTATTGTCAGTTTAGTAAGCCACTAAAAGACTACGGCATATGGAGCGCTGACATACCAGACGTACCCAGAAAGATGCGTTTCATAAGAAAGGAAAATTATCAGGAAGCGGTAAGAGCTGCAACCATTTTTGAAGGCAAAAGGGAACTGCAAGGAGAGCATTTAGGTTTCTACACCAATTTTAGTACGAAAGCAGATGAAGAAGTCTTGGTGAAGAGTGGAATCTCTTTTGTGAGCATAGAGGGTGCTAAAGAAAACTTAGAACATGACATTGATCATTGGGATTTTGACAAAACCAAGACGCAAGCTCGCAACCTCTGGAACGACGCCATCAAAAACGTTGCGGTTACTGGTGGTACGGAAGCTGAAAAAACCATCTTCTATACCTCTCTTTATCACACCCTAATCGATCCGCGTGCCTTTTCTGATGTGAACGGTGATTACATCGGAGCAGACAAAAAGGTCCACCAAGCAGAAAATTTCACCTATCGAACGATCTTTAGCGGCTGGGATGTATTTAGGTCACAATTCCCCTTACAGACGATTATCAATCCTGCATTGGTAAATGATGAGATTAATTCGCTGCTGCAAATGGCAGAACTAAGTGGGCGAGAGTATCTTCCACGATGGGAAATGTTGAACTCATATTCTGGCGTCATGTTAGGCAACCCGGCTGTATCAGTGATTAACGATGCCTACCAAAAAGGGATTCGCAATTACGACGTTGAAAAAGCGTTTAGGTACTGTAAAAACACAGTGAATCACACAGGAAATGGCGAACTAGGATACGCCAACAAACACATCTCTAAGACTTTGGAATATGCATATTCCGACTGGGCTTTGGCAACGTTCGCGGCTTTGCTTGGCAAACAGGAAATAGCGGAAACGCATTTCAAGAAAAGTAAAAATTACGCCAACATTTGGAACGATGAGGTGAATTGGTTTCGGGCCAGAGATGAAAGTGGGGCTTGGCTAGAATGGAAGGGGAAAACGGTTCATGGCCAAGGCTGCATTGAAAGCAATCCATACCAACAAGGGTGGTTTGTTCCCCATGACATTGAAGGTCTAAAAACCTTAATGGGTGGCGAAGAAGCCTATCGGAAGGAACTGATTTCATTCTTTGAAAAAACGCCGAAGGATTTTCTATGGAACAACTATTACAACCATCCGAACGAACCAGTACATCATGTTCCGTTTATGTTGAACACCGCAGGAGTACCCCATTTAACGCAGAAAACGACACGTCAAATTTGT
>CAZDBE010000455.1:0-3399 GCA_964503675.1 uncultured Pirellulaceae bacterium | reverse complement strand
ACGGGTTGGCTGGGGTGGGGCAGTGGTTTTAGACGGCGCCCAAGGGGCTGGTCCAGCGTCCGCCAAACCAAATCGCCAATCCGAATGCGCGAGAAGTCAATTTCTCGTCGTCCGAATTCCAAACGAAAGTGCTGGCCTTCGGAATCTGTGGGATCGTCAAAGGTTCGTACGGGAGTTACCTCGTAAATGTGGCCGCCCTCCTCAGGTTCGTCGGGGCTTCTCCATGAGGCCGCATCAAACACGATCCCGTCGCCTCGTTTGAGCGGATGCATCGCTTTGACGGTGACACTGTTTTTGCTGGTGTCGGTAACGGCACCAACGTGCACGCCTCGATTGCGTGGCGAGCGACCGATGACCACGTTTTGGTGATTGATGCCAGATATGAAGTGGGCCCCAAGTCCACGCGAATAGACTTGTTCGATCTCAGTGCGCTCTTCGGGAGAAATTTCATTTTCCACGTCCATCATCGCAAGGTCGATGGCGTTGCGGTAGGCGTTGGTGGTGACCGCGACGTAGTTGACGTCTTTGTAACGGCCTTCTATTTTCAGGCAGTGGACGCCAATGTCGATCAGCTCTGGAATTTGCTCAAGCGCGTACAGGTCGCCCGGCGAGAGTAAGTATCGAAGATCTTCTAGTTCTTTCTTTTGCCCGTCAACGATCAGGTCGTACGACAACCGGCAAGCCTGCGCACATTTGCCTCGATTGGCACTGCGACCACCCCACGCTTCGCTACTGAAGCACTGACCAGAATAGGACACGCACAATGCACCATGGACGAAGACTTCCAATTCGACATCGGTCTCGGAGGCGATCTTACGAATATCTTTCAGGCTCAGTTCGCGCCCCAACACCACACGGCTACAGCCCAGCGACGCGGCCAATTCGGCTCCTTCGGCGCTGGTGATCGACATTTGGGTGCTGCCGTGGATGTTTAGATTTGGAGCGATTTGTTTGGCCAGTTTCACGATACCAATATCCTGAACGATGATGGCGTCAACGCCGGCGGCGGCAATTCCCAACAGCGCCAATTCGGCTTGGCGGAGTTCGTGGTCAAAAACCAGCGTGTTGAAGGTAACAAAGCCTTTGACGCCTCGCTGGTGCAGCGTCTCCATGACCTCGGGTAGTTCGGCAAGGTCGAAGCCAACTTTGGCTCGCGCCGAGAAGTGGTTTAGCCCAAAGTAGACGGCATCAGCGCCCGCTTCGATGGCCGTTTGTAGTTCGGCCCAATGTCCGGCAGGGCTCATCAATTCCGGTTTTATTCTTGCAGTACTCACGCTGCATAGGGTAACCTCCGGAAGTCAATTACGGCAGCAGCAATCAGATTATTTGGCTCGTGTTCTGGCCGCGGTAGCATGTTGCAGTAATTGACTACCTAGTGGCGACGTAAAACTTGGCAAAGAAACGGTATATTATCCCACTTTTGATGCGAGATTCAGGCGTTCTTTAGCCGAATCGAGTAAAACGATTGCTTTTAAAGTTCTTCCCAAAGTCATGGGCCAGCCCAGTCAATTTTTTCTCTTCCTCGGAGCCTTATGATGCGCTTTGTTGGCCTTCGCCTTAAACCATTTTTACATCCCCAAAATTACTTGGGGCTGCTGTTTTCTGTTTGTACGTTGGCTTTGGTGGCAGGTTGTGAGCAGGCAGGGAGGCCGCGTGATACTGGTGGCTTACAACCGCGAACGGAAAAGGTGAATGATGATAAAGTCACTGTGGCCGAAGCTGAAAAGTTTGCCAAACAATATTTGTCAGCAATCGATCGACAGGATACGAAGAAGATAGTCGAGCTTGTCCATTGGGATGCGATCGTTGATCGTAGCTTTAAAGGCCTGCCAACCAACAATGATTTCTACAAAGAGTATTCGACAGGTGCCAAAAGTATTTTGGGTAACTTTTCCAAAGGCATTCAGTCAGAAACCGCCGTTGGAGGCAGTTATGCTCTTTTGAAAACTGTTCGTCGCGGGAAAGACAGGCACGCAATCTTTCGGTTGGTCACCGGTGCTTCCGCCCCCGCAGGTGGAGGCAGTATCAACTATCACAATCTTCGGTTGATCAAGCTTGATGGGAAAGTCCGCGCGGATGATATTTACATTGCTAGGGCAGCATCTTGGTTGTCGGAGAGCTATCGAAATGCTATCCGGCCTGTTCTGCTGAAGAAAGAGAGGCCAGTTGGCGGCTTTACAGCGAAACACATAAAAGAATTGGAAGACAATCAGTTGATTACCGAGATGGTTAAAGCTGCCCGTTCGGGTAACGCGGCAGAGGCGTCAAGGATCTATCAGCAACTTCCCGAAGACGTTAGAAATGAAAAGACCGTCCTGACGACGAGGCTATTGGTAACCGAACGTGATGACTTTCTTGAAGCTGTTGAAGCAATGCTCTCGAAGTATCCAGATAGCCCGGCAGTTGGGCTGCGTTTGATAGATTTTGGGAATCAGCAGGAAGACTTGCCGATGATCAAAAGAGCAAGGGAGCTGCTGGAAAAGTGGACCGGCGGAGATTCCTATATTGATCTCAATGTTGCCTTTGTCATGTTGAAGTCGGGAAAAGTTGATGAAGCTGCCGAGCTCAATAGAGCAGTCGCTGTAGGAGACTTCGACTTCATAAATCCAATTTTCTTGAAGTATAAAATTGCTTTAGCAGCGAAGGACAACAAGACGCTGCTAACGTGTTTTCGTGCTTTGAGAGACGACTTCGACGAAGATATCAAAAAGATCTTAAAGTCGGACGAGTGCTCAGACTTTGTTGAATCACTCGAATACGTAGACTTGAAAAATGACTGATGGTCTCAAGCTCAAGTTCGCCGATATTTTTTTACGGTAATTGGGGCGAGAATTTCACGCCACTATCGGCTGGCCGGTGACAGATGGCTGGGGGCGATCACGCTGTCGCGCGGGCTGGTGCCGGGAGCGACAATGCCGTAGTCGTTGACGAAAATTGCGTCCTCGCCAACCGAATCGCCCTTGATGAATGCCACGCGCCCGTCGCTGAACAAACAATTCTGTCCCCACGAGCCGTGGTTAACGCTGCGGCGTCCCGGCTGATTCACCGAAGGCATGTCCGCAACAAGGACCGTGTTAGTCAACCCGCTGTTGGACAGTGGTTGGTACTTTTGGCGGTCACCGTATCCCATCGAGTATCCAAAATGACCGGACATATTGCGTTTGAGATACTCCAACTGGCAATCCTCTGCATTTTCAAGTTGAGCAATCGACGGAATGTGAACAGGTGCTTCGACTGCTAAACCGGCACAGTTGAAAATCGAATCATCTTCGACAAGGCCCGCGTCCTTGAGAACTGGTGCGAAGTAACCGCTGGCCGAAAGACGGCCGGCTGACGGAATAGCCACAAATTTGCCACCGTTGATGTCGCTGTATTGAAGCAAAGCCTGGCCAACACAAC
>CAZDBE010000454.1:0-3457 GCA_964503675.1 uncultured Pirellulaceae bacterium | reverse complement strand
ATCAAAAAAGGAGGGTCACTTAACGTGCCCGTACGCATTTACGCGTTTGCCAAAGACCTTGGAATGGACAACAAGCAACTCCTCGACATCTGCGAACAAGCAGGCGTCACTGGGAAGGGGTCTGCGCTGGCTAGTCTGAGCGAAGACGAAATCACGACCATCAACAGCTTTATGGCGGGCCCACCGCCCGAACCCGAGCCGGAAGAGGTTCCTGAACCGGTCGAAGAAACTATCGACGAGCCTGAAGCGCCAGTCGAAGCTTCAGCGCAAGAGGTTGCGCAAGAGACCGTGGCCGACGAGCCTTCGGCTCAAGATTCGGAGGATGAACCTTCTGAAGATGGTTCAACTGAAGACGCCCAAACAGACGGTGTTTCTTCGGCAGTTGGCGGATTGCTGAATAAGCTGCGGAACAAGTCACGTCAGTCGTTCACGTCGGTTAAAGCCACGACGGGAACACCTGCCGTTAAGAAGGCTTCTATTCGAGATAAGAAACCGACTGCGGAGCCAGCTGCCGATGCCACGGTGGCAGCGACAACTCCAGATGCCCCGGTCCGACCGACACCTCAACGAACAAGTCCGCTGTTCAACCGTGGACCTAAAGCGGTCCGCGACCTAGACAGTCGACCGAAACGTGGTGAGGGTGATGACGCCAAGAAAGATCGTCCGGTCAAAAAGCGTGGCGTAACGGCCAACATCGCCGCGATGCCGGAAGTCAAACAACCCGCCACCAAAGCCGCTACACCTGGTGAAAAAGTCCAGAAGCCAGATATCGCTTTGCCGCAGGATGCAATTACGCAAATCCAGCGTGGCGGTTCGGCTCCTCTGGAACACCTGACCAAATCGGCCAAGAAGGGCAAGAAAAAGGGTAAGGACGCTGACAACAAGGACGAGTCATCCACGATCGGCAAAGTGCGCCGTTCCGGAAAACAAGCTCCTCTCGGCGGTCTGAGAAATCGACGGCCACCACGACCGGGCCGACCGGGCCAGTTCGGCGGACGCTACGGGACTCGACGAAGAGGTAAAGCGGCCAACACTGCGGCACCTAGGAAGGGCGATGTCGTTCTACAGCTGCCTTGCAGCGTTCGTGATTTTTCAGAAGCTGCCGGTATACCAGCGGTGCAGGCGTTGTTGACGATCCAACAATTAGGTGACGAATCTTCGCGCAACATCAACTCGATCATTCCCGACGAGATGGTTGAACTGTTGATCGAACATTTCGAGTCCAACGTCGAAGTTCGCCAGGCCGTTTCCGCCGAAGACGAATTGATGGCTCAGTTTGAGCCTGACGAAGACGACGAAAACCTTGTGCCGCGAGCGCCAATTGTCACTTTCCTTGGACATGTGGATCACGGTAAGACATCCTTGCTCGATGCGTTGATCGGAATCGATGTTGTCTCTGGTGAGGCCGGCGGCATCACCCAACACATTCGCGCCTACGAAGTTAAAAAAGGCGATCAAAAAATTGCCTTCGTTGATACCCCGGGCCACGAAGCATTCACCGAAATGCGTGCTCGTGGTGCGAACGTAACTGACATTGCCGTGTTGGTTGTAGCTGCTGACGATGGAATCATGCCTCAGACTGAAGAAGCGATCACACATGCTAAAGCCGCTGGTGTTCCCATCATCGTAGCACTTAACAAGATCGATATACCGGGCATCACGGCTGACAAGGCCTTGCAGGATCTCGCAACCGCAGAACTGCTGCCTAGTGAATGGGGCGGTGAGACGGAAGTTGTGAAAACCAGTGCCATCGCCGGCACGGGCCTCGATGAATTGCTGGAAACCATCTTGGTTACCGCAGAGCTCTACGAATACAAAGCAAATCCTAAAAGCCCCGCCTTTGGAACGTGTTTGGAATCCGAGCAACAATCCGACCGCGGTGTCGTATGTAAAGTCATGGTTCAGGGTGGAACTCTCAACGTGGGTGACATTGTTGTCTGTGGACCATCGTTCGGACGCGTCAAAGCGATGCATGACACACTCAAGCCAACTCGTCGGTTAAAATCTGCTGGTCCTTCCACACCGGTTAACCTGACCGGTTTCAACACGCCGCCGGGTGCTGGCGATAAGTTGTATGTTGTCGACGATGTCGCGACGGCACGTGAGATTGCCCAGAAGCGATTGGACAATCAGCACGAACAGGACGTTGCAGGCACGGTTAAAGTTTCGCTCGAAGAGATGCAACGACGTCTCGAAGCGGGTAATCTAGTAGCCGCTGATGCTGAAGTCGTTACGCTCAACCTGATCATTCGGGCCGACACAAAAGGTTCGATCGAAGCGATTAAAAAGGAACTGGGTAAGATCGACCATCCTGAAGTTCGAATCAAAGTTATCCAGGCGCTCGTTGGTGGCGTGACGGTCGCTGATGTTCGACTAGCGCAAGCATCCGAAGCAGTCATCTGTGCTTTCAATGTTGTTCCCGACGAAGCGGCTCGTTCGCTGGCCGATGAAGTTCAGGCCGAAATTCGTCGCTACGAAGTGATCTACAAGATTACTGACGACCTCAAAGCGATGCTCGAGGGACGCTTGAAGCCTGAAGAGCAAGTGGTGGAATTGGGAATGGCGATGGTGCTACAAACGTTCAGCATCAGCAAAACTGGAACGATCGCTGGTTGCCGCGTTATGCGAGGCAACATTAAACGCGAATGCCGTATTCGAGTCATTCGCGACAGCACCGTTATTGGTGACTACCCGATTGATTCGCTCAAGCGCGAAAAAGACGACGCCAAGGAAGTTCAGCGTGGCATGGAATGCGGTATTAAACTTGTAGGTTTCAACGACATCAAAGAAGGCGATACGCTCGAGGCGTACGTGATCGAAGAGATCGCCCGGACACTGTAAACAGTTAGGTTTCGGCCCAACGTTGAGCAGTTATCCAGTCGCATTCACATACGCATTCCATAGTGCATCCACAGGCTCCAATATGAGTTCCCGCCGTGTTTTAAAAGCAGCCCAAGCGATCCGTGAAGTGGTCAGCATGGCGATCATCACTGACATTAAGGATCCACGCGTCAAAGACGTGACGGTAACGTTTGTTGAAGTGGCGGGCGACATGCGGATGGCCAAAGTTCACGTTTCGGTCATGGGTGATGAGACCAAGCAAAATCTGTGCCTTAAAGGTCTGCAAAGCTCGGTGGGTTACCTTCAGAAGAAAGTCGGTAACCGCATCGACACCCGATACACACCTCGTATTCAATTTCAACTGGATAAGGGATTGCAGAATGCAATGAGTGTAACCAGAATCCTTGAAGAGGTACTACCGGCCGAAAAGACTGCCGAAGCAGAGCCGGTGGAGGAAGGCGACGATAATGTGACCGGCTCTCCTGAAGAAACAAACCCCGAAGTCAACGATCACGTGTGAGTCGTATCTCCACTCATCACCTCGTACTAACAACCAACTGATTGAACGTCCAAGATAAATAATGTCTGCAAAGAACCGAGCTGATTTGATCGTCAA
>CAZDBE010000453.1:0-3471 GCA_964503675.1 uncultured Pirellulaceae bacterium | reverse complement strand
ATCGCTAACATAGCGGAAGTTGATTTGAACGAGGCGCTGTTCGCCAAGTATGGATCAGGCTGTCCCGGTTGCGGCGAGTTCGCTTGCGAGTGTTCAGATGAAGAGAAGCCGTAGCTTCCAAGTTCTATTGGAACGCTATCGAACTCTACACTTGAAACGGATCACGCCGCCTTTGCCAGGGGCGAGCGGTTTGTCGATCTCCCAACGTAGCGTCAAAGAACTAGCATCGTTGTCGGTATGAATGAACTTCGCATCGAGGGAACATTCGGCGGTGCCTGAAACGTATTGCAGGCGATTGGTCAGGTTGTCGACCAATGTAACATTTCCGACCTTGCGGCCAGACAGGTTGTCGAAGCGAATCGTAAATTCAACCTCTTCTCCGGGACGCGCTGCAATTTTTGACGCAACCTTGGTCACTCGCAGGATCGCGTTGTCGTCATCTGTTTCGACAGTTACGATCTGTTGAAGAGAGACAGTGTCGTTGACGATGATGGGTTGAACCTTTTTTCCAAACGCCTGCAGGCCAAGATTGTCCTGCCAAACTTTGGCGGCTTGCATGCCGGCTTCCAATCGCGATGTTTCACTGCTGGAGTGCTTACCCCAACGAATTAACTCGAAATTCTCGTAGGGTTGAAAAGAATCACGTGAACCACGCAACTGAACTACATTGTCCGCTAGGACGCCGCGTGTTTGGTCGCGAAAACCAACCGCTTTTAAAGTTGCTTCGTTAGTGTCAACCGCCACGTTTTGCTTGGTAGACGAAGAGAAATCAGAAGCCCGCGATAGGACAGTACCTTCCTTACGTTTCATCTGTGTCACTTGCGACGAGTACTCGGCTCTCTGTAGATTATCGACGCGACGAACTGCAGAAAAGCGCGGTGCGTAAATATCAACTCGGTTACTGGGAGAGACAAGACGCTTCCCATCAAGCGTATCGAAATGCCCGAACGTGTCTTCGGTGTCCATACCATAGATGTTCCAGTCACCATCGACCTGCACGCGCGCTTCGCGGTCACTGCCGTCGTAAACGTATTCGTCACTGCGGGTGAGTCGTCTTTTGTTGTGCCGATAGCGAGGATCCTTTTGGCGAAGGTTTCGCCCGAGAGGAACGGGGAACACTCCGTTGGAAATTTTGTTCTCCATCTCGCCGTCACGGAAGGCAAATCCGGCTCGTTTGGCGAATCTTTGGGGCGCGTTGTCATCTCCAAGGAAATCCAAATATGCACCAGAAGTCGTGTCAGGTTGTGCTGCCATGCGAGCAGAGGCCGCTTCGAAAAACTCTTCCTGTGCTCCCGTTAATTCAAACTTGCTCTTTTTCGCAGCAGCGGAATCCACAGGCATGGTCTTGGCATCACGTGTTGGCAGAGTCCGCAGCTGAATCAAATTCGCACTCTCTGGGCTGTCGGGCTGTTGAGCAGTCACCGCTGTTAGGGTGCCAAGACCTGTAGCCAGAGCCATCGCAGCAATGATATAGCGTGTTACAAAATTTGTTTTAATCATGGCAACGTTCTGCGATTAACGAATTTGGTCAGTTAGCTTAACGGTGGTTTGACTCCGCACTGTTTCCACTGGGTGCGGTAGCACCACCGGCCGTGAACTGTCAAATGCCGATGGCCCCGCCAGTTCCCCAGCCGTTGGAACACGCGATCCTATTCTAAGGATTGCCAATGGGCGACCAAGGCTCGTTGCGACATGCAGAGGATCTTCGGCACCGGTCACGTCAAACCATGGTTGATCGGTTTCTAAAGGGCGGCGTGGCACCGTGGATTCAGCTCGTTCGAGATAGACCACTTTGGTGACCATTTTGCCACCGGAAGCTTGGGCTAAATCGTTTTCGGTAATTACAACAGGTACCGGAAATTGATTTTCCAGCCCTTTAGGTGCGTATAGTCGATCGACGATTTCAACTGAGGGATAAACAGTACGCGGCGTCTCGACGTCTACAAAATCGACTCGAAAACGGTACAAGAGCCCGGCTTTAACACCGACGGTGACACGTGAATGGTTGGCCTCGGTTGTGATCCCGTCGGCAACGATTGCGACTCGGCTGCCATCAGGGGCGATGATCCGCACGGGTTGCGTATGTCCCACCAAACGCGCGTTGCCCATCAGTTTCTGCTGGGACACGATGCCCGGTGGCATTTTGCTGTTGAGCAATTGGTGATCGCGCGTGAGTTGGGCCTGAGCCGAGGTGCTAACGCAAATCCAAGCTGCAGTTGTCGAGGCGGCCAGTAATAGTGGTGCCCTGAACCATGAAAAAATCGGTGATTTGAGATTCGCCATGAGTTTGCTTTTGTTTTGGGTTACTTGCCGTGACGGGAGACTTGCAAACTGGACCAAAAAATAGCCGCGACAGCAGGATCGCTGTTCGCGGCTATGGAGTTATCCGTGTTCCACTGAACTACCTGCGGAATCGACCACGAGGAACGTTCAGTGGTAACTGACCGTGAACCATGTCAGATGGCGGTTGCACGTTCATGTGCGGAGGTCGGATGTTGGTTTCTTGAATCAGGACGCGGTCGGCCGGTCGTGGGTAGCTTAAGCCAGGCTTTTGCTTGACCAGCACGCTGACGTCATTGGTCGGTCCTGGAATCTGCGTCGCAGTATGGTTGTGCATTGAGTAGCGACGCAAGCCAGCAGGACCACCCTGTGGAATGTGTGGCGGACCGGGAAGACCAATGTTTGTTCCGACGTGAGGCATCCCATAGTGGGGCCCAGACTGTCCCGAGATGTAGTCTTGAGTTCCACCCGATCCATCAGCTCCCATACCATGAGGCAATGCGCCGGCAGCGATACTTGGGTCAACGCCAGGCATCTCAAGATCTTTGTTTCCGAGTCGTAGAACGGCAAGAATAGCACCGCGACGATCAGCTTCAGTGATCGGATCAACACCTGGATCAAGACGTGTGCTTACCAGTGTGTCAACACCAGCCAACGCTAGTTCCTGATACTCAGGATCTGGAACGTATATGACTTTCGTGACGTAGTTCGCCGCAGCGACCTGATCGAAGTCTTCTTGTGTGAATTGAATTGGAATCGCTGAGTGTGCGAGGTAAGCACTTGTGCGCGGTGAGGCTGTTCCTATTTCCAACGTGGGGTAAAGGCTGACACCGGGGCGGCCTTCAATGTTGGAGATTTTCAGGCGATAGATTCCACCTTGGGCAAAATTCTGACGGCCCGGCACAAGTAGCGGTGATGAGTCGTACTGGCCTACGCCAGAAACGTCCCATGATACTTGCAAGTTGTCAGGTTGATCGAACAACACCTGAACGCTCTGCATGCGAACAGCACCGAACGGTCCGTATGCTGCCGCGCCGCCTGACGGTCCGGCTGAACGGCCAGATCTAGCAGACAGAACGCCTGGCCCAGGACCACCAACGCCGGGTCCAGGCTCCATCAGCATTTGAGCTGGTGGAAGGTTGTGCCCCGCAGGAATGCCTGTGCGTGCAAATGGCACTTGAGCTTGGGCTG
>CAZDBE010000452.1:0-3477 GCA_964503675.1 uncultured Pirellulaceae bacterium | reverse complement strand
ACTGGCGAGATTGGTTTCCTAGGAGATGAACGCCGAATGAACGTCGCGATCACGCGTGCGAAGCGCAAACTAATTGTCGTTGGAGACAGTGCAACTTTGGGCGGCAACGAGTTCTTTCAAAAACTGCTGGAGTATTTCCAAAACCACGGTCAGTATCGGTCGGTTTTCCAAGAGCCGATGGGCTAGGTTGTTGCGCTTACGTTAAGGTCGCGGAGCGATCAACGACAGTCGTTGATCGCTCCGCGATCTTAACGCGCGCACTTCTTGGTACCTAAAAACTTCCGTCAATCGAATCGATGACTTCTGCCAGAACATCGTCGTCAATGCCAACTAGATTTGACTTGGCAGGAAACTTTCCCTCTTTCACGTCTGCGATGTATTCGCTGAACGCGCTTACGCGTTCGTCTTGAAGGCGGCGATGCTCTGCCGCAAAGTCTCGGTAGGGTTTTGCGTGACGCGGCGGACGCTCGTCGTAGTCGCCAAGAATGTCGCACGAGAACAAAAACTGTGTATCGCAGCCACTTCCCGATCCAAGCGACATCAGCAGCATTTTGGTTTTGGACGACAAGAACGTCGCCAGTTTTTCAGGGACGACTTCAAGTTCGGCTGCATACGCGCCGGCGCTTTCAAGTTCCTTCATCTTTTGATAAAGCAATTTAGCTTCCTCGGCGGTCTTACCTATCGCGCGGTAACCCGTCCACGTCACGTGCCGGGGTACCAATCCCAAATGGCCGACGACCGGAATACCTTCTCGCGCCATCGCTTCGATGATAAATGGGCTGGCCGAGCAGTAAACCGAACTGGCACTCATTTCGAGTGCCTTAAAAGCGACTCGGATGGCTTCGTCGGGGGATGCCAATCCATGAGGGGTTGCGCATGAGAAAAATGCAGTCGGCGCGGCCGCGACCAGTTTTGGGAGTCTCGCCTGCGATTCAGGAGAATCAAAGCTACAACTCATCAAATCCACCCCCGCTTTGTCAGCCGCCGCAGCTTCTTCCGGAGACTTTACGTGAATGTGGGTCAAGCAACGTTTGCCCTTGAGCTGTTGCAAGTCGTAAACGGTGTAGCGTTTTCTTGGTCTTAACATACAAAGAATGCTATCGGTTTATATTCCCATGTCAATCAAAGGGGAAGAATTCCAATCGTTCGGCTTGATGCCACCGAGAATACAGTAGCAAGTCCGAATCTCGTGAGCGGATTGGCGCTAGCCCAATGGCACTCAGCTCAAACTTGGGCGGGTTGCTTTGTAGCCGAAGTCGCAAGACTTTGGACAGCCCAAGAGCCATTTTGCAATCTCTTGCGAGATCGGCTACGGAAAATCGTTTGAGGCGTGGCTAGCGCCGTAAGGCTAACATTCTTGAAGAAATACAAAAATTAACCTTGCCTCAAGCCCACACTCAGTGTACCATGTCGCTAGTGCACCAACCCACAGGCGTTTGCCCATGTTTTTTTCAATCAATATCAACAACGGCGTAGCGATCTACCAACAGATTGTTCGCCAAGTGAAATTCGCGATTGCTGAAGGTTCGTTACAGCCCGGCCAGTTGCTTCCCGGCGGTCGTTCGCTGAGTGTGGAACTGGCGATCAATCCCAACACCGTCGTGAAGGCCTACCAGCAGTTGCAGTCCGAGGGTGTACTCGAATCGATGCGTGGCCGCGGGATGGTCGTTTGTCAGGGAGCGGCCAAATTCTGTCGTCAGGAACGCAAGACGATCATTAGCGACGGATTGAAAACGGTGCTGACTGAGGCGCTGCATGCCGGACTTTCCGCTGAGGAAATCGAAGAGCTAGTTCGTAAACAACTAAAAAAACTGGGGCCGAAAATCAATACGGTCTCCGCAGAATCACCATCGGATTCAGCGGACTGAACGGTCAAGAATCAATCAAGAACAAAACTGGAGAGAGCCGGGTATGAGTGATTGCATTGAAGTACAGGGTTTGGCGATGCACTTTCGCGGTTGCAAAGCCCTAAACGGAGTCGATCTTGCGATTCCCGGCGGATCGGTGTTCGCGCTACTGGGGGAGAATGGCGCCGGCAAAACGACGCTGATTCGAATCTTGACCGGATTCCAAAGGCCGACCAGCGGAACGGTGCGCATCTTGGGCCTCGATCCGGTGCGGGACGCGCTGGAGATTCGACGTCGGATCGGTTACGTCTCCGATTCCCCCGCGCTCTACAACTGGATGCGCATCGACGAGATCGGAAGTTTTGCCTCCGCTTTCTATCCGGCGGGTTTCCTCGACAATTACCACGAGTTGATTACGCGCTACGAATTGCCCGCCGACCGTAAGATCAAACATTTGAGTAAAGGCCAGCGTGCCAAAGTGGCCCTCGCGTTGGCGGTGTCCAACGACCCAGAATTATTGATACTCGACGAGCCAACTTCGGGGCTGGATCCGTTGGTGCGGAGGGCGTTTCTCGAAAGCATGGTGGAACGGGCGGCAAGGGGCCGGACGGTGCTCTTATCCAGTCACCAAATATCTGAGATCGAGCGCGTGGCGGATCGGATGGCAATCATCCACGGCGGCCAAGTCCGCTTGAACGGATCGCTCTCTGAAATGCGAAACGAAGTCGTGGAGGTGACTTTTTCGGTGACCGATCCGCTGGCCGTGTTGCCGGTGATCGATGCTCCCGTTGAAGTTCTCAGCGAGCAAAAATCGGGGCGGCAGGTGCGCTGGATCGCACGCGACAGTGAGAGCTCTATCGAAAAGACGATCGGCGATTGGCCGGGAGTACACAGCATTCGATCGCGGCCGGCAAGTTTGGAAGAACTTTTTGTCGCATGCACGCGCGGCGGGGAGTTGGTGTCGCCAAATGAAGAAGCGGTAAACGTAGATTATCAGACGTCGTAGGGAACTCACGTAGCTGGAGTTGCCAGACTTCAGAAGCGAAAGCTCAGACTCTTCCGAAGTCTGGCGACTCCGGCTACGTTCAGACTCAATCAAGTCCAAATTAAACAGAAACTAAATGAGCACGTCTCAATCAACTCATCAAGCAATGAACCGACTCGGCGACTCCCAGCGGCGATTGACGGCGCCGCAGTCGGCCCGCGCCGGGTCGTACTGGTCGTGGTTGCTGTTCAAAGAAGCCAAGCAATTGGCTCCTTTGGTGATCGCGTTGTGCGCCTGCGGTCTTGTTTTGCATTTACTGGGCTGTTTTGTAAGGGAGGGTGGGCGTGCGGATGTGCATAGTGGGGCATTGCTCATGGTCCCGCTTCTATTTGCGATCGGCGCCGGCCCAATGCTGGTCAGCCAAGAAAAAGAACAACGCACCTTGAGCTGGATGGGCTCGCTGCCTATCGGCCCGCGATCGATCGTACTGTCCAAATTGATCGTCTGCGTTATGGGATTGGTACTGTCTTGGGTCGTTAGTCTCGCGTTCACATCAGCAATGGCCCCATCGTTTTTCAACTCTTGGTCGTTCGGCAAGATCGATTTGTTGTACTGGGTCAGCGGCACGTTTGCTCTACTGAGTAC
>CAZDBE010000451.1:0-3516 GCA_964503675.1 uncultured Pirellulaceae bacterium | reverse complement strand
GATGATATCCCAGCATTCATTACTGTCTTGCAAGCCGGTGTTTTCCTAGCCGAAGCAGATTGTGACTGCGACTCGGATGTAGACTTCGATGACATCCCAGCGTTCATTACAATCTTGCAAAGTCAATAAATAAGTGCACTTCGCGACGACATGGTGGAAAGCTTCACTGAGCTTGGTCTCAGGTTTGGCTTTCGGTTTAAACACCTTTCGCTTGTGAAGTGTCTTTGAATAACTTTTAGGATTGAATTGTGGGCCGGTCACTCTTGTGACCCGCCCCCGTTATTTGAGTACCGTTGCGAAGCTTAGAGCGTAGACCCAAGTCGAAGCGGTGTCTTAGTAGTTGAGACTGAATAGCCGGTCGTTAGAATCGCTACAGCCCTAAAAAAGTTATCGGGAACGTGAGGAATTGCAACGATTGAAGACGGGGCGTGAGCGAGCATGACCGGCTGCCAAACTGCGAGCTACGGTTTCTTGTTAGTTCCTCTGTACGTTTCAGTCGGTCGCAATGAACGCCGAAAAACCAAGCTTAGCACTATTACGAGCCAGCCAAACGCATTTGCTGCGTACTTGCTCATTCGTTGCTGTCGTATTCTTGCTGTGTTATGGATCCGTCGACGCGCAGCTGCTATTGGTAAATGACCAATCTTTTCAAGCCCATGTCGCAGAGCTCAGATCAAAGGTGGTGGCCAAAGATAGCCAAGGCTATATCTCTCCCACTGCCGGGCAGTTGTCCGACTTTCGGCGTTTGGCCGATGGTTTGCGAGATGCACAATCGACCACGGACCTAGAATCGTTGTTGCCCGAGGCGACCGCGATTGGGTATGACATTGTCGTGCTCGACGACGCTGGCAGTACATACTATGGTTTGCAAGAATCAGCGACAGTTACCACCAAGAAAGGTTGGGGCAGCTTTTTTCTTCGGCAAGACACATCGAATAGTGTCATTGTGGAAGTGGCTCATCCGCTGGCGGACATTAACACAACGGGGATGTCAGCGCAGACATTTGTCGAGAGTCGAGCAAAGGGTTTTATACTCGCTGGCTCACACCGCAACGCCAATGGGCTAGGCACTGCCGACGTGGCGCATTTGCCGGAGTCCATCTTTCACGAAGTTCATCAGTCGTTCGCTGAAGAAGCGGACAATCTTTCAGTCTGGCAAATTCACGGATTCGATATCGATCAGCACTCTAGCTTTCCCGATGACGCTGATGCGATCCTTAGTAGTGGTACCGGCAGTGTAAGCGCACTGGTGCTGGGTTTGGACCAAAACATTGACGCGCTTGACGGTGACTGGAACAGCTATACCTACAACACGCTTGACACTGAAGATCCTCTGAATGTTGCCACCAACGACGACTATAGCGGATCACTCTTCAGCGGATTGGCCGGAACGACCAATATGCAGCGACAACACACCACTTCGGTTGGCGGAGAATTCGTACACATCGAGTTGGAGCAGAGTTTTCGCATCGATGGTGGTGAATCCACCCGGTTGTTGATTTCACAAGCCATCGCCAACACGATCATCTCTGCGATCGTCGTACCCGAGCCCAGTACGTTTGCTCTTATGGGAGTGCTGAGCGCTTGGTTTGTGGTGAGAAGACGGAGAAAATCCTGAGGGTAAATCGCGGCTCGAAGAAAATCTACGAGCCGCTTCGACAGACCTATATGCCATACTATCCTTTTGACCTATTCAGTGTCGGTTGGTATCAATGGCACTCTTGGCTCTTTGGCCAACGAGAACGTAAGTCGCTCGTACCATGAGTCGTCTGAATTCACCATCTCTTGAATGTTCTTCCAGATTTCGACCGGCGGACCAAACTCGCGCCAGTCGATGGTTAGCACGCGCACACCGCGCCGCCGCATCTCACTAAGTAGTTTTTGATAGTTGTCGTAAAGTTGCTGTAAATAATCCAACGGTACGCCTTCTTCTTGGCTGCGTGCTCGGGAAGCCATTCGTTCGTGGCACTCTTCGGGTGACACATCTAAGTAAACGAAAATATCTGGCGGCATCACGTCACGACTCATGTTGCGGTACATGTCGACGTACAGATCGTACTCTTCGCGCGTCATAAACCCACGCTCCATCGCCGTTGTCGCAAACACGGTGTCGCCGTAGATCGGACGGTCTTGAACGACGACAATGCCTTGATCGCCCCAAGCTTGTTCGACTGCCAAGCGGTGCTGTTCGTAGCGTTGGCAAAGCATGAACATTTGCATGGCAAAACCACCACCAGTGTTCGTGCCGGTTTTCAAGTCCTCGTAGTAGCGCTGTAGGAAGTGGTTGAACTGGGGATGGTGGGTCGGTTCTTCCAATACACGCGCTGGCCAGCCCGATGATGTTGCTGCAGACGCGATCGCGTGACAAGCATTTGACTTGCCGGCACCGATGTTAGCGTCAATCGTTATGAACAAACCGCGTTTTTCGCCCGTGCTTCCCATTCCCATCGTACTTTTCCTCTTCCGTTGCAGAATTTCAAACCAGCCAAACTGCGGCAACTGCGTAAGGAGCCACATTGCAGGCAGCTTAAGCTATCGTGGCGATCGAAACCTTGCAAGCACTTTCATGAATTCGCGTCGACCATATTGCATTTCCCGCAAACGGACCGGTAAAGCATACCGATTATGGGAAACATCTGGCGCAAAGCGTGGAGTTATTTGGCCAACAACAAATCAACATAAGCACAATCGATCAACTCTTTTGGTTCGACTTGAAGTTCTGCCATTAATCGCTGAGCTTCTGCTTGGCCGTCCGCGATGTCGTCGTCTTCGGATAAGACAACCTCCAGTTCCAAAAAATCGCCCAACGCCTCAACACGATCTAAATGAATTCGAGTTCGGCCGACCAAAAATAGCAGACGTGTCTTGCTAATTTCGGCATACTCGCCAAGCGATTTTGCCAGTGCATCGCGCAGTGTATCGGGTTCGACCGTTTCACTGATGCAGTAACGCGATGTCTTGGGTCCTGTCTGATCCGGACGCTGATAAGCAATCAGTTGCCCGCGCTGCGGAGAAAAGATACGCAGCTTTAGACGGCCTGTCTGACAGTGGAAGAATACATCGCGCTGAACGATGGTTTCTCCTGTCTGCGAACTCAATCGCTTTGCGATTTCAAGCTGTTGATCCCAGTTGTCCAAGCGTGCTTTTATTTCAACATTTCGCGCCAAGTTCAGTTCCTTTCGTCTTCTAATCAGGACACCTCTCGGATTGTATCGTACCGATAGCATCTTGCGGTCCCAATTGTCACTTTGTCGCCTAGACATAAGCCGACCGAAAAATTGCTCGTCGCGAACAAGATTTATTAAGCCGAATAATGGAGTATACTTGGTTGCAGGAGCTGGGTGAGATCGAGTCCACTTTTTCTTTCTCAACCGATCGGCTTCCGCGAACAATTACTTTTGTACAACCGTTTGCGTCATTCCTCTATGTGAATCCTTTACGAGTAGGTGTTGCCATGAAATCAATCCGCAAAGGTTTTACACTGGTGGAGCTTCTGGTCGTGATCGCCATCATCGG
>CAZDBE010000450.1:0-3560 GCA_964503675.1 uncultured Pirellulaceae bacterium | reverse complement strand
TTCGATGACCGATCCGTCTTCACGCCTGAGGTATTGGCACATGATGAGAAGTACTACTTGGTCTACCAAGTGGTCAAAGCTCCCTACGCCAATCGCGTTAAGAACCAAGTAGGCATGGCGGTTGCCGATTCGCCATCCGGACCGTTCAAGAAATTGGACGCTCCAATTCTATCACCCTCAGATGACGGCGAGTGGTTGGGGAACGAAGACAGCCGATTCAAGGTGAAGAAACGTGGTTCATTCGACAGTCAAAAAGTCCATGACCCGTGTCTCGTTCCCTACAATGGAAAGTTCTATCTCTACTACAAAGGTGAGCGAATGGGCGAGCGCATCACAATGGGTGGCCGAGAAATCAAATGGGGCGTCGCGATCGCCGATCAAATCCACGGCCCCTACAAAAAGTCCGAGTACAATCCAATCACCAACAGCGGCCATGAAATCTGCGTGTGGAAATATCGTGGCGGCATCGCTGCGATGCTGAATTCCGACGGACCGGAAAAAGGCACCATTCAATATGCGACTGATGGCATCAATTTTGAAATCAAATCGATGATCAGCGGACGAAGCAAACCACCACATGCCGGTGGGATCGTGCGTTCGATTGTGAGCGACCAAGACCCGCTAGATGCCTTAACTTGGGGCATCTGCTTCGACCGAAAGGATGGATGGGACTACATTCGCAGATTCGAAAAGTACAAGCCCTTCGCTCCTTGACAGTTTTACCTGAACAAAAAATGAATATGAAATACCAATTCTGGATTCTGATATTGCTAACGGTCTTTGGCTCGGTAGCCGATGCGCAAACTAATCCGAACGTTCTGTGGATTCTGACTGACGATCAACGCTACGATTCAATTCAGGCCTTCAATCGCATCCTGCACGACCGCGACGAAAGTGAATTAGGGTACGTCGAATCTCCGAATGTTGACCGCCTAGCCAAAATGGGAACAACATTCATCAATACGTACTGCCAAGCGCAGGGCTGTGCCCCGTCGCGTGCGTCGATGCACTATGGCCGTTACCCGTTCCGATCAGGGATTTACGAGTTCGAGTATCACAACAACAACGCCGCGCACTGCCGTCCTGCCCTGCCGGAAACGATGGCGACGTTAGGCTACCAAACAACACACGTTGGCAAACTGGGGGTGCGTGTTAAAAACGTCCAAAGCAAATGGGCCAAGTCACACCCGATCTACCAGCAGAGTTTCTACTTCAAAGACCTCGCCAAAGACGGCCTGTGCGGTTGGGGCAAAAGCTGGTTTACGAAAATCAACGGTGTGAAACTTGATAAACCAATGCAAAGCCTTGAGTACTTTGTGACGCCCGATGGCAAGTTCGAATACTGTTCGGAAGAACTGGAAAAACTCATGCCGGAATTTGCCGGAACCACCGCCCAAACGATCGAAAAGTATGACCTGCTGCGTCACTACAACAAGAAGAAGGGAAAGCACATCGACAGCGGCATGATTCTTGCCGGCGTCAGTTCAAGAGAAGCGGGCAAGACGCGTGATGGCTACTATGCTTCGATCTTCGCGGACTTTTTGAAAAATCAAAATCGCAAGTTTGAAGTCGGTTCGAAAACTTACGATGGAGTCGCTACTTCAAAGCCACTGTTCTGCCATATTGGTTTTGACTTCCCTCACACGCCCGTCCTGCCACCGGCAGACTATCGAGCCCGTTTTCAAAAGCACACTTACAAAGTGCCGACCGTCGAACAGCAAGAACTGGAAACGATGCCGTCCCAGTTGAAGAAAATGGTTAAGCATGGCCACACCAATCATTTCACCGATGATGAAAAACAAGCGATGATTCAGGACTACTATGCGTTTTGTGCTTACGGGGACACACTCGTTGGACAGGCAACCGACGCTTTCATCGAGTACAGTCAGTCGCAAAAACAACCTTGGACGATCGTTTATGTTTGTGGCGATCACGGTTGGAAATTAAACGATCACGGTGCGGTTTCGAAGTTCACTCCGTGGGATGTCGACAGTCACAATCCGATTATTGTCGTATCGTCGGACAAGACGGCGTTTCCAGCAGACAAAGTGGTTACCGACTTCACCGAGTTCGTGGACATCGCTCCCACCATCTTGGCGGCAGGTGGAGCTGATCTTACGGATGAAAAATTTGGCTATCTGGATGGCTTTGACATGGCCAAAATCGCCTCCGGAGAGATTCCGGCACGTGACTACGTGATTGGAGAAAGCCACGCCGTGATTGGACCACGCGCTTTTATTCGTACCAAGGACTATGTGTTCTCCATGCAAACTCGGCCAGATAGGAAACGAGGCAAAGACATGCAGTGGGCACAAAATGCTTCCTACGAAGAGCTTGACCCGGCGTTGTATCACATGCCGTCGGATTCCAATGAGGTCAACAACCTTGCATTTAGCTCGGAACATCAGACTGTTGCTAACGCCATGAAAGAAAAACTGCTTAATATCGTGCTAGGTGACAACCGAGTTGAAGTAGATTGGGGCGGTAATAAAGCGCTTGGAACAGAAATCTTCCGCAGCAATTTTGCACCCGGTGCTGATGACAAAAAATTAGAACTTACCGAGGCGGCGATTCGATGAATGAACTTACAGTCTCAAATGAAGCGGCCAAAGACTCGGCTGAGTTACAACGTCGCATCGAAGAAGATGGCTATCTCTTTTTCCGCGGACTGCTCGACGCCAATCGCCTGATGAGCCTACGGCGTGAGATGCTGGAACTAATGCAAGATGGCGGCTGGTTGCCGGCACCGACCCAATATTGGGAATCGCAAACGTCGACGCGCGAAGCACCGAAGGGGATCCCGGATACACAGACGTTTATCATCAGGTCTATCGTCTGCAATCGTTCCATGCGATGGCACATAGTTCAGAGATCTTGGACGTATTGCAACAAGTAACCGGATCGCCAATGATGCCGCTGCCGCAGAAAGTTGCTCGACTTTGGTTCCCGAAGTTCACGCAACATACAACGCCGACGCATCAGGATTTTGTTCACTTTCAAGGTACACTTGAAAATCTGACTTGCTGGGGTCCGATTGGCGAATGTCCGCGCGAACTTGGAGGATTGGCAGTGCTTAAAGGATCGCACAAGGTCGGCCGCGTACTGGATCATCGCTTTTCACTGGGTGCTGGTAGTCTTAATCTCGACGCGGAATCTCACCCAGAGCTAGAAGGACTTGAGTGGCTGACGACAGACTACCAAGTTGGCGATACGCTCATTTTCCCCGCGTTGACGATCCACAAAGCACTCCCTAACATCACCGAAGATCGCCTGCGCGTCTCGTTGGATAACCGATATCAGAGAATCGGTGATCCTGTCGCCGAACACATGCTGAATCCTCACCTTGCCACGTCAAGTGCGCTCAGCTGGGATGATGTTTATGAGGAATGGGAGAACGACGACTTAAAATACTACTGGAAGCAACACGAAAACCCGGTACATCCAACGATCACAACGTATACCGAGGCGGCGTTCCAAGAAGCCGTTGAGCTTGCGAAGCAAGGCAACGAAGGCGCCGTCTTGCATTTGCAGAGGCTTTCCGATCGAAAAGACGATTCACA
>CAZDBE010000449.1:0-3563 GCA_964503675.1 uncultured Pirellulaceae bacterium | reverse complement strand
GTAAAAGTAACCCGTCGGGCTGAAACAATTTGCTACAAAATTCGGTAAGCTATTCAGGAAATTGAAATAATTCTGGGTGTTTTCCGAATTGTCTCACTTGCTTCCCATACTTTACGATCGGCGACTTATGACTGAGACAAATGAAGCCAATGAACCATTGCCCGCAAAACCAATCGAACAATCAAAGTTCAAAACGCTAAGAATCTGGCCAGCGGTTTTAATCCTGTTGGCGATGCTGGCCTGCAAACTGGCTCCTGTAGTAGTTCCTGATGCCACCGATGCGACTTGGATGGTCGCTGGCTTTGGGCCGTTCCTTGGTGGTGTGGCCTTGTTAATCTGGTGGCTCACATTCAGCCGATCTACGTGGCAGGAGCGATTGCTGGGACTGATCGTTATTGTTGGAGGAGCAGCTATGATCCTCGGAGTTGCGGACAAGTCTATGCGGGGTCCCGGAGCGGTTATGTTGACCGTCCCAATGGGCATGACTGTTTTCGGAATTGCAACGGTTTTGTTCAGCCAGTTACTGACAATCAAACGCACTGTCATCGCACTATTATTGACGACAATTGGTTTTGGATATTCAGCGCTGATTCGACACGATGGAGTCTGGGGAGATTTTGGGAACGTTTACAATTGGCGTTGGACCAAGACTCAAGAAGACCTGTTTCTGGCCGAGCGAGGTAACCCAATACTCGAACCGGTCAGCCACGAGCTTGGTGAAAGCTTTGCTGCAGCGATTGCAAATCCAGAGTGGCCAGGCTTTCGAGGTGCAGACCGTTCGGCAATCTATCGAGGTCCGGCAATCTCCTCCGATTGGGATTCGCATGAACCAGAACTGATTTGGAAGGTTTCCGTTGGTCCCGGGTGGACTTCTTTTGTGGTTGCAGGCGAACTGTTGATCACGCAGGAGCAGCGCGGCGATGAAGAATCAGTCGTTTGTTACGACGCAGATACAGGCGAAGAAGTTTGGATCTACTCAATCAAATCGCGCTTTGAAGAATCGCTTGGCGGTCCTGGCCCAAGAGCAACTCCGACATTGGTCAACGGACAATTGTTCGCATATGGAGCAAACGGCAATTTGGTCAGACTGGATCCAAAAACGGGAGCCCGGATTTGGGAAGCCGGTGTTGCCAAGTTAGCTGAACGAAGGCCTCCATCTTGGGGTTTTTCTTCTTCTCCCTTGGTCGTCGGCTCATCAGTTATCGTTCACGCCGGCGGCACGGACGACAAAGGCGTTTTCGCTTTTGATGTTGAAACTGGCCAAGTCAACTGGCGGGCGGCGTCGGGTGACCACACCTATTCGTCGCCCCAATTGAGTGCCATCAACGGTAATGAATTCGTCGTCATGCTCACCAACAAAGGTGCAGAAGTCCTTGATCCAGAAACGGGCGAAATCCGGCTTAGCTATTCGTGGAACACGGGTGGGTACCGAGCGCTGCAACCAACCTTCGTCAGCGCGGACTCGTTCTTGCTTCCGACTGATGGCGGCAACGGGATTCGGTGCGTGCGCATCACATCCAACGAAGGCGAAATGGAAGCCACCGAAGTCTGGACAAAGACCACCATGAAAACCGACTTCAACGACATGGTGTTTTACAAAGATCATCTCTACGGATTCGATGGAGCGATCTTTTCATGCATCAACGCACAAACGGGAGAACGAGCATGGAAGGGCGGACGCTACGGAAAGGGCCAAGTTCTATTGCTGGAAAATTCTGGGCTTCTTCTAGTGGCCAGCGAAAAAGGTGATGCCGTATTGATAAAGCCGGATCCGTCTGGCCATCAGGAGGTCGCAAAGTTCCGAGCGATCGAGGGTAAGACTTGGAACCACCCGGTCGTTGTTGGCGACCGGCTATTCATTCGCAACGGACAGCAGGCGGCTTGCTATCGTTTACCGCTGGTGGTGGACGAGTAGTGCCATGAAGAACCTTCTTTGGGCGTTTCTCTTTTTACGGCGTCGTCTCTACCACCAAAGGTTTAGCCGATCTATCTTTCACTTCGAAGCTACCGGAAGCCGTTTTCATCCAGCCCGCAATTACGACGATGCCCAACATCAGCAAACACAAGATATTCGTCCAGTGCTTTTCGCGTTTACGCATCTCGACTGCTTTTTCACTTCTTCCTGACAACCGGGCTGCCAAGAAGAAAACACCAAACGCGAGCAAAATCTTTACCAGCAGTAGCCCGTTATATGCGGGGGAGAGATGAAGCGTGGTTGCTTTCACGAAAGCGTTGTAGAGCCCAGAAACCAACAGCAGCAATGTGCAGATCCCGATCCACTTAACCCAACTTTTACGAACCGCTTCTCGCGCGGCTGCATCGACTGTTCCTTGCTCTGTTGCCGGAACTAACGTCAGACGCACGAATAACGTTCCGCCTACCATGATGATCGCCGGGATTACATGTAACCAGCGGCTGATCAAGTTAAGAATAAATTGCGTGTCCATCGATTGTTTTTCCAGATTTTGATTCATTGTAAAGCAGTTGTCTCAACTGCTTTTTGTTCGAGTAAGTAACGCCAAATGTGAATCGAGAAATCAGTTGAGACAACTGTTCTACAAAGTTCCTCTCTACAAACTCTCGCTCAACCTTCGGTCAATTCTAACCACAGATCCTCTGATGCGGTGATCTCGGCCGAGAGAGCTTCAATTTTCTTGTGAAGCTCCATCGCTTCTTCCGGATCGTGGCAGTTGAGCATTTGGTCGTTGAAGACTTTCTTCTCCTCTTCCAAACGCTTAATCTTTCGCTCAGCAGCCATGATCTGTTTTTGAATTTTTCTGTCCGAGCTTGGCTCCGGGCGATTTCCCCCTTTTGATTTCTTGCCACCCTTGCCCGCATCGTTACGTGACTTACTCACGCTGCCAGCATTGCGGCTGCGGTATCCTTCGTCGATTTCATTGCTGACCGAATATAGATACGCCTCGTAGTCACCAATGTAATTTTTCGCAGATCCATCGCGCACTTCGATCACCGCGCTGGCAATGCGTTTCATGAAGTGACGATCGTGGCTGGTAAAGATAACGGTGCCCTTAAATTTGAGGATTGCTTCGGCAAGTGCCTCCACCGTTTCAACATCAAGGTGGTTGCCCGGTTCATCGAGCACCAAGATGTTGTAGTCACCAAGCAAGATGCCCGCCATGCACAAACGAGCACGTTCGCCGCCGGATAGGACTTTGATCTTCTTATGAATATGTGCGTCGCGAAACAGCAACGATCCGGCCACGGCAAGAATCTGCTGATTGGTGGTGCCAGCGATCGCTTTATATTCCAAATACTCCAGCACCGTCTCGTTTTCGTCTAGCGTCGTGTAAACGTGCTGAGCGTAAACGCCGATTTTACAATGATGGCCCCAGCGAATATGCCCGTCTTTCTCATCGAGCGACCCCACCAGTGTCCGCAACAGTGTTGTTTTCCCTTGGCCGTTGTCGCCCACGATCGCTGTGCGCTCACCGTGGTCAATTTCTAAATTGATTCCCTTGGCCACAACCAAGTCCGGATATCCGATTGCTAGATCGACACAACGCGCCGCCGCGCCCTGGCGAGGCTCAACCACCGGAGCGATG
>CAZDBE010000448.1:0-3566 GCA_964503675.1 uncultured Pirellulaceae bacterium | reverse complement strand
CCTCAGCCCCCGCGTATCGAAAAGCTTCAGTATGGCCTTGCCCCGCAAACCCAGTACCGTGGACCAAGACTCTTAATGGCTAGCTCATTCCTCTCTCCAGACTTTTCAGTGATTTATCATCGCTTAGAAAAGCACTTTATCGAGAATTCGTCGATGGTCGATGGTCGATGGACAGTGGACACGGACCGCCGCCTGAAAATCCAACATGGCAATAGCAGTAGCGCCACATAGGACGCCAAGATTGCCCACGCCGCAGGTTTGTGAATGATCTGGGGCCCGCAGTTCAAATCGTCAATCGACATTCGGTGACCATCGGCAATCGTGCACAACCAGCGGATTTTCTCGGGCTCGCAAGATGGACCAAGTGAATGAGTCGATCCATCGAAACAAGTTGTAGAATTCCCTTGTAAAACTCTTTTGAAATGCGAGTCGATTTCATGAGCACAGCATGGACTTCGATCACGCTGATTCACTCCTTCGAAAATCTCTGTTACCTCGTCTATCGTCAAATCGTCTGGTTTAGTCCAAGGGACAGGGTTAGCAAAGTCTTCCACAATCATTAGCGAGTTGGAAGTGCCGTCAGCAATGTCAGCAGAGCTTTTGGTTTGTGCACCAACGAAAGCCGTGCCGTCCCCAGTGACAAGCTTGTAGGTCGTTGTGCCGTCTTGTGTGAAGCGTGAACTATTCAAGTTGTGTTTGCACTGAAAATTGGAAGGAATTTGGTTCAGCAGTTTGATGTTATTCGGCCCGTCCCATGGTTCGTCAAAATTGTAGGTTTCATAGAGATTGGCTTGTTCAATGTACGGAAGGATCAAAACCCGCCAGTTGTGGATCGGTTTCCCTGTTTCGTCGGCGATAAATGCGGGAGGGAGATGCTTGTTCTCGTACTCATAGTTGAGAATCGCCAGTGACAATTGTCTGAGGTCATTTAGGCAGTAAATATGCCCGGAATGTTGTCCGCGGATACTATGAGTCATAGGTAAAAGACCAGCCAGCACCAGTGCAAAAAACGCGAGGGTAGCGATTAAAGTTCTGACGTTTTTCCGACCCGCTGAAGGAGGCGGCCCATGCCAGGCCCACCACGCTAGTAGAACACAAGTCGTTAGCGCACACGCGCCGATACCGTAGTGCATGGAAATGGCGTAGACGGTTGTCAGATAGAACAGCGTGGGAAGCGAAAATGTGAACGCCTGAGAAGAGGCGGGGCGATTCTCCGCTATTGTATCAGTGCGATCTTCGTTGACCATGGAATGGCTGGCTCTTAAGAACGATCGGAAGTAATTGTCTCACGCAAAGGCGCAGAGACGCAAAGGACATGCTCGTGAAAACAACTAAGGATTTTTTGGTTTCGAGTGAGTTTCAATTCTATCGAAATAATCTCACGGATGATTAGCAATAGCTCGCTGTTTCTTCAAGTTTCGCGAAGCCACGATAGCGGTAGGCCTTTGCGTCGTGGCGCCTTCGCGAGAGACTGTGAGCTTCGAGGCCAGCCAAGTCCGAATCAAAAAAATAGCCGAAGCATTACTGCTTCGGCTATTAATGTTTCAGTTTCTACAGCGGGGACCGCCGAGCCACTAGTTTAGCGATGTTCCAGTGAACAAGTGATCCATTTCACGATTGTCGAAATTGAACAAAGACTGAGAACCGTCGCTTGGCGAAGACTGTGGGAACGAGTCCTCAAAAGAACCGCTAGTGCTGGTGTTGGAGAAGTCTGGTTGCTGATCTTCTACCACTGGCGTCAGTGATGCGTCAGCATCGGCTTCTTTGCTCTCGACGCGTGAATCATGCACAGGGAATTCTGGCACAAAGCCCTCTAGCGTTTGGCTGCGAACGGGATTCTGAAGTTTGCGAACCGCTTTGGCTTCGATCTGGCGAACACGCTCACGTGTCACTTTAAAGATGCGGCCAACCTCTTCCAGCGTATAAGTGTAACCGTCGCCCAAACCATATCGCAGGCGAATGATCTCACGCTCACGATAAGTCAGCGTCTTGAGCAGACTCTCGATCTTGTCGCGGAGAATGCCGTTGGTCGCCAGTTTGACAGGATTGTCGTTCGACGAATCTTCAATGAACTCTCCAAAACTACAATCGTCGCCCTCGCCTACCGGACGATCTAAGGAAACCGGATGACGACCGATGTCCATCACGCGGCGAACCTCCTCAACGGGCAGCTGAGCCCGACTGGCGATCTCTTCCATGGTTGGTGTGCGACGCGTTTCTTGAAGCATCGCTTTTTGAATGTTTCGCAAGCGTGACAATACGTCGATCATGTGAACGGGGATGCGAATGGTACGCGCTTGATCCGCGATCGCTCGCGTGATTGCTTGGCGAATCCACCAAGTCGCGTAAGTTGAAAACTTGAACCCACGTCGGTATTCGTATTTGTCTACCGCTCGCATCAGGCCCGTGTTGCCTTCTTGGATCAAGTCAAGGAAGCTCATGCCGCGGTTGCGGTACTTCTTGGCGATCGAAACGACCAGTCGCAAGTTGCAACCCGATAGAGTGCGTTTGGCGTTTTCGAACTCTTTGTAGAATTTCTCGCAAGCAGCGACGCGTGTCGCCAGACTCTCAGGGCTTTCCTGAACTTGAAGAACGAGGCGAACGAGTTCGCTTTTCAAGCGGCGGACTTCGCTGCCTGAAAGTTCGAAATCAGACTGGCCGGCGAGTTGTTTTTTGATGCGGCCGATCCGATCGGAGATGCCTCTCATCTGCTTGATCATCGGGCTAACTCGACGCGAACGAAGACTTAGCTCTTCAACCAAGGTGACCAGTTTCTTGCGACGCGCCAAAAACCGCACGCGTGCCGCTTTCTTCTCGGTCTCGGCGGCCGATTTCGAAACCAGAATCTGGAAGTCTCTTTCGTTTTGCTTTTGCAGATGGTCAATGGTTTTAAAATTGTGCGGCATTCGAGCGAGAATTTGCTCTTTGGTTAAATTCTCCGTCAGCGAAACTTTGATCGTGCGGTCAAAAGGCAGTTCTCCTTCATGAACGCGGCGAAGTGTTTCGACCGTGGCCGAAAGTGCGTATCCGTTAGATAGAACAGCACGGCGATACTGCTTGCGGGCAATCTCGATGCGTTTGGCCAGCGAAATTTCCTCATCGCGTGTTAGCAGCGGGATTACCGCCATCTGGCTCAGATACATCCGGATCGGATCTTCGCTGGATTTTGTTAGCTTTGCCGAGACATTGATTTCTTCAACATCCGCGACGGTTTCGGCTTTGAGTAATTCGTCTGGGGAGGGCTCGTTGAAACCTGCTGGTGGTTCGTCGCAGAGTTCGATGCCGGAGCCTTCCAAAGCGGCGACTAACGTATCGAGTTTTTCTGCACCGGTCGTTTCATCGGGAAGGAAAGTGGAGATTTCTTTATAGGTTAAAAACCCTTGGGTTTTGCCTTTGGTGATCAGAGTGTTTAGGTCGTTAATCTGAATAGCCATTGCGTCAGTTCCTCCTGCAAGATCCTTCTTGCAAATCGACGTTTCAATCATGAACGACACAACGCCCGTATTCGCGGCCTCTGTGTCGAGCAATCATATTCAACGAGTACGGGTGCTACCCATCCGAGGGAG
>CAZDBE010000447.1:0-3584 GCA_964503675.1 uncultured Pirellulaceae bacterium | reverse complement strand
GTTCGTTTCCCAACGTTCTGTTGCAAACGGTGACTCGAAGTTTCGAGAAACTATCCAATGGCCATCAATGAGTTCGCAGCGTTTCAACGATCACTGCCGAGCCTGATAACTAGGTGATATGTCGTCTACCAGCATAAATACTTTATGTAGGGAACGACCTTAATTTTGTACTAGTTTACGGGTGCCAAGCCGGCGCAGCAAGCAATTTTGTTCCATGGGGCTGTTATTTCCGGCTGCAGCCGTAATAACATACCCATGGGGATGTTATTGCGGAAACTGAATAAATGCGAAAGGGTTGGTTATGAAACTCGAAGAGCAGCTGCGCAGGAAGATTAGGGGAGTTGGGCTTTCTTATAACACAGAGAAGTCCTACGTCCAGAACTACCACAAGTTTAATCAGTTCGTCAAACAAGAGTACGGCGAGTTTCGCCATCCGCGGGAACTGGGCAAACCCGACGTCGAGAACTTCCTCACTCATCTTGCCGCCGATAAACAGGTGGCACCTGATACGCAGCGTGTAGCGCTGGCTTCGCTCAAGTTTCTGTTTGACAAAGTGCTTGAAAAGGATATCGGAGTGGTGGCCTTCCAGCTTTCCACTAAGGCACGGAAACTACCTGTGGTGATGACGTTTGATGAGACAGAGAGAATGCTTAAACAGTTCCACGGCTGGCGGAGGCTTCAATCGCATATCATGTATGGCTGCGGACTGCGTATTTCTGATTGCTTGCGGTTGCGGGTCAAAGATCTTGATTTTGATGGCAACACGATCCAGATCAATGATTCCAAAGGCAACAAAAACCGATTGCTGATGATGCCAAGGTCAGCCAAGCAGCAGTTGAAGAACCAGTTGGATGAAATTAGAGGCTTCTACGAGTCCGACAGACATGAGGACTTGCCGGGAGTATGGGTGCCGGATGCGATTGATAAAAAAGCGCCTTCATGGGCCACATCGTGGGGATGGTTCTGGTTGTTTCCGGCCACGAAGCTGGCAAAAGATCCGAGAGCGAATGTCGTGCGGCGTCACCACCTTAAACGCGACTACTATGCACCGGCTATGAAAGCTGCCAAAGAGCGGCTGGGGATGACGAAGGAGATTGTTCCTCACACATGGCGGCACAGTTTTGCGACCCACATGCTGATGCAGGGTTGTGACCTTCGTACCTTGCAGCGTTTACTGGGGCACGCGTCGCTTAAAACCACCGAAATTTATCTGCACGTGATTGAGGTCATGTCAGACAATCTGGTTAGCCCTCTGGACCGGCTGGCTGGTTTTGCCGATTCTGAACGCCAGCACGCTGATTCTGAGAAAACGTTTGGTAGCGTCAAAAGCCCCGCCGATTCGATTATTGAGAGTGCTTGATATTTGACCTTGATATTCTTTATGCCTAAGCCCTGCACCTTACATTCATTCGCACCGTGCAAGAGCTACTTGGTCGCAAGGACGTTGCGAACACGCAGATTTATCTGCATGTTATGAAAAAGCCGGGATTGAACATCAAAAGCCCGGTGGATTTGATCGAGGGTACCTAATTAAGCGACTATTCCAGTTGCGATCGCTCTGTATTTCATATTGTTCGTTCAAAGGCAGCTTCGTCGTTCTATCGCGATAAATGATCTTTCCGGGCCTCTCCGCCTCGAATCAAAGCTTAGACTTTCATAGTCAGCAAAAGCTGATAGCTAAAAAAAAGAGCAGCCACCCCGCAAGCGGGGCAGCTGCTCTCTCAATGATTGTTTCGCTTTTTAAAGACCCTTGGTCAAATCAGCGATTGAGATTCTCAATGCCTTGGCGATCTTTTCAATGTTGCGAATGGCGATGTTCCTCTCTCCGCGTTCAACAGACCCAACGTATGTTCTGTCCAAGCCACATTTGGCAGCGAACTTCTCTTGCGAGAGCCCCGTTTTTAGACGAAGGCTTCGTACCCGTTCCCCGAATCGTTTCAGAATGTCGCGTCTTTTTGCCATGAGACGATGTTCGTCGTTCACGGCAGATGCGTCTACGGACTATGAGTATCACCCATGGGCATAGAGTTGTGGTTTTGTTACTGGTGATTTTCGGAGTTGAACTCGGTTGCCAACGGCGAGAGGAAGCAGATCGCTAGGATGATTCCGCTGGTGAGGTAGCCAATGGAATGCAATGCCGTAACTAAATCCCAACTATAGGTCCAGGTTAAACACCCCGCGAAGACGTTTACCAGTTGTGCGGCGACTAGGCCAATGAGATAAAGCCATCGGCCCCAATTCTTGTGCTGGAACAGGCCAACCCAGCTAACGATCGCCATAGGGAGAAGCATCAAAAGGGCCACCACCAACATGGCGAAACCGACCATGCTCATATCTTGAGAGGCCAACCCAGCATCGGCAAGAATCTGATCTCCAATTGATACTACAAACATGCCGACGCTCAACGCGATGACGCCAAAAACGATTTCAAATATCAATAGGCAGCGAAGTAATGTTGCGAGACTGGCTTTGTTTGGAGGAAACTTCATTCCATTTCTTTCTTGTTGGTTGTTTTGGTTTGGAAAATTGAACTCGGTTTCGCACTTAGGACAGGTTACCTTTAGCGCCTCTGCTTTCGTTGGCAAGCGGAGCTTCTGCTTGCACTGGGGGCAGTTGGCGATGCGCGAGGAGTCGTCGGGTATAGCCTTCGACCCACTTGGTTTCTTGCGTCTGCTATCTTTGGCGGTGATTCGGGCAAGAAGAGAGGACGGCATTTCGCGAGGTAGCCAGCTGGAAATAAGGGCTCCAAACTTTTGGTGCATCCATCTTCCACATCCAGCACCCGCGGCAACGGAAGCAAGGGAGGTGAACAGCGCAACCCTCGCTAAGACTGGGGTCGCGTGATAATTTTTGTCCTTTGAACTGCCAGAGTACCAAACTGAAATGACGAGAATGGAAATTGCCAGCCAAAGAAGAAACCCGACCGCCCCTCCTGAAACCAGAAAGGCCTTTGCAGAGATACTGCCACTTGCGGTTGGCATTTCCGTTCCAAAATATTTCTTGGACCCATATTCAGCCGAAGTGAAGTCTTTTCCGATTGAAGATAGCCACGAATCGAATTTGCTCCAGTCACGCTCGTAGTTTTTGGATCGATCGCGAGCAGCCTTAAACTGCTCCGGTTTACTTTGCCCTGTCCGAAGCATCTCATCGTACTGCTGGCGCAGTGTTTGATTGGACAGGATCTCCCAAGCTTCATTGATCCGCACCATCTCAGCATGCGAGCCTCCCCGGTCAGGATGGCATTGGAGTGCCTTTTTCCGGTAAGCGGCTTTGATTTTTTCGAAGCTGGCATTGGGCTCAACTTCAAGAATTTGGTAATAGTTTTGCATCCCAAAATGACTCCAAATCGAATGATACTTATTGTCATCAAATAGAATGATACTCTTAGGCATCATCTTTGGCAACGAAAAAGCACCACCTCCGAGAACCGATGGTGGTGCCATGTAATCTTCTCTAACGGGGGCGTCTACGTTTTTGAGTATCTGGCCGAATCGAACCGTCATGCAACAAGCCAACGGTCAGTACCACCAAAGAAATAAAAAAGACCGTCACTGAACTGGTTGTGATTCCCAATGTCAGCGCGA
>CAZDBE010000446.1:3216-3609 GCA_964503675.1 uncultured Pirellulaceae bacterium | reverse complement strand
TTGCAGGACGCTTTTGATCAGCGCATTGAATTAATACAAGCCTTTTCCGATCAGTTATCACAAATTGGTATTAACGCAGCAAGTTTAGAAGTTGAAACAGAAGCCGCAAGACAACGAGAACTTAGCCGCATAGAAATGCGCGGTATCGAAGAACGCAGACGACAACGTGTTCAAGATATTAATAACAAATTATCCGCGGCAAGAGATTTTGCAAGGGCAATTATTTCAGTTACGGGTTCGCAAAATGAAACGCTATTTAAAATTCAACAAGCCGCATCCGCAGCGATAGCCATTGTTAACACCGCTGAAGGTGTTACTAAAGCACTAGCTAAAAACAACTTTGGTTTAGCTGCAGCGATTGCAGCAGCGGGTGCAGCAGAAATTGCAACGATA
>CAZDBE010000446.1:0-3206 GCA_964503675.1 uncultured Pirellulaceae bacterium | reverse complement strand
GCATTGAACAACGTGGCATACAAGAGCGAAGGCGACAACGCATACAAGATATCAATAATAAGTTATCTGCAGCAAGAGATTTTGCAAGAGCGATTATTACGATAACAGATAATCAAAGCAAGACACTATTCAGGATTCAGCAAGCAGCCTCTATCGCCATTGCGGTAGTTAATACAGCGGAAGCGGTTACTGAGGTATTACCAGATTTTGGTCGAGCCGCAGCAGTTGCAGCGGCGGGTGCAGCAGAAATTGCAACGATAGCAAGCGCCAGCATAGGCGGCAGTTCTGGAGGAAACAGTCGAGGTGTGATTGGTTCGTCTGGTGGCTTTGGTGGGGATGAAGATACAGATGGATTTATCGATCCAAATCCTGCATCACCTGCAAACCAACAAACCTTCAATATTGTTTTAGAAGGCAGTGGATATACGCAAGACGACATCCGTAATTTGCTAGAAGAACTTAATGAAGCTACCGGCGATGGAACAACCTTTAGACCAACCTTTACTTAAGACTATGGATAAGACAAATGTAACTATTAACTTTGACGACTTTCTTAAGACATTTAGCCGTTACGGGATGTCTGAGATCGACGCTACAGCAGCTTTGCTGCATCAGTCTGCAAAATTACTCGTAGATAAATACGGTGAAGAAATAGGTAGTCGTGAGTTTATGCGAATAGCTGATGCAATTGTGGAAAAGAAACTTTGGGAGCGGGATATTAGAAATGAAAAAGATTCAAAACCCGAACCTCATCTCAAGATCGTCAAATGATTACACTTCAATCAAGAGTCAAACGCACAATTGAAAACAACCGTGGCAAAAGAATTACTGACGATGAATTAACCCTAATTCTATTCCAGCTTGGATTAGAGACGCTTGGTAATTCATGTTTACCTGAACATGTAACGAAGTTTGCTTTAAGGCATTTTATTAATGCAATTAAGCTTTATGACATGGATGAACGATTTAACCACTGGCAGCGATTAAATCCTTTGGATGTAAATATTAAAACACTCAAAGATTTAGAAACTAGAAACTATAACGTACTTTACAAAAAGGATATCAAATGAAAACTGTAATGCAAAAAAGATTAGAACAGCAAAAGGTGTTGGAACTACGCACAGCAGCCGTTGCGGCTCTGACTGGTGAAATTAATGCTGAAGCGAAGCAAAAACAACCGGATCAAACGAAAGAGACTTCTATTTACGATAAAGAAGCTTTTGCCAAATCATATACAAATGTTTTACGTCAAGAGGGTTATAAACCCAACCTATAACTTCAGCTACGCATGCGTTGATAAGGTAGGTTTTTTTGGGGGATTCCCTATGCGTAAAAATGATCCCTCTTCATTATTAGGAAAAAATTATGAGTTATTTTAAGACAGAAAAACTTGATGTGCCGATCTCATCCTTGGTGTTAGCGCATCAACAGTTAATGGACATCAAGAGCCAATATGAATCGTTCAAAGACATTGATTCTGCTCGGAGAAAAATTATCTTAGCAAAATATGAGACAAAAATTATTGCGTTACGTGAGGAAATAGAAAAACGAAAGTCCGATAAGCCTGAGTACATTAAAACCAAAATCGTATAGTTCAATTTTACATAGGCTCGCCTCCCTCTAGCCTATGTGGGCTTGTATGCAGCACATTAAGCATACCGCTAGCATCGTACTGCTTACTCCTTAAGCCTCGCCCAGTGCTTTGAACTGGGCATCTCTTAATGCAAATAAAATTATGAATACAATAGAAAAAGCCTTACACGTGCTCACGAATATCGATGCGCCTAATGCCTTGTCAGCTTGCCAACATCTTATTGACAACGTGCCTGATGAATATGCACTGTCATGGGGGTTGCTTGAGCTAAAGAATAGAATTCGATTGCATTTAAAGCTGTTAATGTATTACGCACTAGATCGTAACGAATATACCTTGGATAAGGTCGATCGAAATAGAGTGGAGTGCGAATCAATGATAAAAAAATGTACCACTGCCTATTACGAGACTGACCGTGAAGTTATTGAGAAAGCCAACTACACAAAAAGATTACAAAATTTAAAAGACAAACGAACGCTCATATCTGGAAAGATCATTGGCAGCAATGTGAATCAACACATCTCATTATTGAAACTCAATCTTGAAAAGGGTTTGCCCGATCCGCTGTTGTTCGACGTCACCACTGAAGTGTTAACAAGTAAGGTGGGAGAGAGTTGTAAAATCGCATGTCACGAATTACAACAAGCAAGCTCAGCATTGCTAATGGAGACAGCAACTAAAGAAGAGATCCTGCCACAGATACAAAATCATTTGAATAATGTAGCAGACTGCATTGGATTTAAAAGATGAGTACACCATTGCCAGATCTTAAGAAGTACCTAATGCAATTTAATGATGAAGACGCCAAGCCTGTGAGTTATTACGCAGTAGAAGATATAAAACTCAAAGGTGGAACGATATTGCCGAAAGGAGAGCTTACAAAAACACAGAACATGTTGCTGAGTAGCGATGAGGTTGAGGAGCTAATCAAACAAAGAAAATTAAAAATCATATCTAAGGAGATTTATAACTATGATTAAATTGGATTGGAAACTTATGAAAGAAGCTTTCTATGTAACGCGGCGATGCGGTGTCGTGCCCAATGGCGCCAAAGAGGTCGACAAGATGTGTGGTGACAAACGTTTTGTTATTAAGAACGGACAAACGCTATATTTGCAACCAGGGTACGTGGCTGGTTTTACTAAGCGGGCGATGTTTACTTCTGAGAACTTTATGAAGTTAATTCATTCTGGGCATATAATTTATCCGCAAGAGAAGATTGATAAATACCTTGAAAATCAAAAGCAGCGGCACATCATTGCAGAAGAGATTGCGAGAAAGCGGAAAGAGTATTTAAATACTAAACGCTACTACTTTGCTAATCGAGATTTAACATACGGTAGAGGCAAAGTTATTAAAAAAGATAAGCTTATTGACGGAAAATTGAAGAACATTATCGGCGGTGAAGAAGGTATCAAAACGCTAATGGAGAAGGGTTGGGTGAGAGAGTCCACGAGTGCGAGTCATGCATAAGCGGAAAAAGAATAAACCGTACCTAACGGAATCGGTTCAAGTTAATGCAAATGATATTGTCGGCATTCGATCGGGGTGGGATTTACACCATCACATTGATTATCACTTTGACTTAGACACGGTCTATGACATCCCGGCG
>CAZDBE010000445.1:0-3609 GCA_964503675.1 uncultured Pirellulaceae bacterium | reverse complement strand
TGTCAAACGTTCCATTGATCGATTCAATCAACAGCGCAACGACTGGATCGAAAAACTAGACGATCAGATCGCCGATCTTTTGGCCAGCAATGACGTTTCTCCATCGGCAGATGCTCAACTGAACACCGAAACGCCCGGCAGCGCCATCGACCGGCTTTCCATCATGTCTTTACGGCTCTATCACCTGCGTGAGCAACTTGATCGTGACGACGTAGACCAACAACACCGTGAATCGGTCCAGCAGAAGATCAATGTCTGCCTGTTGCAGCAATCAGAGCTTGCGAAATCTTTACAGCAGTTGGTCCATGATCTCTTCGCAGGAGAGAAGCGGCACCTGACTTACCGTCAATTCAAGATGTATAACGATCCAACTCTCAATCCGTATCTCTACGAATCTGCGAAAGAAACTGGCCAGCAGTCAAACCAACGGAAAGTGTCTGCCTAATCTGGCAGTCCAGCTTGGATGAGTGAATCAGAATCAGCGCAGTCAGATCGTTTGACGAAGGATGCATCCCCTAAGGCTGAAAACGCCGCGTTAGAAATTGAGGACCGGTCACCAAGACTAAGCATCCTTGCCATCATCGGCAGGATGTTACTCTATAGCATTGCTCTGACTCCCATTCTGCTATTTTTAGCGTCACTATTGGGACGGTATTTTCTGATTTGTGAGCTGATCTGTAATTTTCGCGCATACATTCTAATCACCTTAGTAATTAGCAGCCCGGTACTTTTACTGCTGAGGCGCAAATGGCTTAACGCTGTATGGCTGGGGGCAACGCTCTGGGCAATGATGGGAACTGTTTCGGTATTTTTACCTACCGCACAATCCACCATCCAACTGGAAGACGCACAGACGGTCAAGATCATGTCGTTCAACGTGCTGGGGCACAATCCAAACCACGCCGATGCCATTTCAGAGATCAAGCGGCACGATCCGGACGTGTTGGTCGTGCTGGAGTACGCCAACAGATGGGAACCGGCGCTGGAACGTTTGCACACCTCTTATCCTCATCGTTTGGAACAGCCGCGGTGGCACGGATTCGGCATCGCAATATTCAGCAAGTTGCCACTAGATGAGCAAACTATATTGCAACTTTCAGAACGCCGCACTGATAATCCTTTCGCGGTGGCGACGGTGAGAGTTGGTGATCGACAGCTACGTATCGCCGGCACGCATCTGCTTTCGCCGATGAACTCCGAGCGGCTAGGAATTCGCAATCAACAGATGCGAGAGATTGGAGAATTTCTGGCGTTGGATAAAGTGCCTACCATTTTGGTCGGTGATTTTAATTGCGTGCCGTGGTCAGCGTTCTTGAGCGACTTTCTACACCAAACCGGGTACCGCGATAGTCGTCAAGGTTTTGGTTACGACGGAACTTGGCATGCCAAACGAAGCTTCCTTCGCATTCCAATCGATCACGCTTTTGTGTCGCGGCAAGTTCACGTCTTTAGTCGGACTGTCGGGGGGTCTACCGGCAGCGACCATTTCCCAATAGTTCTAGAAGTGTCAGTTGAGTAATATCGCAGAGGTCCAATGGCTGACGCCACCGGCAGTTTCTGTATCGGGCTCCAGCCTATCTCGGCTCGGCTAATTACTAAACTGAGTGCCCCTAGGCGTTAGACTACTGCACTGCCGCCCCACTGCTTACAAGCGGAAGATCGTTGCAACGGTCCGGCCTTGACTGGTGTTGCCAATAAGCGGCTTTGCGAACCGCGTTGTCGTGAGCGGATTGATTCCAAGGGCCTTCAGTCAAACTGATATTAAATCGTGATAACATATCGCCAGAAGTATAAGCGTAGTTGGCGATTGCTTGGTTGTAATCCGCCACCGCGCGATGGACAGCACTTTCCGCAGTCGCCGTGCGTTGCTGAGCGTCTAACAAGAAGAAGACTTGGTCTTGGCCCTCCTCCACTCGCTTGCGCTTGGGTTCCAATTCGTCGAATGCGGCAATTCGAGAATTAAAAGTCGTTTTCATGTTCTCCAAGGCGCGATCAACTTCCGTCCACGCCGCACTCAGGTCGTGAATAATCTGGCGTTGCTGTTCCTTGAGAATCGCACGCTCGCGTACCAGATTGAGTTCTGCGTTTCGAATCGCGACGTGCCCAGCACGATTCCCAATCGAGCCACCCAACTCAATGCCCAACTGCCAGTCATCCAAGTTACCTTCGAACAACTCGGTAAAAGCACCGCCGTTGTCTCGGTCTCGTGAGCCAATCAGATTGTCACCGAAGCCGCGAAATCCGTACTGGCCCACGAAATCAAATTGCCATTTGTTCAGCTGTTTCGCGGCCAACAGTTCTAGCTCTCGTCGACGAATGGTCCACTTCTGTCGATTTAATTCGATTCGATTCTCCAACGCCGCATGCTGGGATTGTTGCCAGTCGTAGGAAACGGGGACCATCACCGGATCGGTGACAGGGCGAATCAGTCTTCTCTCGGCCGTGCTGATTCCCATCAACCGCCGAAGATTTCGTTCCGCACCTAACACACCCGATTGTCCGTTGAGTGCACCTGCCAACGCGTTTTTTGCCTGAGCGTTGAAGTTGAAGTATTGGGCTCGTGCCTGCGCTTCGTCATCTGGCCGGCCCAAACCATTTTCAAAACGAAGTTTTCGGTTCTCCCATGTCGCACGAGAAGACTCTCTAGCAGCAAGTTTTGTGTCCAAGTCACGATACGCGAAATACAGTTCCCAGTAATTGTTTTCTACGTCGCGTACCAGATCTCGAACAGCCGCCTGAAAATCGGATAGTGAAATGTCGCTGTTAATCCGGCGAATCAGCACGCCGTTGTATTGCCCCGTGACAGCATTGGGACCCGCGATACGGTTGACGGCCGTACCGCGTCCACGCATCAGGGGCTGGCGAAATTCGAGTTGGTTGACCGCGTCGTACGTCGATCCAAACAGGTTCGCAGGAGACGAGTTCCGGTTGTAGTCAACGATCGTCCGAGCGGCGAATCGCGCTCCGGTAGCGGATTGCTTCGCGAGTTCGGTACTGAATCTTGATGTGTTGCTGGTAAGTTGCGGAGTACCTCCTCCGATGAACAGGTTGTTGAACTCACGTTCACTACGGTTGTACAAGAAGCTGGAGCTGACCTGAGCATCGAAGGCGGAGAGAGCATTCTCAACACTGCCTAGACCCGTTTCCTGAATCGCTTGGTCAAACAGTGTTTGGGCCGCTGCAGGTGAACTGACAACGACGCCGCCAAGCTTCTGCATCACCTTGCTGTTGGCCAGCGACATTTCGACGCACTGATCCAGCGTTAGATCCCAAGGCTCAACATCACTGAAACTGTCGATCGAGATCGGTGGACCTGAAAGGAATTCTGCTCCATCTGTGTCAACGTCACATTGAAGCTGCGGCTTCTCTATCTCTTGAAGTGCATCTTGGCAGGGAGTGCAAGTTGCTTCAAAAGTCGGCTGGGAACGTTGAGAGCTTGCGCAACCGAGAATCATTACGCATGGGACCGCTATCGTTAGGACGATTTGGCACAGAGTGCGGTACGAGTTTCGAGAGTTTCTGGTCATGAATCGATTACTAACAAACCGGTGGCTTCGTTACATGTAATTTCATCGACCGCTACGACACGCAAAACTATGACTTTCGGAA
>CAZDBE010000444.1:0-3615 GCA_964503675.1 uncultured Pirellulaceae bacterium | reverse complement strand
AAAACCTTTACTCCATTGGGCTGTGTGCAGATTTTTTTATGGAGGTTGCTTAGGAGAGTGACATGACAGATGAATTATTAGTTACAAATGATGCTTGGCGACAACACAAGCTTATCTCTGTAATGGTTGCACAAGAATATGGTACTGAATATCCAAATAGAGCTGAAGAGCTACCAAGCATTCCTGAGAACGATGTAATTGCGCTTGTAGATCTATTATTAGGGATCGATGTACCTGTACCCGAAGCTATACGTAGCTCGGTTGGATTCGTTTACTCAGGAACAAATGAGGAACAATGGAACGCAATTACAAGAGAATATTTAGATTCGTACAACATTACGTTTGATGATTTGAGAGCCATTGTTGCATGGCGTATGCACCAGATGATTAAACTTGTGGAGCGCAGTGAGGATGATTCACAGGTTGATATGGCTCTGGTGATGCGTATAGAACGTTATCTAGTGTTCTTGACTGTAAGGCAGTTTGAGTTCTTTAGACACCGTGAGAAACAAGCTACCAATGCGCGAAAACCTAAGAAGAAACAACGAAGCAAAATTACTGACAGCGAAAATTCTACGTTGGTAAAGAAGCTGGCGAACGACATTGTTAGAAATAACGTTGATGAATATACCGATAGCAGTGGAAGGTTGCTTTATCGGGTTGGAGACTCAACGAGCTCAAATGTTGAAACAGTTAAAAGACACTTCATGAGAAGTCTTAATGATTACTTTATACAAGAAAGTAAATTTTATGAAAATGTTTCAGATAAAAGCCTGAGGTATGCGTTGCGAATTGAAAGAGAAAATGAGCCTGCATTCGAGCTTGAGAGTGAAGTAACGAATGCTTGGAGGAGATCTCGTGGAATATAATTGTAGTGAAGCCGGTAAAGTTTCCCTGCTTAAAGTTAATTTCAATATTACGGAAACGAAGCCGGTGATACTTCAGGAATCTCGAATTTCAAAACACCATATGTGCTATAGTGACGGCACAAGCAAATATTATTGCCAACCGGCAAGCAAACACCCCGATCAAACTTTTAATTTTACTCTGTGCAACCGCGCAGCGTTCTTCTGTGGAGGAAATATTTATGCGTAAGCCATATCCGCTAATTGGTGATGTCTTGTTCTCAGAGGAGGGCATGAAGCTGCACTCGGGCCTTATTCGTCTTGAGCGAGAAGGCAGTTTTTTAGTAACACCTGTACTTAATGAGCTTACACGATTGGCGAGTAACCGAAGCGGAAATTTCTGGCGCAATGATATTAATGCCGCAAAAGATAGTTGGAAGAGGAATTTATAGTATGAGAAACGAAGCTAACATGGCTAAAACCGTTATAGGAACTAGTAGTTCTGTCGGTTCTGTCGGTTTTGCGGAGACCTCTGACATTAAAGTTGAGATGGAAACTAGTAGTTTTGTCGGTTCTGTCGGTTTTGCGGACACTCTCAAGACAGAAAACAAGAGTGAATCAGACAGTGAAATAAAAATTTCTGTGGCTGATAAGTCCGAAATATTCTCAACTATAAATTACATACCTGATGGAAGGTGTACTGCCACATTTAATGCAGTATTAAAAGCTGACTATAAAAATTTAGATGAGTGTGAGTTCAAGCCGCTTGAAGATGTTAAGAATGAATTTCCAGAAGTTAGAGAATGTCCCATTCATGTGCTACCAGAGGCATTTAGGTTGCTTGCAGAACATCAAGCAGCAGGAACGCAATGCCCAATAGATTTTTTAGTTACCCCGATGATTGCGATGCTGGGTGTAGCAATAGGTAGTCGTGCAGGCTTAAGGCCCAAGCAAAAAGATACAAGCTGGTTAGAAATACCTAATTTATATGGAATGATAGTTGGTGCACCAAGCTCTAACAAAACATCTAGTATCTCAACAGCATTTTCACCTCTTAATCAGATTCAGAATGATCACAATGCTAAATTTGATGAAGAAATGGAAAATTATGAGATTGAATATCAAGTCTATGAAGCTCGTGAAAAACACCTAACTGATGAGCTAAAAGCAAGCATTAAAAATAGCGGTAAAGAGAAGAAAGAGCATGGTACAAGTATTTTTGAACATACACAGAATGAGCTTAAAGAACTAAAAACCCAAAGGCCAGATAAGCCACCAGAAATCAGAATCAAAACAACAGATGCAACAGTTGAAAAATTACAAGAACTAAACTCTGCTAACCCTCGAGGTCTTCTCGTTCTAGTAGATGAATTATCTGGGTTCTTAAATAACTTTAAGAAGTCTGGCAGAGAGTCTGATAGAGCATATTTCCTTGATTGCTGGAGTGCAAAGAAAATTGGTCAAGATATTGATCGTATTGGTAGAGGTCATACACACATTCCAAGACCATGTTTATCTTTATTTGGCGGTATTCAAGAGGGCCCATTATCTAAATTGTTGAATGATTGTGTTAATCAAAGTAATGATGGATTTATACAAAGAATGCAATTAACTGTATGGCCAGACATTTCAGATAGCTATGAATTCATAGATGAGCCGTTACCAACAAAACTAGTAGATAGTGTTAATCAAATAGTAGATAACCTTTATTGGTGTAGATATGAGGATATTGGTGGATTAAAACTAGAGGATGAAGATCTTTGTGCATTTAACTTTACTAATGATGCTCAAGAACTATTTAGAGATTGGCAAGTTGAGTTAATGGAAGAAATAAGAGGAAAAAATGATCTACCAGTTTTAATGGTAGAGCATTTAGCTAAATATCCATCTTTGGTGTCATCTCTAGCACTAATATTTCATTTAGTTGATTGTGTAAGCCAGAAAGGTGTAGAGGGTGGGGTAACTATTGAAGCTCTAAATAGAGCCATTATATTCGCTAAATATCTTCGCAGTCATGCAAACAGAATGTATTCATGTTCAGCTAAAGATAAGAACCAAGATTTTGAAAAAATAGTTTCCATGATTAAGCACAATGACTTAAGTGAAGTGTTTACGCCTAGAGATATTTATAGAAATAAATCTATTGGGAAACAAGAGACTGAAAGCATTCTTGATGAACTGATTGAGATGGGTTGGCTTGCCAGGATAGCAGCTAAACTTGAGGAAGGTGGTAGGCCTTCTATCAAGTACTTTGTTAACCCATTATTGAAAAATTATCTATGAGGGCACACCGCAAAACTGCAAAACCGACAAAACCACAAAAACAGCCAATTTTATTGATGAATTATCTATGAGAGTACACCGCAAAACCGACAGAACCGACAAAACTACAAAAGCAGCACCCGATATCAAATACATCGATGACCAAAAACTACCGCAATTAGCAGCGGTCAGCATATTAAGTTGGTTTGATCGAGAGTGCGGCGAAGCAACAACGAATTACTTCGTGCCCGTCCATTTTTACGATGTCATCGAACAAGATGATGTCGTTTTGGTTAAACCAGATCGTGACTGCCAAAAAGGCCGTGTCTTTATTGATTTTGGTGAGCATGAATTCCCGCTAATGAATCTAGATGGCAGTTACAAATTCGAAGAAGGTGACATTGCGCTAAGAGCTTGTCTAAGAATATCTTTCAACCAGGCTGAACAATGCTTTTATTTTAAAAACAATGAAGATTTTAACTACGTTGAAGACGATGATTAAGGAGTT
>CAZDBE010000443.1:0-3642 GCA_964503675.1 uncultured Pirellulaceae bacterium | reverse complement strand
TTCCGGGACTTGCGATGACTCCGGTCGAAGAAGATGCCGCCCCAGATCCTCCGCCTCGCACGACCGCCAAAACGTCTTCACGTGTGATGCGACCTTTCTCACCAGATCCAGAGACGCGTGTCAGGTCGACGCCCGTTTCACGCGCCAGTTTGCGAATCGCAGGACCGGCAGGAACCTTGGACAGATCCGAAACAGGTGCCGCAGGAGCAGGTGCCGGGGTAGCAGCAACCGGTGCTGGTGGTGCAGGAGTCGGAGCAGGGGCTGGCGGCGGCGTGGGAGCCGGTGGAGGCGTCGCTGCAACCGGTTCAGACGCCGGCGGCGGAGTTGGTTCCGGAGCGGGAGCGGGAGGCGCGGCGGCCGGCGCAGGTTCGGCAGCACCAGCATCGGATGCTTCGAGCGTTAGGATCACTTGGCCAACCTCCAGCGTATCACCTTCGCCAACCATGATCTTGGTCACGGTTCCGGCAAAATCGCTGGGGACGATGACGGTCGCCTTATCGGTTTCCATCTCGACAACGCCTTGGTCCTTTTCAATCTGGTCGCCTTCAGCAACCAATAGTTCCAAAACGTCACCAGAATCTACGCCTTCGCCTAGTGACGGCAATTTAATTTCAACAGCCATATCGTCCTTATGTTCTCAATTGTGCGTGCCATCGTTTCAACATCCACTCTCGGCCTGTGTCGACAGAGCTTTGCAAGCTCTTCTTCAGACCTCCAAACTCTTGCGAGTTCGGCTACAAGACTCTTCAACCTCTACGCGTACAGCGGATTGATCTTTTCAGGGTCAACGCCCAGATCCTTGATTGCCTTGGCGACTTCCGAAGCATCAACTTTGCCTTCTTGAGACAACTGATACAGCGTCGCAACGACGATGCATTCGGCATCGACTTCGAAGTGACGTCGTAGGTCAGGTCGAGTCGCACTGCGTCCCATACCGTCGGTTCCCAAAGCAAACATGCCGTTAGGGGCAAACGGAGCAACCTGTTCGGCCAACGCCTTCACGTAATCGCTTGATGCGATGATCGGTCCGTCGGTACCTTCCATCTGAGTCTCGAAGTAACTCTTCTTCGGAGTCTCTGTCGGGTGCAGCATGTTCCAGCGACGGCATTCGTCGGCGTCGCGGCGAAGCTGAGTGTAACTGGTCACTGACCAGACATCGCTAGAGACGCCGTACTTGCTGGCAAGAATTTCCTGAGCTTTCAGCACACTCATCATGATCGCACCAGAACCGAACAGCTGCACGGTGTGCTTTGCATTGTCCGCTTTGGCCGAGCGGAAGTTGTACATGCCCTTGATGATGCCGTCTTCACAGCCTTCTGGCATGTCAGGCATCACGTAGTTGTCGTTACCAACCATCAGGTAGTAGATTGCCGTTTCGCCTTCTTTGTAAAGCTTCTTCAAGCCTTCAAAGATGATGACGGCCGTTTCGAAGTGGAACGCGGGATCGTAAGCTCGTACCGTTGGAAACGCAATTGCGTTAAGCAAACTGTGTCCGTCCTGATGCTGAAGCCCTTCGCCGTTGAGGCTGGTTCGTCCCGCAGTTCCAGCCAACAAGAATCCTTTGGCTCGCATATCAGCTGCAGCCCAAATCAAATCGCCAACGCGTTGGAAACCGAACATCGAATAGTAGATGTAAAACGGAATCATATTGACGCCGTGAGCACTGTAGGCAGTTCCAGCGGCGTTAAAGGAAGACATCGCACCAGCTTCAGTGATTCCCTCTTCGAGCAACTGCCCGTCTTTGGCTTCTTTGTAGAACGCAAGCTTGTTCGCTGAGTCAGCCGGTTCGTACAACTGGCCAACGTGAGAGTAAATACCAACCTGCTTGAACATCCCTTCCATACCGAAGGTACGAGACTCGTCCGGCACGATCGGCACAATGTTGTTGCCGATTTTTTTGTCGCTGCACAAACGCGAAAGCAATCGGACGACGCCCATCGTCGTCGAAATTTCTTTGCCACAGTCACGCAAAACCTGTTTCGAGTAATCCTCGAACGTCGGAACGTCGATCAACGGATGCTCTGTCGGACGCGACGGAACGGGACCACCTAGGGCTTCCCGGCGTTCCATCATGTACTGCATCTCTGGACTGCTTTCCGAAGGACGATAGAAAGGAGCTTTGCCAACTTCTTCGTCCGAGATTGGAATCCCGAAACGAGTTCGGAATTCGAGCAGCTCGTCTTCGTTGAGTTTCTTCTGGTTGTGAGCAATCATGCGGCCTTCGCCCGCTTCACCCAAACCGTACCCCTTAATTGTCTTGGCCAAAATGACGGTCGGTTGACCTTTGTGGTCACACGCCGCTTTGTATGCTGCGTAGACTTTCTCTGGATCGTGGCCACCGCGACGCATCGTTTCCAGTTTCTCGTCGGACATGTTCTTCACCAGATCCAGCAACTCCGGATACTTGCCAAAGAAATGCTCGCGCGCGTAACTGCCCGGCATGCCGACGTATTTTTGGTACTGTCCATCGACGACTTCGCCCATGCGTTTTACCAGCAAGCCCTTGTCGTCATCTTCCAGTAGTGGATCCCAGTCATCGCCCCAAACCACTTTGATGACGTTCCAACCGGCACCGCGGAAGATGCCCTCTAGTTCTTGGATGATCTTACCGTTACCGCGAACCGGTCCGTCGAGACGCTGCAAGTTGCAGTTGATGACAAACGTCAGGTTGTCCAGTTTCTCACGACCGGCCAGCGTAATCGCGCCGAGTGTTTCCGGTTCGTCACATTCGCCATCGCCTAGGTAAGCCCAAACGCGCTGGTTGGTGGTGTCCTTGATTCCGCGATCCTTCAAGTATTCGTTAAAGCGAGCTTGATAGATGGCCATAATTGGGCCAAGTCCCATCGATACAGTTGGATATTCCCAGAAGGACGGCATCAACCACGGGTGAGGATAAGACGAAAGTCCCTGAACATCGGGGTTGAGTTCCTGACGGAAGCTGTCCAGATTTTCCTCTTTCAAGCGCCCTTCCATGTAGGCACGCGAATACATACCCGGCGAGCCGTGGCCCTGAAAGTAAATCTGGTCGCCGTCGTATCCACTTTCCCCGCGTCCACGGAAAAAGTGGTTGTAGGCGACCTCGTACAAAGTCGCCGAAGATGCGAAGGTCGAAATGTGACCGCCGACGCCACCGAGGCCCGGTGCGGAGGTCGCCTTGTTGGCTTTGACCACCATGGCCATCGCGTTCCACCGGACGAAGCTTTTGATGCGTCGCTCGATCTCGCGGTTGCCTGGATAGGCTGGCTGTTGATCTTTGTTGATCGTGTTGATGTAGGGCGTGTTGGATTTCATCTCAAGATCCACGCCTTCCAAGCGTGCACGAGTCTCGAGAGCCGACAGCAGGTATTTCGCCCGGTCGTTCCCTTTGCTCTTGATGATGTATTCCAGAGAGTCGAGCCATTCCTGAGTTTCCGCTGGATCCATGTCCACGGTCTGCTTCAAGTATGGGTCGTTATCCTCGATAGATTCTGCTGACGATTTAATCACGTCCGACATGCACTATACCTTTTGCTAAGTTAATGAAGGGGCAGTCGATGGAGACCGCCCGCATTTGTATCCAGTCTTGGTTCTTGAATTTTTGCTGCTCGTCGAACGTCTGAGAGTAACGTAAAGTCACTGCCACTGCCTGCGTTTGATCGCCCG
>CAZDBE010000442.1:0-3644 GCA_964503675.1 uncultured Pirellulaceae bacterium | reverse complement strand
AGCGCAGGTTGGGCAATCCCATCGCGCCGAGCAAAATCGCATCGCTTTGTTCGCAAGCTTGGAACGTACTGTCAGGCAACGCGTTGCCGCTGTTTTTGTATTCACCGACACCAACAGAGTGCTCCTGAAGGTTTAGTGTTACATCCTTAAGATGAGGTCCGATTTCTTTTAATAAACGGACTGCGTGTTGCGTAACTTCAGGGCCGATCCCGTCTCCGCCGAGTACCGCAACTTCAAATGATTTTGACATGCATGTTTCGATCTAAATAAAAGCGGTAGGGCTGACCAACTATTTCGACCAAAAGAAAGCGTATAGGTCCGCCCCGCAAAAATTCTCAAACACTATCGTAACTTGTACCGATGCAGCTATGTAAGCACTGCTGCGGCCCGGACCACAATGTTGGTAAGAAAACACGCGCGTTATAGAGTCGGCGCTTGCCTGTCACGGCTATGAGAATTGGACTTTTGGCGGCTAGTTTTTCGAAAGATTATACAGCCGATTCAGCAGGTGCAAAGTTTCCATCTTCGACACTTTCTTCGATTTTCTGCTTTGGTGCCTCTGGTTCTTTCACCTCAAGCTTCAAGAACCACACCATGATTCCGCAAGCAATCACCGCCATCGCAACGGTCGCAAACATTGTATACTCAAACCCATTTCCGTCAGGTGAGTGAACCAAGGTTTGAAGCAGTGGAGAAGACTCAATTCTCGATGGAGCAATCATCGAGAGAATCAAAGTAAGACTGTTGTGAGTAACGTGGTAGATCATGCAGGGAATAATACTGCGTGTCTGAACCGCGACGACGCCGAGGATGATACCGACGAATGCGGTAACGATTGATTGCTGGATAAATGAGTGAGCCATTCCAAAGAAGAGACTAGCCAGTAGAATCGCCTGCCACTTGTTCCGCAGCCGTTCGAAACCTGAGAGGATAAATCCGCGGAAGGCAAGTTCTTCGACAATCGCGGGTACCACGGCCATCACTAATAAAATTGCCCAAAATCCGGGGGCCGATCCCATGATGTTTTCAAACATACCACCCAATTGAGATGTGTCTCCTACCGGTGGATAGATTGCCATCACCAATGAGGTCAGCGCCATTAAGGCCGGATGGAAGCAGATGGCCATGATCGCCGCAGCACATGCAACTGGGACGCTACAGCGTGATAGCTTGAGTGTCTTCAGTGCGTTGGTCGTAAGCATTAGTGCCATAATCACAGTTGGAAACAGCACACCGGCCAGCAAAACGGCGAGCGTGATCTGCGCCAAATCTATAAAGGAGTTGGGTACGATACCAGCCGCAGCGATGCCAATGAAAAACTTTAGTACCAAAATACTGATGCAGCACAAGAATGCATTGCCGAGGCTTGGGATGTCATGGCGTTGGTTGAAGACAGATTTCATCCATGCACCGACCGCGAATCTTTCGGAGGCGCGGAATAGAACAGTTTCGCTGTTGAATTGATAGACCACCCAGCGCACCGCGATCCAACAACAGATTGTCGTGACACAGCAAACGGGCGCGAAAAATTGAACAGCCTGCGCGTAGTGGCCCTCAATTAGACTTCGCAGCAACAGCATCAGTCCGCTCACTGGGATCAGGCTGGTGCCGATATCTAGTTTGGCAGCTGGCAGCATGGGGATGATCATCAACGGCATCGAAATCATCATCAAAGGTACCAAATAATATTGGCCTTCTTTACTGGAGCGAGCAAACGCGGCCGCGGCTAGTGCGACGGCGCTGAACAATGCTGAAATAGGTATTAGGGCTACAACCAGCCACATCAGCGAGGCCATTGGTGGAGCGCCCATCTGCAGACCACCAATTCCGGCCGTCATGCGCGAATAGACAAACAGCCCCGTGAAGGCCATCGAAAACATATTCAATAGCGCTGTCGCCATCGAAAATGAGATCACAGTCAACAGTTTACCGATGGCAATTTCGCTGCGTTGGGCGGGGCTACTGAGTAATGTTTCAAAAGTGCCGCGTTCTTTTTCGCCGGCACATAAATCGATCGCGGGGTAAAATGCTCCGGTTAACGACCAAACCATTACGACGAACGGCAGAATCTTTGACCACATCGCGGCACTTTTACCTCGATTGTCGGCAACGTCTGCACCGTTGATCTCGATTCCTTGAATCAGCCACGGAGGAACGCTGTTTTCGCCGAGAGTGTTCTCAACATAAGAGTGCTTCCAGCGACCAAGAATCGTACGTAGCCGGTCGGCAGCGATCTTACTTTTGTCTTCGGCAGAGTTGTGAAATACGTAAATCTTGCCCGGTGTCGCCTGCGGCCCATCAAAATCTATCGCCGCAGGATCTCCAATGGAGTTCGGTATCACAATGGCCAAGTCGACTTTGCGATTCTTCATTTGTTGTTCGAGAAGACGATCGACCAGTTGGCTGCCGGGGCTAACGAGACTGCTGTTGTCAGGCGTTTCTTTAAACTCTTTGATTAGGGAGAAGAATTGAGCGTCGTCTGCACCAGAACCCTGCAGACGCAGCAGTTTCTGATTCTTTTCACTGACCCATTTTTGACTGATTTTTCCGTCTTCGATTAGCGCTGGAGATGAGGGGAGATTTTCGCCGCCAACGATCCAAATGTCCGTTGGATGCTCCCGCATAAACTGCGCGACCTGCAACATCGCCATCCCCATCAACGGGTACAGGATCAACGGCATAATCGCAACGGTGAACAGTGTTCGCCGATCGCGGAACTGGTCTCGCATCTCACGTGAGAAAATTAGTTTTACAGTAGACCACTTCATGGGAATCTTGTTGACAGTTGAGGGACGAAATGGAAAAACAAAAGATGGGTTTGTGGGAGGGGCAGCGGAGCATTGCGATGTCAAGCGCCCACGGTACTGGCCTCTTTTTTGTCCCGAGTGGACTCGCGAATGACTTGGTAGAAGAGTTCTTCGATGTCTCTTTCTCCGTAGCGATCGACAATGTCTTCGATCGTTCCTTCGGTCAGGATCTTGCCGTGGCTCATGATTGCAATCCGGTCGCAGAGTCGTTGGACCTCGGTCATGATGTGAGATGAGAAGATGATGCACTTGCCTTGGTCGGCAAGTTGTTCGATGGTAAGAAGGACCTCACGGGCGACTAAAATATCCAATCCCGATGTTGCCTCGTCGAAAATCAACACTGGCGGATCGTGAACGATAGCGCGGGCGATGGAAACTTTTTGCATCATGCCGGTCGACATTTTGCTTCCTAAAACATTACGGATGTCGTTCATTTGGAAACGTTCAAAGATGCTTTCCATTCGCATTTGCAGTGTCTCTGGGTTCATCTCGTTCAGCTGGCCAAAATAATGCACCAGTTCCCAAGCCGTCATGCGGTCGTAGATCGCGGTATTGCATGAAACGAATCCGATCTGATGGCGGATCTTTTCAGGTGACTTGTTGACATCAAACCCGTTGATCACCGCGGTGCCGCTGGTGGGTTTTAAAACAGTACTGAGAATTCGCAAGGCCGTTGTCTTGCCGGCACCGTTGGGACCGAGTAGACCGTATATCTGACCAGGCAACGCATCGAAACTGATTCCGTCGAGTGCCGTGAATGTGCCTGTTTGGATGTCTTGGTAGCTTTTGCGTAATCGCCGGACATGGATCATGATTTTTGCTGGTACTTGGGGCAGA
>CAZDBE010000441.1:0-3649 GCA_964503675.1 uncultured Pirellulaceae bacterium | reverse complement strand
CAAAATGTCCTGTTGGGTAAACTGCTGGCAGAATAGTCGGCCGTTTATTCCGTCTAAAACGCGTCTCTGGACAAAATAAGCGAAATCGAACATTGAATACTTGGGCCCTCCTGCCATAAAATTCGTACATCATCCACCCGTCTTTGTTCCTTCGCCCACGACGTTTTTTCACCCACCGGTCGTGAATTTCGGACTCCCACATTGATCACATTAGCACCAACTATGCCACGCGCCACCCTTGCGAATCGCAACAGTCGTTTTGCAAGGCGCGATATCGGTCTGCAAACAGTTGCACTGATGAAGATTGCGGCGAGGTGGTTCATGATATTAGCTTGGTTGGTGTTGTTATCGGAATCGGCGGCAATCGCATCTTCCTCAGCGTGCCCTTTCTGTGCGTCGATTAATTTGACCTTCACCGATCAGATGGCAGCCAAAGATGTGGTCGTGTCGGCCAAGCTGATTGACGCTCCCGAGCTGCCCGAAGATCCGGACGCTGATCTGCCAAGAGCCACCTTTGAGATCACGAAAGTACTCAAGGGCGATGAGGTGCTTGAAAAAGGGATGGAGTTCCAAGCCCTCTTGGTAGGCAGGTATCCCAAGGGTAAAGAGTTTCTGGTGATGGGAATCGATCCGCCAGACATTGCTTGGACGACGCCCATCAAGGCGGCGCCCGTGCTACTGAAGTACCTTGAGGACATCCAGAAACTGCCAGAATCGGGTGCGGACCGTTTGGCTTTCTTCCAAGACTATTTCGAGCACGAAGTGTCTTCGATGGCGTTCGATGCCTACGACGAGTTCGCCAAAGCGCCTTATTCAGACTTGATCGATCTTAAAGATCGAATGAATCGCAAGCAATTACTCGATTGGATCGTTGATGAAGACACATCGATCAATCGACGACGCTTGTACCTGACGATGCTGGGCGTCTGCGGGACTGCGGAAGACGGCGACGTTCTAGAGAAAATGATCTCCGACGGAGGCGACTCCAATTTGCGTGGGATGGATGCATTGGTGGCCTGCTATTTATGTCTCAAAGGTGACGCGGGAGTCGACCTAATCGAAGAGAAGTTCCTGATCGACGACGCGAGTGATTTCACTACGACGATGGGTGCCGTTTCTGCTCTACGGTTTCACGGAACCGAAGTGGAACTTGTCTCTCGCGAACGTATCATTTCGGCCGTCAGAAAACTGCTTGATCGACCCAAAATGGCCGACTTGATTATCTCAGACCTCGCGCGGTGGGAGGATTGGGATGCGACCGAAAAACTGGTCAAAATGTTCAAAGAATCGAAAAAGGAAAACCGCTGGTTACGCGTGCCGATCGTTGCGTTTCTCATGGCGTCCCCCGAAACTCGCGCCAAAGATTACCTCGTCGAATTAAAGAAAATTGATCCCGGATCCATTGAAAGAGCCGAATTGTTTGGCGGTGGTTTCGACGACGAAGAGGACGACGACAGCGATGTAGAGCGTGAAGGCGCAGATACCACCGAACCGCTGTCTGAATCCAATGCAAATGTTGAATCGGCCACGTCGCTCAGTTTTGTGTCGACTGCAACAATAGACGACGATCTCGATCCGTTCGCCGAACTCGACAATGAGACCGTGCACGCCCCACGCGAAGGAGAACTCGAACCAAAAACCGAAGTGCCCACGATGCCGTCCAAACTCCAATCCCGCCACACCTCCTTCAAGGTCCCACTCGCCTCGGATTTCGCAAACGGCCCGTCCTCGGTAGCGACTTTACCGGCCGAACCCGCCAAGCCAACCGAAACGCTTGGCCAACCCAACATCGCTGCCGCCAGTGGCGAGGTCACTAGTCTATCGGCGAAACAAGGCGAATCTTCCTCCCTCGCAGTGGCGGCGGAGACGACCAGCACGCTCCCTCCGGTGGCTGCGGCGACACCGTTGACTCCTGTTGCGGCAGTTCCCTATTTAACGTTGAAGATCATTTTGATCCCCTTCGTTTGCTCAGTCGTTCTATTTTTTCTGCTCTGGTCGGTGGTCAGCGGCTCATTTCAGCGTTTGATATTCTGAATCGCCGGTTTACATTGGGAACCGCAAAGCAGCCTAGGAATCTTGGCATGAACTATCGAGTGTTGCGGTGCGTAGCAACAATTGGTGGCAATTTTGCTGTCATATTTTCCTATCAAGCGATCCCATCATCCTTTTGACCCGACCGAATGAACAGCGACTTCCAATCATCACAAGACGACGCCCTCAGTAACGATGAATTCAAAGCGGTGAGTAAAGCAGCCGTCGCGTGTCTCGTATTTGCGATCCTCAGCGCTGCCTCTTTTTTATCGCAGCTGTTTGTGATTCTTCCCATTATTGGTATCGGCTGCGGAATGGCCGCACTTGCAGGGATAAAACGCTACCCCGACGAATTGGTTGGGAAGACACCGGCAAGAATCGGAGTTGCAATCTGTGCAGTAATGTTGATCGGCAGTGTGGTCATGCACAGTTACATCTATGCGACTGAAGTACCACCGGACCATCGGCGGATTTCGTTCGCTGATCTGAGAAACAACAAAAAGACCAATTTGCCGTACTCCGAGAAAGCCCAAGAGCTAGACGGACAAAAGGTGTTCATCAAAGGTTACGTGCGCCCACCATCTGGCAAGAAGAAGCGACTGAAGAATTTCATTATGGTGGGTGACTTTGGCGACTGCTGTTTTGGCGGCAATCCAAAAATCACCGAGGTCATTGCGGTAAGAATCAGCTCCGATGACACCGTCGACTACTCATATGGCCTACGCCGAATTGGAGGCACGTTTCGACTCAATCCCAACACCGCTCCGGTCAACGAAAAAGAAGTGCCTCAAGTGTTCTACGAAATCGAAGCCAGCCATGTTCGTTAGACTCGTCAGGCGACGCTCAATAAGTGAGCGGCTTTCCACTCACAAGAAACCCGCTACACATGGTGGAAGCCGTAGCTGTTTTTCAAATGAAGTGCGTCCGAGAAATACAACTCGTTGCGTTACTCCCATAGCCTGATCGTTTAGACCAACCAACATGGCAATTTCCAAACGCAACCCGATCCCAATGGCCGTGGCCATCGTTGGGCTGGCGTTGTTTTTTTACTTTGGCTTTGGCACCTCAAAGGAGGGTTTGGATTCGACACCGTCGAATTCGTCAATTGAATTGGATTCCCTTGAACAATCACGCATTGATGCCGTGGCAATGGAAGCGGCCAACGAATCTGATGACACAATTGAAATCGATGAGGCCGAAACGGTTCCAGCGCACATACTAGCACGGCTTCCCAAATCTCTCCCAACCCTAGAAGACCAAAGGTTGGATCTTAGTGGCAACGCCACGAAGACTGACCAATCGCAGGATCTTGTCCCGAGTAAACTCAAATCTTACAACGGGTTATACGATCTAACTTTTGACGATGTTAAATTCGATCTTGAGCCCGACGAGCCCTTTACGCCCGATCGACTGACCGATGAGATACGCGCAATCGACGGGCGGAAAATTAAAATTCGCGGCTACATCCGTCCAAGCTTCAGCCAACGAGGCCTCAAAAACTTCGTATTCGTTAGGGACAATAAATAGTGCTTCTTCGGGCCAAACGCGGCAATCTACGACTGCATGCTGGTGAAGCTTAAGAAGCAGACCCCGACCGACTATACAGTCAGGCCCGTTA
>CAZDBE010000440.1:0-3689 GCA_964503675.1 uncultured Pirellulaceae bacterium | reverse complement strand
ATGAAGAGGTGCGTTCGTTCTGGCAGGATGAAGTTGCGAGTTGGACCGATCGGTATGAAAAAGAGACGATGCCGGCCATTCTCAATAAGCTTGGGCAGTTCACGGCCAATCCAATTACGCGAGCGATACTTTCCGACCCGAAAGGGACACTCGATTTGCGCCGTGTGATGGATCAAGAGCAGATTTTGCTGGTTAGCTTGTCGCAAGGATTGATTGGGGAGGATGCGGCCACGCTACTGGGTTCGTTGATGGTGGCCGGCATTCAACAAGCGGCCATGAGCCGTGCGGAACTCGATAAAGAGCAACGCAACCCATTCAACTTGTATGTTGATGAGTATCCGGTTTACGTGAACGAATCGTTTGCTGCGATTCTTAGCCAGGCGCGGAAGTATGGCTTGCGGCTGACGGGCGCTCAGCAGTATCTCGAACAGGTCGATCCGGCGCTGATGGCAGCTATGTTTGGAAATGTCAGCACGCTGGTGTCATTTCAGTTGGCGTTTGACGATGCAGAAGTGATCGCTAACCAGCTCGGTGCACCGTTGAATCCGGCCGACTTGATCAACTTGCCCAAGTATCATGCCATCACACGGCTTGCTATTGATGGTGTTCCATCGCGGCCATTCACGATCCAGACCCTGCCGCCGCCTAAGCGCAACCGGCAGATGGCCGATGCGGACGTCATTCGTAAGGTGTCTCGTCGGCGCTATGGTAGACCCGCTGCTTAAGAATGCGATCACGGCCAGTTGGCTGGCCGGTGCGGTGATCGCAGCTCAAGCAACTTTGGCCAGACTTTAGTTGCCTTGGCTCGCAGACACGCGGTACAATTGAGTTATCATGGCTGCAAACTTCTCCCGAAACGTTGGTGATCTGCCTGCTCGCGACAAGCAGTCGTTGGAGCATTTGCTCGGTAAGCCGCTTGAAGGCACCGAGCACGTCTACATTGTCGCTTTCGACGCGGTACAACCGACCAACGAGCAACGGATTCAATCGGCTGCGAAAATTGAGAAGGTCCTCGCAAACATGAAAAAGTCCGCCGACGATCAGGGCATTACGGGTGACGACATCGACGAAGCAGTCGATGAGGCGATGGATCACATTCGCCGACCACCTGATGCGAGTCGTTCTTGATTCCAACATTCTTGTACGGGCCACGATTGGTAAATCAGGGCCGGCAGCTATTCTTCGCAACTTGATCGTACCACCAGACGTTTTTCTGCTCTCGCCGTTTATTCTGGTGGAGCTGTCACGGGTACTGCGCTACGAGCGCGTGCGTCCGGTTCACAAGCTCAGTGACGATGAAATTGACTCCTTCCTATTGCTGTTAACTCAGAACGCGGAAATGGTGGATGTGTTGGCGACCGATCTCGATGTTGTGCCACATGATCCAGATGACAACCCGATTGTGGCGACTGCGATTGTGGGTGCAGCTGATGTAATTTGTACGCTTGATCGTCATTTACATCATGTTGACGTGAAACGATATTGCGCGAAGCGGCGTGTCGACGTGCTTACGGATGTTGAGTTGCTTTCACGATTAAGGGCCGGTTAACGCAGCATCGATTTTGCGAAGAGATTTGGTTGACCGCGATCAGCACTTGCGCTATCGTCTTCCGCCTTGATTTCTATGCCACCTTTCAACAGCGGCCTCGACAAAGAAGCGTTCCTACGCTACCTCGACAACTTTGATGCTGTCGCCGATCCCGAGAAGCTGCTGAAGGAGCTGTCTGATTGCGCAGATCCACTGCCGCTGCGCCAGGCTCAGTCTTTAGGACTGCCGGTGGGTGCCAGTTATCGCGATGCAGTGCGGTTGCTGCTGGGTTCCTGGACTTCTTCCTGAGCTGATGGAGCGCCCCAATGACTCACTGGAAGATGGCGTCATACATGGCAACTGTGCCGATGTGCTGCCGACTTTGCCTGCGGCTTCTGTACAAACCGTCTTTGTTGATCCTCCCTACAACATTGGCATCGACTACGGAAACGGAAAGAAGGCAGACCAGCTGGATCCGCAGGTTTATTTGGCTCAGATGGAAGAGGTGTCGCATCAGTGCTGCCGGTTGCTCAATAAGGCGGGCAGCCTGTGGTTTTTGGTGCCCGAGCCGTGGGCGGATGACTTTGGGCTGATGTTGAGTGAGCTCTTGCCCAGACGGAATCGTATTATTTGGCGGGAAACTTTCGGGCAATACCACGAGCATCGCTTTCCAAGTGGTCACCGACACCTGTTCTGGCATGTGAAGGATGCTCAGCACTCGCCGTTTAACACCGAGGACATAAGGGTGGCGTCGCAACGGATGCTCGATGGTGACAAGCGGGCCGCTGGTCCACGCGTGCCGGATGATGTGTGGGAGATTCCTCGTTTGGTGGGAAATGCAAAGGAGCGTCTACAAGGACATCCTTGCCAGTTGCCCGAGGAACTGTTGCAACGCATCATCCTGTGCTCGACGGGAATAGGGGATAGGGTGCTCGATCCCATGTCCGGAACGGGAACCACGCTTCGAGTGGCTCAGCGGCTGCGTCGTCGGTACGTGGGTATCGAACAGCAAGAGGATTTTGTCGATCTGATTCGTGATCGACTAAGCAATGCGTATCAGACAACGCTGTTTGACCATGACTAGCTCGCTGCCAGACGGTTTCTGTCGCCTGCACGGCGCCAGAAACGGCTTGGCAATCCGGCGGTGTTTAGATGCCATCTACCGCGAAGCAAGCCCGCGTTTTTCTCTGGCTTTTGGGCGCGTTAAATGGAATAAGCCAGCTGCCGTCTCACGTTCGCGTGAGACGGTTTGTTGAGCGCGCTGATTGGTGACCTCACTTTCTCGGCAATTTTGTTGACATGGTGAGCGGGCAGGTGCAGACTCCCGCTCCTATGTCTACTTTTCCTGAAGCGGCCGATTCTGATGGCCGCGACCTTCATCCTTCCGAGATCATCCGTGACGAGGAAGCGATCATGCCTGACCTTGATGCAGAGCTCGTTGACAGCCGGCTGACTGGTGATGACCTGCAAGCGTACTATCTCCAGCAGTATCAAACGCAGTTGCACCAACGCCAACGCCTGGCCCACGGTGAAGGTTTACCGTTTTAGTTCACTACTTTCGTTCTATCTCTATGGGAGCCTCCCTTGTTTCGCAGCTGCAGGATGTGGCTGACAGTATTGACCGCCTCTCGGATGAAATTCGTCATGAACAACATGACGAAGCTCGCCTTGACGGCTTACAACAGTGTGTCGTCGTACTCACTCAGTCGATTGATGACCTGACCAGTGCGATTCGCTACGCGACCAATAACCTGCTGGATGATCGTTATCACCCGGAGTTAGCCCTGTCCGTTTCAGCTGCTGCCGAGGCAGGTCCATCGCTAGGCGAACAGATTACCTCCGAAGAGTCGACTGTTGTAGTCGTCGGCGAGATTGAACGATCGTCAGCGATTCAATCAGAGTCTACAGACGCGATTCCTGAAAGCGTTCAGCAGCGGGTGCAGGGGCTCGTTGAATTGTTACAGAGATGGGGCGAGCAACACGCCGGCGTCACCGCCTATGGAACCGTGAACGAGATGCAGTTTTGGGAGAATGTCGGCCAGCAAATCCTCGCCTGCAATCGCCGGATACACGAGTTGCGGGAACTGGCTGCTAGAAACTACGCCGACATCCAACCATTGATCGACGCGGTTGGCGGGATTCCCGAATCCATGCTTATCGA
>CAZDBE010000439.1:0-3715 GCA_964503675.1 uncultured Pirellulaceae bacterium | reverse complement strand
TGGCACTGGCAACTTGGCGGTGGGCTGCTGGGATTTAATGCGGGTAACTTGCCCGTGATGGCTCAGTGGAGCAGTTACGCCGAGATCTGGTTTTGGTCGCACACGCTGTTAATTGCGTTGCTGTTTATCGCGACTTTTATTGATTTCGACGAACGCCTGATTCCAGATCAGATTACAGTTCCGGGAACGATCGCGGGGCTGTGCATTGCTGCCGCGTTGCCCTACTCACGTTTGCCAGAACTTGCGGCCACTCCTGCCGGACCTGTGGTTGAGTGGATCAATTTTCGCTCGCCGCATCCGTTTCCTGCTGGTCACTGGAGTTTGAGTTGGGTGGGGTTGGCGCTTGCAATTGGTGTTTTCACGATTTGGATCCTCTCCCTCTTTCCACGCATTAGTCCATTTCACTTGGGCTTTGGCAAAGGGATCAAGTTCACAGTGGCGTCGGTGCTACGGCCAAGACGAAAAACGGAGTGTGCCTTGCGGACGGTTGAGCGCGGGCCGTTTGGATTGTCGAAGATTCTGGCCGCGATCTTACTCGTTGGACTACCACTGTTGGTGTTAGCATGGATGATGCTGCCGCCGGAAAACTGGATCAGTCTGATGGGGGCGGTGATCGGGATGGCAGTTGCCGGTGGCCTGATTTGGGGGATTCGTCTGGTCGGAGGCGCAGTGCTTGGCATGCAGGTCATGGGGTTTGGCGATGTTACGCTGATGGCGATGATCGGAACCTTTATCGGCTGGCAAGCCTCGGCATCCGGTTTTATATATGGGATCATCGCGGCGATGGTTTGTGCGGTGGTCTTGTTTGCTATTTTTCGCGACAGCTATCTGGCCTTCGGCCCTTACCTTGCCTTTGGCGCCGTGTTCTCAATTTTTAGGTGGCCGGGAGTTTGGATAGCCGGACGAAACTCCTTTTTCGCTTTTGGAGCGTGGCTGTTGTTGGTGCTACTGGTATCTCTGGTATTGATGGCCGTGCTGCTGCCACTGGTGCGTTGGCTGAAGGTCAAGACGCTGGGCCCGGACATGTAGATTCGGTTTTCAGTCGAATGTATTGGGTTCGGTTGAACACCAAACTTATAGAGGTGGTTATCTGGGAGTTACTCTTTCCAGCGTCTCTGAGTCGCTACGCTCAGTGATGAGCCTTCATGACATCTCCATCGGCAGATGTGAAACTGACGCTGTCATCTCAGAACTCGTCGGAGAGACAGACAACGTACATCTATTTTCGAGTAAGGGGCTGGATTTCCTCACTGGGAAGTTTTTGGTTTTGGTCAAGAAATGATGCTGATTACCTAGAATCTGGATCAAGTTCAACTACCGTGAATTCTCTCACCGTAAGGAACTTAAGCTTTCTTTTCCCGCCCACACTTAAAGGTATCACCATGTTGCGCCCACAAGCCTATTTTTTGGCAACTTGTCTCTCGACGATTTGTCTGTTCTCGTCAGTAGGATTTTCGCAAGAGTTCTACCAACCCCATGTAACGTATTCGCAGCCCTACGCCTACCAAGAGTATTCGACTCCGTACGTGTCAGATCAAGCGTTGGCATATAACGAAATAAGTACTCCAGTTGTGGCTTACGATTCTCTGAGAGTACCGACCGAAACTTACGGAAGCATGGACGGCACTTTTATTCAGGGCACTGTTATTCAGGAGCCAGTTGTTCAAGATTATGGTATGACGGATCTCGTCATTAGCCCAAACTACGGCTACGAAGGTCCCGGAGATATGCGCACACATTTGTGGAACGACCACGGCGATGAGCTGAAGGCTAATGGTGTTTCCGAGGAGCAATTGAACTCGATGTCGATGGAGACAGTTCAAAAGTGGCACAATTTCTTTCACGGCACCGAAGGTAGGCCACAAGACTAGTGATCGGGATTGATAGACTGAAATGAAAAAGTGGACGTAGTACTGCGTCCACTATTTTTTTTCGCCTAGCCTATTGTGCGACTGGCAAACCGTTGGTTCTTAATAAAAGTGACATGGGCCGCTATCGTCTTTGCCAGCAGGGCAATGACTCTTCGCGCGTCGTCAACCCTTTGCCGTCAAAGTTCGGCTGAAGAGCTATACCCCAAATCTGCTCTTACTTCGTGCTTGCCAAACTGTCGTCTCAGGGCGTTTGGAGACCACAGCTAGTCCCCAAATTTGTCTTTTTCGTGTTGTAAATTCGCTATTTACGCCCCTTACGTAGATCGCTACAGTCCCAGCGATTTTCATTGTGCCGATGTACGTGTTCGGCAATCCATCCACAGTTTAATGACGTCCCCCGGTCATGATTCACTGTATAAAAAACTATAAACTTATCACCGTAGCGATGTTGGTCGGATGTCTTTCTGGCTGCGCTCAAACGGCTTCGACGTCTCGTGATCATAATGCGATGTATGATTTCGGACAGCGCCCTCGTTTCTTCGGCAACGGAAGCCAATCCCCTGCCGCTCCATTGCCTCAATTGGCTGGCGGAGTGCTGGGCGGCCAAAATGGAACGGGTAGTCTTGATAGCGGTTTATCAACGGCCAAAAAGCCGCTTAGTGGTTTGTTTGCAGGCTGGAGAAACAACACCACCAAGCCTCAGTCAACATTGGGCCAGCAGGCTAACAATGGAAATTTTGGCGGACAATTCGATCCCAATACTTTGGCTCAAAGTCAACAACTTTCGCAGATGGCGAATGAGGTCGGCACACTAAGCCAGCGGCTCAGTGCGACCGATTCAGACAATCAACTGCTCAACACAGAGGTTGCCGGCCTGCGACAGAAATTGGAACTGGCAAACCAATACAATCAGACACTCAAAGAGCAATTGGCAGACACCTCGGGACGCATCCAACAAACGGAGCTAGAAAAGCAGCAAGCGTTGGCGCAGACACAGGCGATTCGGCAGCGGCTACAGGAGACTGCGGCGAGTAGCAGCAATGGCAATGGTTTTTTCGGGCCGTTTGCGCAAGCTTCAGCAACGGCGCAGCGAGAAAATGGAATTGACCGTTTCGCCAATCGTGATAGCGCAGACGGACGCGAACAAGTACAGTTCGCTTCGGCAACGATACGCGCCAACAATAGTTTGATGCGACGACTATCTGAAATTAGAATACCCGGCGGCGACGCGCGGATGGATGGCGACGTGATCCGGATTGAGTTTCCTTCGGATCGATTGTTTGTCCCTAGAACCTATCAGGTTGCTCCGTCCCAACGACCGCTTTTAAGTGAGGTTGTCGCCACTGTGCGACGATCCTTCCCGAGACAAATCATTGGTGTGGAAGCGCATTGGGACAATACACCGCTCAATCCTCCTGGCACCACCGACCATCAGTTGACCGCGACTCAGTCGTTGGCTGTTTTTGAAGAACTGATTCGCTTAGGGTTGCCGCGTCGTCAGTTATTCACAATGGGCATGGCCAGTAATCGTCCTCGTCACTCGCAAGGTGCCGCGGGAGGCGTCAGCCCCAATCGCCGCATAGAACTGGTGATTTATCCAGAGAGTTACGACGGTTCTTGATGCTCGCAATTTTTTTCGCGACCTAGTGAACCTTCTATCTAGTGGAGTCGTACTAGAGGCGGTGATGGGATCAACTAAATGATCATGATGACACCGTAAATCTAAGGCACACCACGCAGACCGTGGACTTCAGGGCTAACACTAGAACGTAGCCGCCAGTTTTTTGCGGAGACCAATACACAACTCCTCTGATTCTCAGTTATGAGAGTCAGGGGAGTTTTTT
>CAZDBE010000438.1:0-3740 GCA_964503675.1 uncultured Pirellulaceae bacterium | reverse complement strand
CGCCAGAGCGTGGGACCACCGTCTGGCGACGGTAGCTACATTGCTTGTCCCATCCTAAAAAAAATCCCCCACGCAAGTCCACGACTCACGCAGGGGAAGAGAGCTCTCTAGTTTCAATTGGCCGCTATGCCACCGCCAGTTCGCTCACCTCTTTGGCCAGACGCTTACGGGCGACATGTAAACGACGCTTGATGGTTCCCAAAGGAGCATCGAACTCGTCGCTCATCTCGATCAGGCTCTGGCCGTTGACGTAAAACGCCACCAGAGTGTCCCGATCCATCTCGCCCAATCGGCTCAAACCAGCTTGAACCTGATCCTTACGCTCAACGGTCAGCGCTTCGTCCAAAGGAGAACCGGCATCTGTCACAGTCGCTTCCAACACTTCTGGCTCGACTGAGATCACTGGCTTCTTTCGAACGGCGCGGTTGATCGCCATGCGAACGGTGATCTGACGCAACCAGCCAATGAAGGCCTCAGGTGTGCGCAGTTGATCGATCTTCAGCATCGCCTGAACGAAAACGTCCTGAGACAATTCCTGAGCATCGGCAACAGATCGCAAACGTCGGTTAGCGATCGCCATGATGGTTGGTTGGAAGCGCTCGAACAGTTCGCCGAAAGCGTCTCGGTTACCACCTTGTGCTAAGCGTACTAAGTCAGCTGTAGTTCGTAATTCGTTTAATTGTGTGTTGATAGCGTTCATGGTTCTCTTCGTTTCAAATCGCCCATGGCCAAATGATTGGGACCATAGACTCAAGACAAGGTGCAGAATCGGGCTGACGGAGATGTGCAGAAATACACGAACCCATCGGAACCCGGACTCAGACCCGGAAGCGTGACAGTGACTGGCTAATTGTTTCGCGGGCAAAATTTGGTCTGCCCGGGATGCTCTTGTTAGAGCGTTAGCTGTGTCGCTGTTGTTCCGGAGCTGTCGTGGTCAGCTGTTCAAGATGCGGAAGCCGCAGTGAACGTTCTGACGCTCTGACCGTCAGGCCGGAGGTGGTCACGAGAGCAGGTAGCATCGCGGGGCCGTAAATCAGCGAATATAAATTCGCCAGAATCGCGGCCTGATCGCCTGCGGCAAATATCTCATTGCCGAACAAACGATCCTTTCGAGGACTCCCGCACGGAACACTGCCAGCGCTGGATTTGAGGTGCCAACTCGATTGCGAAAGTTTGAAGCGCAACATCGAATTAGCATCCACGACAAAACGACAAATAGCGTTTGCGAATGAGCTGATGTTTTGAATACGCATTTCAAATCTCCCGCGCGACTAGCACGCATTTAAAGAGAACGTGTTAAATTTCCAGACCTTGTCCGCCCAATCGATGTCATTTCGACGTTGCGATTCGAGCGATGGTTGGAGTAATAGGTTGTGATCAGGATTCCTATACCCGTCTCACACAACCTGACTATATCACAAAAAAGATACAGTGCTGGGATTTCCTTCCCATGCCCCTATGACGACTTCGTCTCATTAAGGTTCGCATGTTTGGTGGAATTTTCCAAGATAATTTCAAACTCGCTGCTGCTGAGAGACTTCGTGAAAACTATCACAAACATTTCCTCGTGTTTTCGAGCATTTCAGGTCAAACACAAGAATGCCAGTCTGGTGTAGAAGCTCAGAATAAAGTCGTATTTCAGATGGATGCCAACGCGTGACGGGCACCCCGTCATCAAAATGACCCTCCGAGAAATCGGTTTGAGGTCGCCAGCATTGAAGTGCCATCATCAAGAGATACGAGTGATTGGTCCATTTCAACGATTCCATAGCAGTGGCACGGGGCCTGCGTTGCAGCTTCATCGAGAACAGCAAGCGGTGTTCGGGTGGCTGAAGCTAGGAGGCTTCAGATCCGGCGGCCGACGGTAGACAGCAAAGGATGGCTAACGATGAAACGAACGATGACAATCAGTGCGTTTTTCCTGTTCCTATTTCTAGCGGGACTTCAAGGCTTCGCACACGGCCAAGGGAAACTAGGCAAGATCCGCGAGGCAGTTCGCAAGGAAGCGCCGAAACAAGACTCCCCCAAACGCGAATCGAAGCAAGAGAAACAACCGCCCAACCACCGTGATAGTCATGGCGACGAAAATCGCGGTCACCGTCGCTCACAGCGCAATCGTGACCAACGCAATCGCCGCCCAAACAATGATCTCGGGCTAGTGCTTTCTTTAAACAATTTCTTGACGCCTGTCGTGGAAGAAGTACACGTCATTCACCACACTCCGCAGGCTCGACGTGTGCCGGTTCCTTCTTCGGCACCGTTAACGATTGAGCCGATCGTTGCTCCAACAGTGGGCATTCCCGTGGAAGTCGAAAGTGACTATTTTCCTCTGCAAACATCGCCTTCAAACTGGTCGACTAGACTTTCGATGCAGGGCGGCACTGATTTTGAAGATCTGACAATTGGGAGTCTTGGATTGCTGCTTCAGCCTCCAGGCGGGTTGGGATTGGATACCAGCGTGACCATGTTCCGAGAGTCAGGATTGGATTTCCGTGACAACTTGTTCTTGGGTGACGTGAATCTAGTATTCGAACCAGTCGCAAGCGACCTGTTTCGATTGCGAGTTGGCGTCGGCGTCAACTGGCTGGGCGATTCATACGGCGGCGACGCGGGCTTCAACATGACGACTGGATTCGATTGGAACTTGGCACCCAGGTGGTGGATGACGGGCGAAGTTGATCTAGGAACGATCGGCGACACCGATTTAACCCACGCTCAAATCAGTCTCGGCAGATCACTAGGACAGTCAACCGCGTGGACAACAGGGTACCGCTACCACGACATAGGCGGCGTCACGATCGGATCCGCGTTTACCGGATTGCAATTTCGGTTTTAGTCTTTATCAGCCGGCAACGCAGAAGAAGTTTGTGTTAGCAAAACGTCCGTTGGGTTATCGACCGCGACAAGTCCGCGAAAGTAAAACTCTTGCGTCCTTTTTTCGTTATGCATTTGCAAACCCAACGCACACTTTTTCAGGAGGCCCTCTGCTTCGGTGTGGTCAACCATTAACTGGCCGTTGGCGACCATTCGCATCCGATCTCCATTGACCAGAATCTCCAACTGATTCCACTCTCCTTTTTTCTCCCAAGTCTCATCGGCCATCGGAACTTCTTGGTCAGCCGGGAAAACCCGTTTGCGACCATCGGCCCCCCAGATGCCCCAGTCGTGGCAGAACATTAGGATTGGGCCCTCGAACCCGTACTCACCGCCCCAGTTTTTCACATGTTTGCCACCCGAGGCAACGGCCGAGTGCATCGTCGAGTAATCGGCGCCCATGGTCTGTTTGACCTCCAACAGTAAACGGTAGTTTCGAAACTGTTTTTCAGTGAACAAAAACGTACTCATCTTGACCGGCTCGTCATTGCGAACGCGAATCATCCCATCGACGACCGAAAAGTATTTTGCGAAACCTTTCCAACCCGTCAGGTCTTTGCCATTGAACAGCTCAATTGCCTGCTCGCCTTCAGGTAGTTTGACCTGATGACTCCAGTCGGCCTGTTCGCCACTTGTTTGGGCAAAAGTAGCAGACGTTGAAAAGACGGTTGCTGCCGCAAAAAACACAAGAAGACGAAATAAGTAGAACGGCATTATGGTTCCTTAGAATGGAGGATCGATTGAGCAAATGGGACGGGCAAGCCAAAAGTTAAGATGGCAACAGTTCGGGCCACAAACATTTTAATCATGCCACCCTCCCTCCGGGGGCTCTTCGTCATTTTTAGTGGGTTCATTTTGGTTGCATT
>CAZDBE010000437.1:0-3740 GCA_964503675.1 uncultured Pirellulaceae bacterium | reverse complement strand
TGCAGAAATTGCAGGAGCAAATTTCTGTCGACCCAAAGTGTGAGCACAGGGAAGTGCGAATAAGGGTTGCATCAGGGATGATGCTAAAAAATCTAATTATTTTATAATGTCCGCTAACGACCCAAAGCAGACATTGCAGATTCCTCACGAATATTGTGATACACGCGCATAAATACATAGTATTAATAGTTATGTGCTTCACCTGATAAGCCTAAAAAATGAAACCAATGAGTATTACTAATTACCTAGATAAGGTTAATCAACACTACAAATCAGGCCATGCAACTGAGCATACCTATCGAGGTGATCTAGCAGAACTAATCAAGGCTATTGTGTCAGATGTTTTAGTTACTAATGAGCCAAAAAGACAGAGTTGCGGGGCACCTGATTACATTTTGACGAAGAAGGATATTCCTGTAGGTTTTATTGAAGCCAAAGACATTGGCGATAAAGACCTTGAAGGAGCAAAGAAGACCGGAAACAAAGAACAGTTTGACCGGTACAAAGACTCTTTAAACAACCTGATCTTTACTGACTACATCAACTTTCACCTTTACCGCGAGGGTGAGCTCGTTACCAAGATTTCAATTGCAGAAATAACAGACAAAGGCATACAGCCTTTGCCAGAAAATTTTGGTAACTTTGAAAACCTAGTCAAAGATTTTTGCATTCACGTTGGGCAAACAATAAAAAGCCCTAAGAAATTAGCAGAAATGATGGCAGGCAAGGCCCGCTTGCTTTCTGACATAATCGGAAAAGCTCTATCTAGCGATGAATCCAATCAAGAAGATAGTACGCTGAAAGATCAAATGCTGGCCTTCAAGGAAATTTTAATACATGACATCACACCACAAGGATTTGCTGATGTTTATGCTCAAACCATCGCTTACGGGATGTTTGCGGCGCGATTACATGATCCAACCTTAGACACCTTTAGTCGGCAGGAAGCCGCCGAGCTTATTCCAAAATCGAATCCGTTTCTACGGAAGCTGTTTGGTTATATTGCAGGGCCGGATATTGACGACAGAATCAAATGGGTTGTTGAAAACCTTTCAGAAATATTTTTGGCATGCAACGTAGAAGAAATTTTAAAATACTACGGGAAATCCACCAAAATGGAGGACCCTATAATTCATTTTTACGAAACGTTCCTTAGTGAGTATGACCCCAAATTAAGAAAAGCACGTGGTGTTTGGTATACGCCACAACCTGTAGTCGACTTCATTGTACGAGCAGTTGACGACATTCTAAAAACAGAATTTGATTTACCGCAAGGTCTAGCCGACACCAGTAAAACAACGATTAAAGTTAATAGCCAAACACCTGATAAACGCTCTGCAACAGGTTACAAACAAATGGAACAAGAAGTATACAAAGTACAAATTCTTGATCCGGCAACAGGTACAGGAACTTTTTTGGCAGAGGTGGTAAAACATATATACAAAAAATTTGACGGGCAGCAAGGCATTTGGAGCAACTATGTAGAAAGCCACTTATTGCCGCGACTGAATGGTTTTGAATTACTAATGGCAAGTTATGCAATGGCTCATTTAAAGTTAGATTTGCTATTAACAGAGACAGGTTTTACTCCAAAGTCCAATCAACGCTTTAAAGTATATTTGACTAATAGCTTGGAAGAACACCACCCAGACACTGGTACCTTGTTTTCTAGCTGGTTGAGTACAGAGGCAAATGAAGCAAATCACATCAAAAGAGATACTCCGGTGATGTGTGTGATTGGTAATCCGCCATATAGCGGAGAAAGTGCTAATAAAGGCCAATGGATAATGAGCCTAATGGATGATTACAAAAAAGAACCTGGCGGCAAGGAAAAGCTCAAAGAGCGAAACTCCAAATGGATTAATGATGACTATGTAAAGTTCTTACGTTACGGCCAGCACTTTATTGAAAGAAATGGTAGTGGAGTTTTGGCTTTTATTAATCCTCATGGTTTTTTGGATAATCCTACATTCCGTGGCATGCGATGGAATCTACTAAAAACATTTGACAAAATTTACACAATAGACCTGCATGGTAATAGCAAGAAGAAAGAGGTTTGCCCAGATGGCTCACCTGACTTGAATGTCTTTGATATTATGCAAGGCGTGGCTATTAGTATTTTCGTAAAAACTGGAAAAAAGAAACCCCAGGAATTAGGTAAAGTTCTACATTGCGACCTTTATGGGAAGCGTGATATTAAATACAGTTTCTTGTTAGAAAACAGCCTTAGCAGTGTTCCTTTTGTTGAAATACCAAACAAAGAACCTATGTATTTCATGGTTCAAAAAGATTTTGAGCTAGAACAGAAATACTCAAGCGGCTTTGAAATTAATTCTTTATTTATATTAAAAAGTATAGGCTTTCAAACGCACCGGGATATTCTAGCGGTTGATTTTGAGTCCGAAAAACTTATCAAGAAAATTGAATATTTTATTGATGACTCCAAATCCGCGGAGAACGTAAAGCAGGGATTGCAGTTATCTGAATCAAAACACTGGAGGATATCCGAAAAAAGGCTAAAGGTTGATCGAAATATTAAAGGGAATATTGTTCCTTGTTCTTATCGTCCGTTTGATAATAGGTTTGTCACATTGGATAAAGCTATTAATGACAGACCCAGAGAGCAAATGTGTTTTCATTTAAGCCAAAATAACTATTCCTTAAACATAACAAGGCAGACGAAAAAAGAATTTTGGTCACATTCCATAATATCTAAACATATTAGCCCTGCTGTATTCGTCGAAATCAAAGATGGCTCAAGTATTTTTCCGTTATATGTCTATCCGGAAGTCAGCGGACAAATTAGCCTAGGTCAAACTGAAGAAAGAAAGCCTAATCTCAATTCAGAAATCTTAAAGAAAATTGCTGAGCATTTAGGTTTGTCTTTTACCAAAGAAAAAGAAGCAACAGACAAAACATTTTCCCCAATTGACATTTTAGACTATATCCAAGCGGTTCTGCACTCACCGAGTTATCGTGAAAAATACAAAGAGTTTTTAAAAATAGACTTCCCGATAGTGCCATACCCAAAAGACAAGAAAACCTTTTGGGAGTTGGTTAAATTGGGTCGAGAAATACGCCAAATTCATTTATTGGAAAGTCCAGCTGTTGAACAATACATTACCGAATATCCAATAGATGGCGATAATGTAGTCATGAAACCCAAATACAAAGACGGTAAAGTTTATATAAACGATATGCAGTATTTTGACAACGTGCCACAAATCGCTTGGGAAGTTTACATTGGCGGTTATCAGCCTGCCCAAAAATGGCTCAAAGACAGAAATGATAGGGCATTAGAGTTTGAAGAGATTTTGCACTATCAAAAAATCATCGTAGCACTTTCTGAAACCGACAGGTTGATGAAAGAGATTAATGCAATCGAGTTCGAATAAAAGCACATAACAAGTCAAAGCACTCGGACTCAGCAAAGTCGAATCGTCAGCCGAAAGCAGACATTATGAGGAAAAAGATTTTAATTTGATGCAAGTACACTAGAAACTGCGTCCTGCGTTTCTAGCGCTTCCGTCATCCGTGACGGTCGTACATGTAGCAACTCATATTCGCACGGTCGCTCCCGACATCCTGTCTCCCGCGACACTTGTGCATCCATGCACATCGTCCTTGGACTCACTAAAATTATTATTTTAAGAAACGTCTTCTGTTAGTGAAGTTTTGGAAGCATTAGTATTTTGCTTTTCACGTAAAATAATAATACCTGCTGAAATAATCAATAAAGC
>CAZDBE010000436.1:0-3774 GCA_964503675.1 uncultured Pirellulaceae bacterium | reverse complement strand
AATTGCGGATATTTCTCAGTTGCCTCCCCAAGAGCAAATCGTTTTAGCACAAGCGATTTGGAATGGACTTGCTGAGGATGCTTCTCTTGAGATAACACCCGAACAGCAAGCCGAGTTGAATAGACGCTGGGCGAAATACGAAGCAGACAAATCAAAGGCTATCCCACTCGATGAATTCCGAGACCAGGTTCGTTCGGCTAGGAAAAAATGAACGTCGTCCTATTAGCCGAGGCAAAAACGGATTTCCTTGACGGAATCTCATGGTTTGAGAGTATTTCGCCTCACCTGGGTGACGAGTTTGAATTCGAGTTTTACTCTGGAATCAACAGGATTTCCGACAATCCCGAACATTTTGCGGCAAACGAACTGGGCTTTAGAGCTTGCAGGCTAAAAAGATTCACTGCCGTCTTACACTTTAGGATTGACGATGAGGCTGTTGTGATCGTTCGGCTTCTAGTCAATGGTCGTGAAGATCGATCGTTGGGAAGCAATGGCTAACTATCTTTTGAGTGTATGACCTTCGGGTGCGTCAGGGGTGATGTTAGATCTCGATGGTAGCAACTAGCTGCCCTGAGCCAGTTTGGTCTCTTAAAGGCAGCATTGGAATTCGATTGACAATCGAATCTACACGTCAGTCGCAACGACGGGATCGACCGTCAAAGCGGTGTCTCCTACGGTCACCGATCGCTTGTCCGTAATCGGGTAGGTTGCAGTGGACATTGCGTTGAGGCAGGTTGCCATCAATCGCACCACTTGTGGCCCCGGCACTGGTTGAGGTTCGCCGTCGATGACCTCCAGTAGTGAAGGAAAGGCTTCGGGACCGGTTACCGGCAAGCCAAGCGTTTCAATCGCTCCGGTTTCGCGCGGCGAAACTTCATGCGATTCGTTGAACATCACCGACCACACACGTCCTTCCTGTGATTCGAAAGGGCTGCTGTTGTTGAAGTCCGCTTGCGGATTACCTGCCAACAGACTCTTAATGAGAGTCAAGCTCGAATAGACTGCCAAACCCAACACCGATCCCATGTGTCCCATTGGCACAACGTAGACATCAAAATCGAGGTTGTCGCCACTAATTCGATATGCGGCATCGCTAGGTGTTTTGTTCCATGGCGCTGCTTGAAAATAACCCGCCGCCGCTTGATAGAATGCCAAGTGATCTTCTGCCGATACCCCCTCCACTTCCGAGACAAAAGGCTGTGTCGGAGGAGCGAAGTGCTGGCTGAGGCCCGCGCAAACCTCGTCAAACGTGCCCATGTCGCTCGTCACGGTGCAGCGGATTCCCCATGCGTCAACCAAGGGCCGTAAGTCGATCACGAGGTCGTTGGAATTCACATGAATCAACTCTGGCTTGAGAGTGGTGCCAATCGGATTTGAGAAAACAGCTTTGCGAATCGCAGCAGCGATGTCTTCGGGCCGAACGTCTTCGGTTTGCAGTTCGCTTGCCAATACCCCGCCCGTCTGGGTGTCAATCACTAGGATCGCTGAAGGAGTGAGCATTTCCCCTTCCTCTTCAATTGCCGCTGGAAGCCGCAAAACGCCGACCTGCCAAACCATTTCGGGAACGACATTGACTGCTGCAGGGTCCAAGGAGTCTTCTAGGTGATCAGCCTTCGACATGCTTTCGAGCATCGTAAAAACAGATTCCATCATCTCGAGCGGCGCGACGCTGGACTGAATGCCGATTTTATCCAAGCGTTTGCTCAGCGATTTGGCCAGCGTCTTTTTGGAAAACTCTATTTTGCTTGGGCGGTTCGCAATTGCATTTTCTGGTTCGACAATCGTCAATAGGATGGCGTCCCAGATGTCAGCAGCTTTCGGGCATCGATCGAAAGGCAGTTGGCCAACGATGTCTTTTTGTTGTTCGCAAACGACAACTACGTTCCACATGGCCTCATCGCCGATTTTCGTCTTTCGATAATCAACTTGCCAGATTAGGTCTAGGTCTTGTTTGGTTCCTTTTGCCTCGGCTTCCATTCGTTTACGTAGGCGTTTAGCATCGGCAGTGGAAGCAGATCCGGTTGAAATTGCCGTGTCGGACGACGTGTCAAAACCCGCTTGAGCGACAGCTTTTCTCATCCATGAAACGGCACCGGACGTCGATTTCCACGCCGGCAGAATTAGAGGCAGAGCGGAAATGACCTCCGAATAATCTCCCATGATGAACCTAGACGGTTGCTCGATAGGCAGATCTTTTTTACTTGTGAGATATTCGACGAAATGAGGATTGACTGAATAGGCGTCCTGCAACAATTTTGTGAGCTGTGCTTCTGAAGCGTTGCTTCGTAAGGCCAGCAGGATTCTGGCGAGGGGCCACAGGATAAACGATTCATCGGGGAATTGATCGATCAAACTGCTGGCAACCTTGTCCTTATTCAATTGCAGCAGCAGCCCCAGCATGGGCCACCTCACTCCCTGATTGTCATTGGGGTTGTGGGTGAGCATCCGTAGGTAAATTACGATTGCTTCCTCGTGACGGCCAAGTGCAGTAAGTGCCTGCGCTTGTCCTTCGAGCGCCCTCATAAATGGGCGTGTTTCGTGGAAGCCCCAGAACTGGCCATCAAATTCTTCAAAATCGTCGCCCAAAGAACGCATCGCCGCCTCTTCAGCACGCCCATGCAATTCCAGTTGCTGTTTAGGGCTGTCCGAGTACTCTGCCAGTAGGTTCCAGCCATCGGCGCAGTCCTCGTCGATAGTCAATGCCTTAGTGACCAAGCCCATCTTTTCGTCGATGTCTTGCGTGTCAAACGCTTCGTAGATTAATTCCTGTGCCTCTCGTTGAGTTTCGTTGTGGCTAGAGCCAGGCAGCGACGAGCTCACCTGAGCAAACATACGCTCCATTTGGCGCATGTCAAAATCTGCGGGCAATTCTAAATTCTCTTGTCGTCCGTCGAATGCCTGACCGCCGTCTGATGCGTTATCTTCGGCAGACAGATCGGTGTTCGCAAGAAATATGGGATTGTTTTGTTGTTGCTCAAGTCGTTTCTGCGAAGCACGACTACGTGTTGGCTTTTTTTGTTTTGACACCTGAGACGGCTCCCTGAAAATGTTTATCCGTAAGTACGGTGCGAATTTTATCGCCTGCCGAACTTTATTTACAGGGTGAAAATTGATGGTTGAAGCTGATGGGATTCGTTTGAAAACCAAACCCAACCGAATCTACGATTCGTCATTCCAGACGCCTGAAAATACTTCGGTGGCTGGTCCGGTCATGAAGACGTGGTTGGTATCTTCGGCCCACTCAAGGGTCAGTGTTCCACCTAGCAGGTGGTTGGTGATTTTGCGGTTGGTCTTGCCGGTCAAGACGCCCGCGACGCAAACGGCACTCGCACCCGTGCCGCAGGCAAGTGTTTCGCCTGACCCGCGTTCCCACGTGCGCTGACGCACTTCATCGCGCGAGACGATTTCGACGAACTCGACGTTGATACGCGCCGGAAAACGTGGGTCGGTTTCGATCTTTGGTCCGACTTTTAGAACCAATTCGTCGGTTGCTTCTTCGACGAAGATGATGCAGTGTGGATTGCCGATCGACACGCAAGTCACTTCCAACATGTGCCCGTTGATTTCCAGCGGAAGTGCGACAACGGGGGAGTCAGGGTTCTGATCAACTGCCAATAGTTTTGTCGGAACGTTCGCGGGAATGAGAATGGGTTCGCCCATGTCGACTTTGACTCCGTCGACTTTGCCGTTTTCGGCAAACAGTTCTACGGACAGAATTCCGGCTCCAGTTTCGATGTTCAGATTGTCTTTGGCGGCGATGCCGTGGTCGTAGAC
>CAZDBE010000435.1:0-3794 GCA_964503675.1 uncultured Pirellulaceae bacterium | reverse complement strand
ATGAAGTCTACGGAGAAGACGGAAACGATCACGTCCGTGGAGGCTCAGGCGTCGACCAGCTTCACGGAAATGCCGGCGATGACTACATGCTGGGTGACGAGGGCAACGACACGATCTACGGAGACGATGGCTCTGATCGCATTTTCGGATCAGACGATGCCGACACGATATATGGAGGTGCCGAGCGTGATTTCTTGTACGCGGGAAATGGTGACGACACCGTATACGGCGGCGACGGCGACGACCAGATGCGCGGCGACTTGGGCAATGACCGACTCTTCGGCGAGGCCGGAAAGGATCGGATCGGTGCCGATGGTGGCGATGACTATATTGAGGGCGGAGCAGACTACGATACGATTTTCGGAAATGACGGAGTCGACGAGATCGTTGGTTCGTCCGCTGATTTCGTTAACGCTGGAGCCGGCAATGACATTATTCGCTTCAGTCAACAGTTGTTCGACAGAGCGGGTTTCAATGGAAACGCGAGCAATTACAAAGTCACTACAACCCAAGACATATTTTATGTGAACGACACCGTCGGCAATGATGGGATCGATGAAATCACCGGTGCCGAATTCCTCCAGTTTACCGACGGCACTCAGAACGCAACTACAGGCAACACTCAGCGCGTCACAGTACAACCGATCATCGTTTCCAACAACGATGGCAGCAATACTGCCACGGTCTTCGGCGACGATGCAGAAACTCTAGACATCTTACGGCTAATTGATGAAATCTACCTGCAGGCGAACGTGGATGTAGAGTGGTTGGATCCGACAACCTACAACAACACATTTGCAAACGTCGGCAACAATGGATCAGGCGTGAGAAGCTCAAATGATCTGTATACCGTCGCTGAAGCTGGCGACAATGCTGGGGTAGGAAATTCAAACGATCTTGTGATCGACATGTACTTCGTCCAAAACTCAGCTGGTTTTGCGCCTCAGAGCGACAACGTTGCCAACGGGTTGGCGTTCCTTTCTGGCAACGGCATCACGATTCACATCGGCGATAATCTACCGGGCTTCCAAGGCGGTCGGGATGTCGTGGCTCAGGTTGCGGCTCATGAGATCGCACACAATCTCGGATTGCACCACTCTTCAAGCTCTAACAATTTAATGGGCAGTGGAGATCAAATCACTTCCTCACAACGTACCACAATACTTAACAGCCAGTACACAACCCCGGTTTAAAGTAGCGGTGAGCCTAGGTGGCTGATTTGGCGACTACGAGAAAGTCATTCTGCAAAAACAGTTCAAACTGGCCATTTCAAAATCAAAAAAAAGTTTCAGTTCACTCGAATCGGGGCTGAAACTTTTCCATTCGTCTGGCTGAGGAACTGTTGCTCAAACTGGTCCCAGTCCGTTTCGGCTTCCAGATCAATTTGCGGGACGGTCGGCATCGGCCCTTCAAAGTACTTCTGCCCAGCGGCAGTATTGACGATCAAAACTCGTTCATCACTCTCGACTTGGCCACTATCCAAGAGCTTTTCAAGCGCCCCCACGCAGGTCGCTGCTTCAGGGCAGATGATCACCCCTTCTGCTGATGCAACCTTGCTCTGCCAACGCGCGAGTGACGCTTCGTCAACAGCCACCGCACCGCCACCGCTTTCTTTCAGCGTGTCGAGCACCATAAAATCGCCTAGCGCCGTTGGGACGCGGATGCCTGAAGCTGCCGTCTGTGGATTCTCATGCCGATCAGCAAAACGTTTACCCGCCTCCCAAGCAGTCACCAACGGCTGACAGCCATCGGACTGCGATGCGTAAAAACGGGGCATTGTTTCGCTGGTAAGATACCCCATCTCTCGCAATTCCTTGAACGCTTTCCACATCGCGATCAACGCCGTGCCACCACCGGTAGGGTAGATGATCACGTCGGGCAACGACCAGTTGAATTGATCGGCAATCTCTAGCCCCATCGTCTTTTTACCTTCCAAGCGATAGGGTTCCTTCAGTGTCGAGATATCAAACCACAGCCCTCGGTCATGCCCTTCACGAACACGTTTGCCGCCGGCGTCGATCCACCCGTTGGTCTCAAAGAGTTTAGCGCCGCAGACGTACGCTTCCATCTTGTTGGCGATCGGCGTATCGGAGGGCATGAAGACGACCGACTCCATGCCGGCTCGGGCGGCGTACATGGCCATTGCGCCACCGGCGTTGCCGTTACTGGACATGGCGATTCGGCCAATGCCAAAATGTTGCGCCATCGTCACGGCCAGAGAAAGTCCTCGACTCTTAAAGCTGCAGGTAGGCAGCTGGCCTTCGTCCTTGATCGCTAGAAAAGACAAACCCATTTTCTTCGCCAGTCGATGGCAATCAATGACTGGACTCATCGATTCATTGAGCGACACTGGCTCAATACAATTCCCAATCGGCAATAGCTCACGATACCGCCAAGGGCTATGGGGGCGATTTGCCAGTTCAGCTTTGGTCATCGATGCGGCGACAGCTTCTAGGTCATATCGTGCCCACAAAGGGCGCGACGCATGCATCGTTTGAATTTGATTGGCGGGCAGGGTAACGGCCGGTTCAATCGCACTTTCAAAATGAGTGATGAATTTCGTCATTGAGTGAACGCATCGAGGCGGGTAAATACGATATGATAAAGCGACCAGCGCGTCGAACGACTATCATGATTGACATGGCCGATTTCCGCAATTCATATCGTGGTGATTCGTGTTGCTGCTAAATATTGTTCTCAATTGTGCACGCTTGAATACCCTAACGAACAAGGGAGCAGGGGATTGCCCGAAAAAACACCCAATTCCGAAGTTAATCCGGTCTCCGATCAGGATCTTGAAGCGCTTGCAGCTGAAGTGTTGGAAGAGCCCTCTGATGCTTCGTTGTTGGGCGACATCGTAGACGCGGAAGTTGTGCCTGATGCGGAAGTTGTTACCGAAGCCCAATCAGACGTGGTGACCGCGGAAGCGGTCAAGCCATCTGAGCGATCACATTTGGACGTACCACCCCGCGCCTACACTATTCCGGCAGAACCCGTAGACCCTAAACAGAGGGAACTTCAAAGCAAAGGAGGCGCCGTTGCTGGGGTACTGCTGGGAACGCTGTCTATCGTCGGAGCGTTCTTAACCAGCTACAGTTTGATAAATGCTTTTCTCGGGTTAGCATTGTCGGCTTGGGGGTTGAACTCCAGTGCCAAGAAGCTTGCCAAAGCGGGCCTCGCTCTGTCTATCCTCGGCCTGATTTTATCGCTCGCCATTGGGATCACTCGATGAACGGGCCTGTTGTACCGCAAGAGCCTCGAGTCCCTCGTTCCGTGGCTGGCTTGATTTGCGTTGCGATGATGGCGATCTGCCTAGCGTACCACTTCAGCCGTCCTTCTCTGCCGGGCTGGTGGCGTGCGTCGGGAGGCGGCGTGCCTTACGTGATGTTCTGGGTATCCTTCTGGTTTGTCTTTTTTCCGCGGCGGCGTTGCATGTTGATCATCGCGGTCGGCTGCACTTTGTTCACCTGCGGACTAGAGATATTGCAACTGTGGCAGCCTCCATGGCTGGCGACATTTCGTTCTACTACCTTTGGAGCCGCATTGCTGGGTAGCGAATTTGTCTGGGAAGATCTCCCGCCCTATTTTATCGGAGGTATACTTGGTTGGCTGTTGTTGCGGTCCGCATTGCGATGGATGCCAGCGTCGGAACGCTTTTAGTTCTTCCACGAATAATGCGTGTTATTCGAATATCTGGACATCTGGAACAATTACGGTTTGACGGTCTGCAAGTAGACGAATACATTTACAGCAACTTTTGAGCCTGCTCGTCAGCGGGCTCCGCGAGGAGAAGT
>CAZDBE010000434.1:0-3866 GCA_964503675.1 uncultured Pirellulaceae bacterium | reverse complement strand
GGTCCATTGAGACGTTCAAAATTACCGCGTCGCCCAATTCGCCGACCTTCGAATTGAAAGTCTGAACGCTGGTTGCGCAAGTTGGTGTGTCGAAGCTTGGGACAATGTTCAGGATCACTTTTTTTCCGGCGACCGATTCAAGTGTTACGTCGCCTAGGTCTCCACCGACAAGCGTAAATGCTGGGGCAGCAGATCCGACTGCTGGTAGATCGCCACTGGTGTTGCACGCGTTGCCTTTGAGAGTAATTCCAGCCATCTGTTGTTTTCCTTTTCAAGTTTGAGTGTTTGTAAATTGATTTGTTTTGTGATGTGAATTGGCTACTGAGCGCCCTCTAATTCGAGCTCAAGATCGCCCAATTCTTCTTCGATTTCGTTAACCTCGTCACCGACGACGATTGTTTTTCCGTTGACATCCACGGTGATCGATTTCGTCGTAAATGTCTTGCCGTCGGTAGACAGCTGAATCCTGTAGTTACCAGATCCCTCGGGGCCACTAACAACGCCATTGACAGATAGCCCCTCGGGGCCATCTTGCTGGGGTTGACCGCTTTGCTCGATAGTCAGTGGTGAGCCAAGTTCTGCTTGGACGGCGACTGAGTTTTGGATCGCGTCGGTGCCGGCGGTGATTTCGGCAAACGCGGATGCGATGACCCCTGACGCCATGTAGCCGGCGATTCCTATTCCGCCCACACACAGCAGCGAAACCAGCAAACATCCCACGCCGGCGAAAACCCAGACTTTGCTTCCTTTTTTCTTTGGCGGTACGCTGCCGATGGGTGGTTCGAAACCAGATTGTATGTCGCTCATGCCATTCCCTATTAACTCAACAGTTTAACCATAGTGGCGCCATTCCCATGCTGAGCGACACTTGTAAGAATTACTGGGAATTGTAACGACATGGCGACAACATAAAAAGGTCCACCTTCTGATGCCCAACCAATACGCCAATGTCCACCGTTTGTCCTCAGACCCGATTTCGGCAGTGACTGAGGCTTCGATGATGATCAACGAGGCCCTAGGAGGGCAAAAAGCTGACTTGATCTTCGCGTTTTCGGCAGGGTATGCCGGAGCAGAGTTTGATCTGGCGATGCCAAAGATCTCGGACTTAACTGGATGTGCAAACGTTGTCGGCGTCAGTTGCGTTTCGCTGATCGCGGGTACGCAAGAGTTCGAGAACCAATCCGGCATCTGTTTGTGGGCAGCCAGTTTCGAAGACGCCCAGGTGCTGCCATTTCATCTTGAGTTCAACTCCCATGCCGGCGAGCAGTTCTTTGCAGGCTGGCCCGACGAATCCGAGGAGATGTGGGAACAGAATCCGGCTCTCTTCTTCCTGACCGATCCATTTTCGTTTCCCATCGACGCACTGTTGGTACGTATTGGCGAAGACCATCCCAATATTAAGGCATTTGGCGGAGTCGCCGACGGTGCTTCTCGACCGGGAGACGCGCGGTTGTTGCTGGGGAAGCAAACGTACACCGAAGGAGCAATCGCCGTCATGGTCAGCGGCGTCACAGTTCAATCGGTTGTCTCGCAGGGGTGTCGGCCGATCGGCAAACCTCACATTGTCACTTCATCCGAACGCAACGAGATTCGTTCCCTAGGCGGAAGGCCCGCGTTCGATGTACTGAAGTCGATGTATGACGAATTGCCAACTCAAGACAAAGCCAAAGTTGAGCAAGGGTTGCACTTGGGGATCGCGATGACTGAGCTGAAAGACAATTTTGAGTACGGTGATTTTCTAATTCGCAATGTGATCGGTATCGACGAAGAGCAGAAAAGTTTCTCACTGAGCGACTACGTACGGATGGGGAGAACCGTGCAGTTCCACATTCGCGATGCGCTTTCGGCATCCGCTGAACTGGAATCGATGCTCCAAAGAGCCAAGGCAAAGATGACCGCATCTAGCGGGGCTGAGGCTCAAGCGGCGCTCCTCTTTAGTTGCAATGGACGCGGCAGCTGGCTATTCCCTGAACCCCATCACGATGCGGAAATGATCGATAAGGTACTGGGGAAGTTAGCGTGCGCGGGATTCTTTGCCGCTGGTGAAATCGGTTCCGTAGGCGATCAAGCGTTCTTGCACGGCTTCACCGCCAGTGTCGCTATCTTTGAGTAAGACGTTCAGCACTCTCGCGGATATGTTTTTTAAAGCATTTTTCGCAAGTTCGATTGTAAGGGGGGGCGAAGAGTACAATATGATGGGTTGGTGCGCGTATCATGCTGCTTATTTGAATTATATCTTTCTATTCTCCACTAACGAGGTTTAGCTATGGGGAACCATACGAAATTAGTGCCCGTGAGAACGGGATTCACTCTGGTCGAATTACTAGTGGTCATTGCGATCATCGGGATATTGATTGGGATGCTGTTACCCGCCGTTCAACAGGTGCGTGAAGCGGCACGGCGCACACAGTGCGGTAACAATATTCGGCAGTACGTGCTTGCGATGCACAATTATGAGTCGGCTCGTAAGAGTTTCCCCAACGGTGTCAACGCAGATCCATCGATTGGGCTGAATGCGACTGCGCAGGTGTTCGTGCTTCCGTTTATGGAACAGGCAAATTTGGAGTCGGGTTGGAACTATAACGCGAAAGCCGACGGTAACCTCAACGTGGTCGTCAGCGAGGTTCCCCCTTACATTTGTCCCTCTGATGATGCGGCTGGAAGACTTGTGGCGACAACCAGCGCAACAAGACTTTTTTCCCGTTCAAATTACGTAAATTGTTTTGGCAGTGCGACGATGCTTATTGATCAAGGGGGCGCAACGATTTGGAGACCGTACGATGCAAGTGTTGTCGACACTACAACCGACGGTGCTTTCGGGATGAATAGCGAAACGACCTTTGGAAGTTTTGTCGATGGAAGCTCAAACACCGCTGTCGCCAGTGAAGTTTTAAGTGGCAAGGATGACGACGGTACCGACGGGCCGACTGGAGGGCAGACCGAGACGTCTAGATTCGTTGTTGACGTCCGCGGAGTCTGGACTCTTTTTCTGCCGGGGACGTCCTGGTACACGCATTTCAACACGCCCAACGGGGGAGCAGATGCGGCCCCAGTGGGGGGAGCTAATCGCACTTGGATTGTCAACGAAACAATTCCATGGATGCCGGTGATACCAGCGGGAGCTTACCACGAGTATCACGCGGCGGCGCGTAGTGCACATTTAGGAGGTGTCATGGTTGCATATGGGGACGGGCACGTCGACTTCGTTACAGATACAGTGGATTCTGTGGTTTGGAGCAATATTGGATCCAGAAACGACGGAAATACCGTCTCCCTTGATCAGTAGTGCATGACTCTATTGAATTCACGCTTACCAAATCGATTGTTCGCCTCCACTCGCTTCCGTTGAGAATGTTTATGTTGGATCAAAATCTTTCTCGTCGCTGTTTGTCCTACCTCATGCTAACGGCACTTGTTTTGATTGCTGGTTGTAACACTTCAGGACGGCTTCCGTTGAAAGGTGAAGTGAGTTTTGACGGAACGCCCGTTAAGTGGGGGTATGTTCAATTTTCCCCAATGCCCGATACTTCAGGGCCAAAAATGGGTGCCGACATCAAAGATGGTTCTTTACGAAATTGCCACAGCCAGAGGGCTCTTCTCAGGCGAGTATCGAGTGGAAATCCAAGCTTGGGAGCGTACAGATAAAGTGTCTCGCGATCCCGTGACTGGGGAAAAAATCGAAGGAGGGGTGAGGCAACTTCTACCACCCAAATACAACGTGAAATCTGAATTGACCGTAGAGTTGGTATCTGGGAAACCAATTCATGACTTCATGCTTGATTTATAATCAAACAGACGTCGTCGGATTGTTACGCGTGTTTGCATACCGGTTCGAGTTCAGCGATAGATGTTCTCGGTCAATTTTG
>CAZDBE010000433.1:0-3881 GCA_964503675.1 uncultured Pirellulaceae bacterium | reverse complement strand
GATCAGGAGTCAATGCCTACATCGACTGCGGAAAGTGTTCGCTAGGATATTCTTGGTTCCATCCGGTACTTGAATTTTTACAGACCAAGGTTTTGTTTACATTCTTTTAGACAGTCGCCTTTCGCTCCGCGAAAGAGTGTTTTCAGCGTTATTTCGCGGAGCGAAATACGACTATTTGGACTTCTGACTACCCACTCATGTATACCGGCCATTCCACAACTTCCTCCGATCGGCGTCCGCTAACCATGCGGAAGCGCCATGATCTTGAAGTTCAGGAAACACTGTACCAAGGCGAGAAGTCGTGGGTTCTCAAAGACCCAGTGGCGCTCAAGTACTTTCGCCTACAGGCACCCGAGTACATGGCGTTTCAGATGATCGACGGCGTTAACAGCTATGCCGCGATCAAACTCCATTTGGAAAATCAGTTTCCTGAAATGGAGCTGCGCATCGAGGACGTTTACGCGTTGGTCACGTCACTTCATAAAAGCGGACTATTGCTTTCGGACGCCGCAGGACAAGACCAACCTTTGACCGACCGACGCAACAAAGAGTTGAAGCAAAAGGCCACCAAATTATTGATGAGCGCCATGTCGCTCAAACTTCCCGGCGTCGATCCTGAACGGTTCTTAAACTGGCTGTACCCAAAAGTTTCATGGCTGTTCTCCAAATGGATCACGGCGATTCTGGCGGTCGTCTGCACCTGTGCGTTGCTGTTAGTATTAAGCAACCTTGAAGATTTTTACCGGCGTCTGCCCGAATTCAGTCAATTCTTCAACATCAATAACCTACTTTTTATGGCATCGATCCTGATCGTGACCAAGTCCATCCACGAGCTTGGGCATGGGTTGATGTGTAAACACTTTGGCGGTGAGTGTCACGAGATTGGATTTATGTTCCTTGTGATGACGCCAGCCATGTATTGCAACACGTCTGATTCATGGACGCTGCCAAACAAGTGGCACCGGATCGCAATCGGTGCTGCCGGAATGTATGTGGAGGTCATACTAGCCGCGTTTGCGACTTTCCTGTGGTGGTACACTCAACCCGGATTCGCTCACTACCTAGCATTGAACGTAATGTTCCTTTGTAGTTTCTCCACGTTGGTATTCAACGCTAATCCGCTGCTGCGGTACGACGGTTACTATATGTTGTCGGACTATCTTGAGATCCCTAACCTTTCGCAAAAATCCAATATGGCACTAGTGGATCAATTAAAAGTCCACTGCCTTGGGATGAAGCCGAATCGTTCACGATTGATGCCGCAACAGGGGCTGGTTTCGTTTGCGATCTACAGCGTGGCATCATTTCTATATCGCTGGTTCGTGATGCTGGCAATTTTCTGGTTTCTGATACAGATGTTTCGTCCTTACGGGCTAGAGATTGTCGGACATATGCTGATTGCAATATCGATGATTGGGATGGTGGTGATTCCCATGTACAAAGTCGCCAAATTTTTCGCCTGGCCGGGGAGATTTCGAGAAGTGAAGACGTTCCGATTTTTGACAACTTGTGTATTGGTCTTGATGCTTGCGTGGGCACTATTCTCGATTCCAGTCACTCACCATGTTACGGCTAGTTTTGTGACACGCCCAGTTGACGCGCAAATGGTCTACGCCACAGCTCCCGGAACGTTGACCGAGGTGGCGTTTCGACCGGGCGACAAAGTTAATGCCGGACAACAGATCGCACGCTTGGAAAGTATTGATTTGCAGATCGAAACCGAGCGATTGCGAGGCCAATCTGAGCAGCTCTCCGCCTCGATAGCCTCCTACCGCGCGATGACCGGCATGAGTCTTACAAATGCTCGATTGATCGCTGAGACGAAGATGAAGCTAGATGAGGTAGAACGGCAAATTGAATTGCAGGATAAAGTTAAGGGGCACCTCATCAGCGTCGCTCAGCGCGATGGCGTGATCCTCCCGCCACCAAACATACCAGCACGGCCGTATGATTCATCGTCGCGGCAATTGAAAACGTGGTCGGGCACTCCGTTGGATCAGGAGAATGAGAATTTGTTCGTTGAGCCGGGAACGTTGATCTGCATGGTGGGGGATCCTGAGAAGATGAAGGCAACTTTGGCAGTGGAACAGTCTGAAAGAGCGTTGGTAGAGGTGGGTCAGACCGTACGATTGATGCTAGATGAACTGCCGGGAGTTGAGTTAGAAGGCACGGTAGACTTTATTAGTCAGGATCCAATGACTTCGGTGGCGCGCGAGCTTTCTCAGAACAACGGCGGCGGCATCGCAACTCGTGTCAGTGCCAATGGTGAAGAGGTTCCAATGCTGACGTGGTACGAGGTTGCCGTCACGATTGAAAACCAACCGGACTACTCAGTGATGACCGGATTTCGCGGCACCGCCAAAATCAAGACCAGCAACATGCCGTTGGGAGACCGTCTAATTCGGTACTTCACCAACGTCGTACGTTTCCGGTAAGTCGCCACTTGGCTGATCCTTCGCGCACTTTGCGGCCTTCTGTGAACTCCCGCATTTGGAGAGAGAGGCTGGTCTTTGACAGAAGCTCGCAAAGGACGCAAAGGCAAAACCAAAGTTATTCGCGTTCTGTACCGAAACGAAACTCTCGTTACAGCGTGCCGGCAATCTCAGCCGCCGCATCACACAGCTCTTGCGCGTCCGCCATCGACGTTGCCTCCGCGATCGCTCGAACGATAGGCTCGGTGTTACTGGGGCGTACAAGAATCCACTTGTTATCCCAATCCAGTCGCAGCCCATCCATCGTCGATGCCGTAGCATCTGGATAGCGTGCGGCAAGTTGCTCGAACAAGCCGTCGATCTTTTCGCGCTCAATCGCAACTTTAGTTTTGCAGATGTCGTAAGCGGGAATCTCCGCTTTTAGTTCACTTATCTTTTTGCCGTTGGCCGCCATTGCATCAAGTACCTGCGCCATCGCCACAAAGCTGTCTCGCACGTAACCGACCTGCGGATCGATTGGGCCGCCGTTACCCTCGCCACCGTAAACTGCTTCAAGCTCTATCATTTTTGAGGTCACGTTCGCTTCACCGACTGCGCTCATGTGCAACGTCGACCCATTCGCCTTGCAGATATCATCCGACATGCGACTGGACGAACAATTAATCACCACGTTACCCTTGCGAGTCTTCAACGCGTGGTTGAGCGTGATGGCCAGCGTATACTCTTCGCCGATGTAGGCGCCAGTTTCGTCAATCACCGCCAAACGATCGGCATCAGGATCCTGACAGAAAACCGCGTCAGCACCGAACTTAACAGCTTCGGCTGCCGTGCTCTTAAGGTTCGTCTCCGTGGGTTCGGGTGGATGCTCAAACAGGCCATCGGGCGTATCCCCAAGACAAACTGCTTCGCAGCCCAACGTTTCTAACAAACGTTTACCGACGACACTTCCAGCACCGTGATGACTGTCCAAAACGACTTTAAACTTTTTCGATTTTATCGCAGCGACATCGACCGTTTTCAACACGAGGTCGATGTGATCAGTATAGGTGTCTTCCAGATTTGTGATCTTGCCAATTTTATCATGGCTAACAACAGGAAACGTATAGTCGTGATAGGCCCGGAGAACTTTCTCTCCGATGACCGCATCGACAACCCGACCGTGACCTCCAAAGAGTTTAATGCCGTTGTACGGTGCAGGATTATGGCTGGCTGAAATCTGAATGCCGCCCGCAGCGTTCAATGCGCGGACAATCACACCGGTGGTCGGCGTTGCGGCCACGTCCGCATAAATCACATCGCGTCCGATGGCCGAGAGTCCGCTGCAAATTGCCTGAGCCAGCATCGATCCGGTAGCACGTCCGTCGCGCGTGACTACGATCGGCCCTTCCTCTTCGATTCCACCAGCAAACGCGGTGCTGTATTTGATAGCCAGAATAGGATCAAGACTTT
>CAZDBE010000432.1:0-3886 GCA_964503675.1 uncultured Pirellulaceae bacterium | reverse complement strand
AATCTAGGTGAGTTTCTTTGGCCTCCCTCTTGATCTCAGGGTCGATTCAAGCCCATCTTGCTTTGCTATTTTGTTCACCCATTCTTCTTGGCCAAATGGACTTCCTCGAACAATGCTGTGCTTTACCGCGTCGTTCTCGTTCTTGCTAAGCGCTTGGTTAACACGTTCCATCCATCGAGGCAACCGTTTTACCGGCCAAGGAGAAAGTTTGATTACCGAATCACCACCAATCCAATTGTACAAACTGCCCCAACGGTAGTCTTCAGCACGCTTTACGACTTTGGCCGTCAGGGCATTGCGTTCTACGTATCGGCAGACCACGTGAAAATGCCCATCGTCCTGAACTGGAAAGCTCTTGTAGCGGCCTTGGTAAACATGGCCGTATCCAGTGGTCTTGTAGTGAGCGTGGTAACGCTGCGTGTGAGTCATGGTCACCCAACCCAAAAACGCTGACATTGCTTTGTTCTGGCGTGGGGAAAGTACCATGTGCCAGTGGTTTCTCATCCACTGGTAACTGATCAGGTCGACAGGATACTTCTCCAGCCCCTCATCGACAACCCGCTCGAAAGCTTCGTAATCCTCATCTTTGAAAAAGATTTTGCGCCGAGCATTACCACGATTCAAAGCGTGATAGATGGTGCCAGCAGTGTCTGAACGCAACGAACGGGGCATCGCAATTCCTCCGATTCAATCTTCAATGGAATCCAACGATAAAGATAACAAAAACCAACCAGAAGGCAACCCAAAATGCCAATTTGGCTCCTGACCCCATATTCTTGTTCTCAATTTGGCTCCTGACCCCTTATTCTTCCTCCTGACCCCTTATTCTTCCTCCCTTTAATTTGCTTTTCTTGCTTGCTCACCTTTTCTTGCTTCACTGACCGATTTCACTGTAGTTTGAGTCGTCAGCCCCCTCGTTGTTGTTAAGCAAAACTCTAAATCCCAAGAGTATTAAAGCCGCAGCCAAGGCAAATATCATGCTTCTCCAAAACCGAGATCGCCAAATGTACCACAACCGCCAATCCCATTGGCTGTTGCGACGAGTATGATAATACTCATGTGGCCCTGACGACATGCTCCAAGAGCCAGTAGTTTTCTCAGATCCAACAGCTGAATGAGCCCATAGCCTTACGTCATCAGGATCGTTCCCACCTGATACAGACTTACCGTCTTCACCTCTAGAGTAGACTAAAACTTCAGGTGTCCGTGCCTCGTGGGTAGATTTGTCGTTGATTACAAACTGTAATCTGTTGCCCCAGCCATCCAACAAATTCTGCGGCTCACATTTGGTGAGAAACTCATCAAGTCTGTTCCACTTCTCATTCAGTGTGGGAGGATGCTCCAATGACCAGTCGTACTCCAACGCCCCCAAAACACTTCGCATTTGGTTTAGCGTAACCGTACACGGGTCTGGTCCATAGTCGTAGGGTTGAATTCGGATCGTAGCGTAGAGGCAGGCCCACAACAACAGAAACGTCGAGATTGTTTTCTTCATGACTACCAAGTTGGGTTACTGAAACGCGGGATCGATACCTGCGGGGCAAGCTAAATTCACCCCTGTGAGTGCAGAATACACTGCCGCTAAACTGGCACAAGAGATGTTAATTCCAGTCGTGTTCTGCACGTCAATCCAGCCTTGAGAGCCAATTGGCAGGGCCGCGTTGCCGGTGGTGTCGTTGTCCGTATAAACTATGTTTACAAGTGCAGTGGGACTTTGTGAACCAAGGCCAGTTTCAGCTTGAAAAGCAGTAGCAGGAGTGATCCAAAGGTTATTCCATGCTGCTGTTATAGCTGCTGGATTCCCAAAAAGCGCACCAGCAGGTCTGATACTAGCGTCAAAAGTTCTGAGGTTAATAAGTCCAGGCCCACCAAGTGTAGAACCGAGCCCGTAACCAATTCTCTCATCAAGAGCTGAGTCGAAAAACACACCTGTTTGACCATTTAGCAAATGAGAAACCTCGTGAACTAACAGTTCATCAGTGATGAAAACAGAAGTAAGTGGATATTCAAATCTAAGCGACTGTGTTACTAAGACTTCCGTACCGGGTACGAAGATATTGGTCACTTGTGCGGTGGCTGGAATTGAAGGATCGATAGCAACAATATTAGCTCTAGCTAAAGCAGTTTGAAGTTGCGCTATGTATGCCGGGCCCCCGATATTCGCCCAGTACGCAAAGACACCGTTTTTTGCATCAAGAGCCGCTAGTCTCGCGCTAATTACACCTTTTAACGCAGCGGTTCGATCTCTAGCTTCTAAATTTCTTTCTGCATAGTCTTGAAATTCGAAATCGTTGAAATCGCTGGGATCCTGTTCACGCACTGCCACTGAAAGAGGAGAGTTTAGGAAAGAAAAATTACTCGCATTTGAGTTTAGCGTCCCAAGCGCTAAAACTTGCTCACCGTTGGTGGCAACTAGTACTACGGCATCTGAGGGGAACTGCGAGCCAATCACGCTATCACCTAGCACTGTGTGGAAGGAAGTGACGCCTGTTGCAAATAGGCTTTGCCCTATCGACCCCGAATCATTGTTGAACCGGTCTTCGATCTCTTGATCGCTCAGTTCGAGTGGAAACTCCCCCAAGAGTTGGAAAGTTGCCGGGGAATCTTCAGATTTTGCAAAAGCAAGTTTTACATCTTCTGTGGTGATGATGGACAAGGTTTCCGTCTCGGAAATTTCTTGAGTGGACAGAATCGATGCTTCTGTAAAAAATTGAGCTTCTGTGAGTATAACATCAAAGGCTGGTCTTTCATCTGCAAGAGACCCGATGGAAGCCGTACCCGGAGGAAGTTCTTGAGCTCCGAAATCGACGCTGGTGTTTACTTCGTCATCGCCAAGAACGATGTCGAATGAAGTAGCCGTTGTCACTTCGTAGTCGAACAACTTGGCGTCGCCAAGCTCAACTCGATAGCTACCAGCCTCAAGGTTTTCAAACGAGTACTGCCCATTGGCGTCAGTCGTGCGTGTGCCGATTTCGGTGTTGCCTTGGAATAGGGTCACGACTGCACCGGCCAAACCTGTTTCCCCTGAGTTCAATACTCCGTTCCCATTGGCATCAACGAACACCAAATCGCCAATGGATGCGATTCCGACTGGACCTGTCTCAACTGTTTCATTGCTGGCTTGGTCTCGGATATTGTCAGCGTCATCGGCAATGAAAGTATCGACACCGCCACCGCCCCACAGTTCATCAGCCCCGGCGTCTCCGCGTAAAGTGTCATCGCCGCTCTCGCCGCGTAGTTCGTCATTGCCTTCATTGCCGCCAAGGAAATCGTTGCCTGTACCGCCTCGTAGATCGTCATTGCCAAGCCCGCCGTTGATCTCATCTTCGCCAGCGTGGCCGTGGATGTCGTCGTTGCCTTGATTACCGCTGAGAATGTCGTCGCCATCATGGCCGTCGATTTCGTCATCTCCATCACCGCCTCGGAGGAAGTCATCCCCGAGCCCTCCCCGGATGATGTCGTCGCCAGCACCGGCGTCGACATCTAACGGGACGATTGAGGAAAAGTTCTCAATACGGTCTTCCCCAGCACCGGTGGTGATCACAACTTTGGCAATCGCGGCAGTAGAGTAAGTTCCGATCAGGACATGTTCCGAACGAAGTTCAAATTCGTCTTGGCCATTCTTGGGGTTGATTCGAATCTTGTTATCTCCGGGCAAGCCACGAACGATCAATTGGTCGCCGTCGACTTCCGCCAACGCTGTCAGAGTGCCACCAAATCCGTTGTACGTTTCATGGCTCTCTCGGTCGTTAACTACATCGACACTGGTGCTGCCGATATTGCCCAGCACAACAAACTGATCCAAGCCGCTTCCACCGGTCAAACGGTCTACGACCTGATCATTCCCAGCGTCCAGCAGATCATCGCCTGCTTGGCCAAACAGCAG
>CAZDBE010000431.1:0-3909 GCA_964503675.1 uncultured Pirellulaceae bacterium | reverse complement strand
CTGAGCGTTCGTGCAAGAACGTTTGTTGATGTGTTCAAAGTGATCGGACCGCTCGCATTTGTGGGCTCTGCCACAATGAGTTCGATATCAAACGACAGGTCGCTGCTGCCGTTGTTTGTTTGGTGAACTTCAACTGCCAGCGTATTGTCGCCATTTTGGAGCAAGCTGTTAAACAACCCGATGTCGAGGGTAATTTGATCCGGCGTTGTCTCGCCGCTCCCTCCAACGGTCGAGGCCGCAGGAGTGTCGAAAAAGACCTCCCCCGGATCCATGTTCGATCGAGCTATTTCTACACCATTAAGATAAACCACAGCCCCGTCGTCTCGCAGAACATTGAGGATCGCCGAAGAATAATTTCCAGTCGATGCAGTAAACGTTTTTCGGAAATAGGTCGTGAAGTTCTTTTGAACGCCCGATTGATTTGGATTCGTATCGATGAACCCAACGGTTGTCACTTCACCGTTGCCGCCGTATCCAAGCTGTGCATCACCTGAGGCCCACGAACTATCGTTAAAGCTGCTGTCTTGCCAAGCAGTGCCTTGGTTGCTTCCGTCGTCAAGGTACTTCCACTCTTCTCCAAAATCTAGGATCGTCGTTTGAACGGACGAGGCGTCATATGAGGTCGCGTTGGGATTGATACCACCACCTGTCAGCCGCGGGTCGGTTCCGTCAGTCGTGTAATAGATCGTTCCCGAATTTGCATCAAGCGAAAGCTCATCACCGGCGGTCACGTTGGTGCTGCTGGTGGGGACCCCGTTAACTCGATATGTGGGCGCGTCCACACTAGGAAACAGAGGTGCATCCTGATCGATGCTATAGTTCCCGTTGCCATCTCTAAGCTCAATAATGGTATTCCTAAGCAGCTGAAGAAATGTTCCGTTTCGAGTAGAGAGAAAACCATCATGAGTATTCTGAACAGCCGCCTCCCAATCTGACTTTAGCAGCGGACTACCGTCATTGGTTTTCGCATCTCCCCAACGAGCGGATTCTGCAATGATTGCGGATTCAATTTTCGCAGCTTCCGCGTTCCATCTCGCTTTTAGATTTTCAGTGGTGTAGATACCATCGTTGAAGAAACTCTCCTGAATGTAATCAGCGAACCGAATTCGATACTCATCGTTCGCCATCAATTTTTGATGCAGTGACTGTGGATTGAAACGGTCAACTCCATCATTATCAAAAGATTGGTTATTGTACGGGCCGAATCTTTCCTCGTTGCGCTTACCCGTGGAATGCTCGGCATCATGAACGAAGAAAATGAAACCTGCGTCACCGGTCCGATCTCGCATCGCGTAGTAATTATTCAGTCCTGAATTACCAAAAAAGCCACTGATGGGGGCATCGCGATTCATGCTGTAAAGAATCTCAGTCATGTACGCAATTAAGTTGTCAACATCCAGCAAGACTTCATAGTTGGGATTCCGAGTTCCGTCTACATTTAATCCCTGCGCTCGGTAGTAAGCCTCGTTATTTACAAAATTTGGCGTGCTACCGTCGCTATCTAATGCAAACGCCTGCTGAAACAATCGTTCGTAGGCATCCAAGTTCCCATCGGTCGCCTCATTCAACTTGTCACCCAGCGGTCCCGCATCAGGCTTGATGACGTCGAAGTTGTCAGCGTCACCACCTAGGTAGCTGGCTCCAAAATTCGCGTCAGCGCGTTCCTGAGTTTGAAACAGTCCAAAATACTGACCATTGATGTACAAGTGCAGCCACGCGCTCTGAGTGACCGGCTGCCCTGAAAGCCCCTGATTTTGACGACTGATCACTTCTTCGAGAAAAGTATTGTTCGAGTTGCCATCCTTGCTCCATGAATAATTTTGAGCCGTGCGGAGGTCTATCTTTTGAAACGTGTCAGTGCCGCGATCGCCGTGAACAGGATAATTCAGCTCCGAATCACCGTACTCACCACGAAAGAATAAACGAAACGCGTGTTTTGGGTTGTTGTCATTACGGCTGAAACCACCTCGTATTCTGATACCAGCGTTAACCTGAAAACCTTCTGAGCCATCTGGCTGAATCAGTTCAACCGACGCCGGGCGTTCCCAGTCGGCTCCATCCTCAAGCGCGTTGACGTAGATTCCATTGACCGGGTCAAACAGATTATCCAAGTCAGTCGTAATCGACCAAGACGGAATCGACAACAGCGCGTCCCTAACGGCTTGTTCACCTTCGATGGCGATCACATCAGGGTCGATACCGTAGTCAAACTGTTGCCCGTTGACATTGGTCGTTGGCCAGCCAGCAGGAGCACTGCCATCGTTCGATTGGGTCAGGATGTCATCGATGAAGAGATAACTCCACGTTCGATCCGGGACTGACAGAGAGCCTGGCTGGGTTGCCACCGCGCGCAATGTAGTCGTTGCATCAATGTTGAGCGGGCCGGAGTAGGTGAATCCATTGGTCGCCGTCGGCGTGCTACCGTCGGTCGTATATCGAATCGTAGCCCCAGCGGTGGGAGTCGAAAGCGTGACAGAAAAAGGAGCATCAAAAAATCCCGGCGTAACAGAGGACGTTACGCGCTCAACAACACCAAGAATGGGATTGGTGTTGGCACTGCCAGGAGTTGGCGTTGCGAAATAGCTTGGTTGGTCAAAATTTCCGTCGTCAATATAGCCGTAGCTGACATCAGGGATCTGAGCGGGATAATCACCACCGCCAGCTGCGAATTCTGAAACCAAGTTCCCAGAGGGATCGTAAAGCCCAACATACTCGCCAGAACTGCTCAACCCAAATCCGGTGTACAGGTCGTCGCCGCTCGACGGGTCGGCGTCGTCGTCTGCAAAAACGACGATGTGCTGATCTTCAAAAAGAAAAAAGAGAGGGAAAACAAACTTCGTCGGGTTACTAGCGTCGTCGGTCAACGAGTAACCGGCTAGGTTAATTGACGGACCGTCATTGTAAATCTCGATCCAATCACTGGTACCTCCGTTGTCATTCAGTATGCCGGAACTATTGGAGGCCACAAACTCGTTAATCAAAGGCGCCAATAGTTGACGCGGCTCCAACGTTTCGTAAGAAGGTCGGCTATTGCTTTGGCTTTTCCGCCGAGCAATTTTACCGTGGTTGCTGTGAGAAAACTGCCAACGCGAAAACGATAAAAGGCAAGGCATAGATAAACTCGAGTGACTTGAAAGGACTGCGGCGGCGTTGCGTGTTATAGAGCAGCAGAAAGGAAGGAGGAGACCACTTTAATTCACCACGGAGGGTTATGATCTCCCCTTAATGGTACCTTAATTTTGCTTGAAATGCTAGCCGAAAACGGCCAAAAGAGAGCAGGCATAAAGCTCAGAGAGAAAGAACACAGTATGAACCGGAAAGAAAGCGGTTTCCGTTCCCGCCACTGAGCCAAATAACGTTGCAGAATTCACATCACTGCTCCGGCGGCACCAATCGGCTACTGTGCGATCAGCAGGTCAATAAAGAAAGGAATGTCCGAGAAGTCGACCACTCCGTCTCCGTTAACATCTGCTTCGTCAAGGTAAACGCCTCCTTGCAAGATGGAGACGAATGAAGGGATGTCAGAGAAGTCAATGACTCCGTCTTGATTGACATCGCCGAGCAGGAAGTCATCTTCAAAAACACCGGGCGTTGGGGCCGCTGCAATCCAGCTTCCCGCAAGATTGCCGTTAGCTGATAAGTCGTCGCGTTCCAGCACTTGCCCAGAACCATCGGCATCGCCCCAAGGAGCAAGGTCATCATAGACTGCTTCATCCACGACAACGTGCGGAATCACGCCGAGCAGATCTGGCGTGTCTGGCTGCTGTAATGAAATTCTGCCAGTGCTGTTGGAAAGTGAAGCAGACAAACCACCAACAATTACAACCCCTGCTCCAATGTTGTAGTGTTCTCTGAATGCGGCAAGCTTGCTGGCGTTGATAGAATCGGAAGGATCGAAGGAAACCACTA
>CAZDBE010000430.1:0-3975 GCA_964503675.1 uncultured Pirellulaceae bacterium | reverse complement strand
ACAGAAACACTCGACAAAAACACCACCACCCATTAAATTCCGCGAAGAGCCCCCGCCGGGAGGGTCGGAGGCTCGCCGGCGGGGAGGGCAAATCATGGCACGGCATCTACAATGGTCTCGACTACGCAACATCTCTTAACACTCTGCTTACCTAATGCAAACTGCCGATTCAGCTTTTCAAACTACGCTAGGGCTACTGCTAAAAGAGCGCAAGGACGACGGTCACTTCGTAGGCGAGCTCTCCGCATCAGCACTCTCCACCGCGACTGCCGTCAGCGCGTTGAGCTTCTATCTGAATCGAAAAACGCTCTCTGTCGATCAACGGCAAACTATTGAACAAACGATTGAGGCATCGATTGCGTGGATTCTGAACCAGCAAAATGAAGACGGCGGTTGGGGCGACACGGACAAAAACTACTCGAACATCTCAACAACGATGCTGGTTGAAGCTGCAATTGAGGCGGCAGGATTAACGGATGACCATTTGCCAGCGATCGAAAACGCGAGGCAGTATATCAGCGCCCAAGGCGGCATCGACGGACTACGTAGCCGCTACGGGAAAGACAAAACGTTTGCAGTGCCGATTCTGGCGAACTGCGCGATGGCGGGCATCGTTCCATGGAAGGAAGTTTCAGCATTGCCGTTCGAGGCGGCCTGCGTCCCACAGCGGTTTTACAATTTGATGCAACTGCCGGTTGTAAGCTACGCGATTCCCGCTTTGGTTGCCATCGGGCAATGCAAATTTTTCAACGACCCACCGTGGGACCCCATTCGAAGAATGATTCGCTCTCTGGCGATTGGTCGTTCCTTAAAAGTGTTGGAGAAAATGCAGCCCGCGAGCGGCGGGTATCTCGAAGCCATCCCGTTGACCTCGTTTGTCGCCATGGCGCTGATTGAATCGGGTCGGTGTGACTGTGGGGTCGTCGAAAACTCGATCCGGTTCTTGCTAGAGTCGATGCGACATGAGGAAGAGATCTGTTGTTGGCCGATCGACACGAATTTGGCTACGTGGGGAACCACACTTGCGATCAATGGCATCGCCAACGACCAAGAAACGTTTTCTCAAATCGTGCTTGCTGAACCGGAACGTTGGCGTCAATGTTTCGATTGGGTGTTGTCCTGTCAGAACACGACAGTGCATCCGTTTACCGGCGCTGCCCCCGGAGGCTGGGGGTGGACTGACCTCAGTGGTGCCGTCCCCGATGCGGACGATACTCCCGGAGCGTTGATCGCGCTCAAACATATTTACGACTTGATCCGCTGCTCAAAATTTCGAGCAGCACTTCCTGAACAATGTCGCAACGATTTCGGGGAAGAGTTTGAGCAAGAAATCACCTCCGCCGCGGGCGCGGGATTGAAATGGTTAATCGACTTACAGAATCGCGATCGCGGCTGGCCGACTTTTTGCAAAGGCTGGGGCAAGCTGCCGTTTGATCGCAGTGGGGCAGATTTGACAGCTCATGCGATCCGAGCGCTCAATGCGTGGAAAGAAATATCCATGCCGAGTGTCTCGCCAGATCGAATTGCCATCGCTGCTAGCCGAGGTTTTGACTACCTGCGGCAAAAACAGCATTCCGATGGTTATTGGCTACCCCTTTGGTTCGGAAATCAGGATTTCCCCAATGACATCAACCCATGTTACGGAACCGCCAAAGTCCTCCAGGCGTACATCGATTGCAATTTACTTGATACACGGGAGGCCCAAAATGGGCTAAAATGGCTTGCGGATCATCAAAACGATGACGGTGGTTTCGGCGGCGGTCCTTCGGTCCAGTGGAAAAACGTGTCACTAGGTAGCTCGACTGTCGAAGAAACCGCTTTGTGCGCCGAAGCGCTTCTTGCATCACCTAGTTCCGCCCATCAAGCTGCGGCTCGGCGAGCGGTCGATTGGCTGGAAGAGGCGGTTAAGTCGGATTCGATTGCGGTATTCAATCCGATCGGGTTTTATTTCGCGAAACTTTGGTACCACGAACGGCTTTACCCTTTAGTATTTTCAATCGCGGCTTTGGCCCGGCATAAATCAGGGACGGCGAACGAGACTGAAACCTGATTCAAGCAAGCGACAGCGAATACAATTTTACAGCAACATCTTGAGGCCAGTTTTGGTGCCGATCACAACAACCGACTCTTCCGAGACATCAACCAAGAGCAACTTGTCCGAAGTGGCGAAGAAGAAACCACGTCGCTCAAGGCGCAGGAAAACGGCTCATCTGAAAATGGTGCCGGCCACCAAAGATCTGCGCGAGTTACTACGCACACGTTGCCGCACCGTTGCCGATACACTTGATCCAGCTTTACCCCCCAACAAAGATCAACTGGAAGCCATCTCTCGGAAAATCCTTGACGATGAAGGCCAACCTGAGGGATTTCTTGGCTGGATGATGGTCATCTTATCTAGCTGTTTCTGGGAAACTCAGATTCAGTCGATCCCTCATAACCGCCGTCTGTTTTTGCTGCCGCATTGTTTGAAACATGCCGAAGGCTGTCCTGCCGATTATGACGAATTCGGTTTAGCCTGCAAAACTTGCGGCGCCTGCAGCATCGCCGACTTCCGTGCGACCGCCGAGAAGATGGGCCATAAAGTGTTGGTGGCAGAAGGGTCGCCGATCGTGTTGAAGATCATTGTCAGTGGACATGTCGATGCGATCGTTGGTGTGGCTTGTTTGAACGTTCTGGAAAAAGCCATCGACAAAATCATGTTGGCTGGGATTCCCTGCATGGCAGTTCCCTTGCTGTCGAGCGACTGCCGTAACACTTCGGTGGACGAAGACTGGGTCGATCAGATGGTGCGTGTCCCGCATCAAGTCAGCAATCAACAAACGCGCTCGTATCTGCATCTGCTGAGGAAGAGTTCACAGTTATTCGAGCTTGATACGCTAGAGCAGTTGGTGCCTAAATTACGAAGTAAACCCACTGTAGAAGCCGGATGGTCTGAACCCGAGCTCGACCCGTTATCGGCGACAGAAAATATTGCTTATGAGTTCCTTGCACGTGGTGGCAAATACTCACGTCCGTTTATCACGTTGGCTGTTTACGACGCGTTGAAAGAAACTGATGCGACGCTGGCCGATGGTCAAGAAGTGGTTGAAGGTTGGTCGGATTCGATTTTGCGTGCTGCAATGGCGATCGAAACCTTCCACAAGGCGTCACTAGTTCACGACGACATCGAAGACGCGGATCCGTTTCGCTACGGCGAAGAAACTCTGCATCGCCAATACGGAATTCCTACGGCGATTAACGTTGGAGACTATCTAGTCGGCATGGGCTACCGATTGGTCAGCCGCGACAGGAAAGAACTTGGTGCGGAAACTGCGGCGGACATCTTGGACTATCTTGCGTCTGCCCACCAGCGGCTTGCCGAAGGGCAGGGGGCCGAGCTGATTTGGCGTGACGCACGTGACAAGTGTTTGAAACCGATCGACGCTCTGAAAATTTACGCGCTCAAAACTGCACCAGCTTTTGAAGCGGCCTTTTACAGTGGTGTGCGTCTTGCAGGACCGGCTGATGAGTATCTGGATACAATAAAAACGTTTTCACGCAATCTGGGCGTTGCTTTTCAAATCCTCAACGATCTCAAAGATTTCGAAAAAGACGAAGACAACAAACGTCAAACGGGATCCGATATTTTGGGGGGCCGTCCGACGGTATTATGGGCGTTGGCTCTCGAAGGCTTGAATGACGAATTGCGAAACGAGCTTATCGCGCTAATGGATGCCGATTCGCAACAAACGCCATATCAACGGGTAAACCGCGTTCGACAACTTTACTTCGAAGCTGGCGTGTTTGAAACGGCATATGCTCTTGTTGAAAAACATCAGCAGAAAGCGGAAGAGATCGCCGATAGCGTCGAATCTGACGAACTAAGACGATTGCTTTACTATCTGGTGGATACGGTTTTAGACCGAACTGAAGATGTAAAGCCAACGATCGAAATCAAAGATCTCAGCTTCCAAGAAGTTTTGCCGATCGTATCTA
>CAZDBE010000429.1:0-3994 GCA_964503675.1 uncultured Pirellulaceae bacterium | reverse complement strand
GTTCTCCAACAGCAACTGCGTCCGCAGATCCAAAAAGTTGGTCGGTTCATCCAGCAGCAACAGATTAGGCTCGTTCAACAGAAGAGCCGAAAGTTTCACGCGCGTCTGCCATCCTCCCGACAGCGCCGACACAGGACCATGCAAGAAGTCTCCCTTGATTTCGAACTGCCCCGCGACTTCACCACATTTCCAGTCGGGTTGATCGCTGTCGCGCATCAGGAAGTCCATTGCCGATTCTCCTTCACGGAATGGATCGTGCTGGCGGAGATAGCCAATCTTCAAATTCGGATGTCGAATCACCTCGCCGGCATCCAACTCCTCTTCGCCGAGCAGGACACGCAGCAACGTCGATTTCCCGGCACCGTTGCGACCGATGAAGCCCACCTTTTTGTCGTCGGTGATCGTGGCTTCAGCGCCATCAAGCAATATTTGGTCACCATAGCTCTTGTGAGCGTCTCTAATTTGTAAAAGTACTGCCATGGATGTGTCGTCGAAGTCGTAGTTTTAGGTTGTTCAAAGTTTAAGGTTGAAAGATGCGATGAGGAGACCGCTGGGTGGAGGTTACCGTTGGGCGGACTCGCGCACTACCGCTGGAAATCGACCGTGTTCGGCGGCTGCGAACGTTGCAAGATAGTACAATCGCGACGCGGAAACTACCTTCTTGAAATTGATTTTGTCAATCGAGTCCGAATCTTCATGGTAGTCGGGATGGAACCCGCCAAAAAGAAATGCGACTTCGACGCCGTGCCGAAAAAAGTTGTATTGATCACTGCGTGTAAACACCGATTCCTCATCGTACTCAAACCGGAACCCAACGTGTTCGTTGGCTTTCATGATGGATTCGTGTAAAGACGTGCCGCCTTTGGTGCTTCCGACCAAGTGAATACTTCCTTCGTTTTCCTCGGCCGTCTCTTTATGGGAGGCCTCGTTGCGCCCCACCATGTCGATGTTCAGCATGCACGCCATATTGGCGTGGGGCAACGCGGGATTGTTGCAATAGTATTCTGACCCCAGCAGCCCAAGCTCTTCTGCGGCGAACCACGTCAGCAGCACACTGCGTTTGGGTTTTACTGGGTTGGCAACCAGCGCCCGAGCGATGTTCAACACTGCCGTCGATCCAGATCCATTGTCGTCGGCGCCGTAGAATGTCGTGCCACTGCCCACACCTAAATGATCTAGGTGCGCTCCCAGCACAACAAACTCATGCTGAAGTGCCGGATCTTCGCCAGGCAATAACGCCACCACGTTGGGAACCAAGATCTGCGACTGGCGAGTTGGATTGCTGATTGTGACATTGGAATTGGTATGAGTAACGTCGGCGAAGTTCGCCTTCTCCATTGGCTCCGGCAACGCATACCCTAGGCTTTTCAACATCGCTACGGCGGCATGTTTGGTGATGGAACCCTTGACTGGATCTTTCCGAGATCGCTCGGTGAGTATCTGGCTTACGGAAATAGGAACGTGGTCGATGATCCGGAAACACGCGAGCGCCCGGTACTGTTCCATTTTCCGCTGAACGTCCGTGAAATCATCTTCGTGGCACTGATAGAAAACAGCGCTGCCTCGCAGATCGGTGCCTTGTGGGAACTGGAACTTGCCGCGCGGACAATTAATGAAGATCAGCCGCCCGTCGATTTGAGTACTGTCGGAATAGCTGTCGAATCCGATGTTCTCTTTGGCTGGGATCGAGAGTTTACCTACCGCAGTAATGGAGCAATGCTCCACAATCGCCGAGCGTTGCTGCAGCGGGACATAGTGTAGGAACGCGCTGGCTTCCGCTGGCCTCGTGGATGTGGTGTCTTGTGTTGCAACAGGTTCTAAGCCAAGTTCAGCGAGTTTGCCCGCGACGAAATTTGCGGCTTTTAAATATCCGCGTTGACCAGTACCTCGACCGGCGAACTCTTTCCCGGCTAACGTCATCAAGGTCTGCTTGGATTCAGTTTCATTGATCGAGTCGAAACCGGGGCGCAGTTCTTCAGGGCAAGGTTTGACTTGCCCGTATTGAGCCTGAGTTTTTGGCCCAGTCCAAACGCATGCGATGACCGTGCAAGCGAGAAGAAATAGTTTGAGATACATTTAATTTCTGGCGATGGCAAACATAAAATCAAACCGCCTATTGTAGCGGCGTCTGCCTATCTTCAGCAGGCCAATTTCGCGGCTGCGGGGGACCGGTGCGGCGTTAACACACTGACATCAGCAGTCGGATCAACGTTAGGAGAATATTGATGGCGGTGGCCCGGTAGAAATTCGATCGCCAATGCCAGCAACACCCCCAACAACAGCATCATCGAAAGATGCAATCGATCGTGCGAGTGAAAATGCACCTCTGGGAGCAAATCGCCAAGTGAGATACACAAAAACACACCGGCCGAAAACGCCAACGCAACGCCCAAGATCATGTCGCGGCTTTCCACCATCGAGTCGACACCAAAAGCAAACAGAATCGCGCCAAGCGGACACATTGTGGCAAAAACTAAATTGACAATCAGTTGCTGGTTCACCGTCCACCCTTTGGCGGCCATCAACGAAGTGATGGAAAGCGCATCGAGTGGTTTGTGCAATACGATCGCAATAAACACCCCCAAGCCTGCGAATGAAACAGCACTCGATCCAGATACGGTGGCCGCCAACGCAATACCGTCAATGACGGTGTGAATTGCCAGTCCCAAACATAGCCCGGCCCAAGATAGATCCACTTCACCGTGATGCTGTTCGCAGTGTACGTGGTGATGGTCTTGATCGTCATCGCACAATTCCTTTTGCTTGTGGTCGTGCTGGGTGTCGACCGCCAAATCGTGCTGATGGAAATGGAACATCCGGACCAAGAAAAACATAAACAGCAGACCGAGCAAACAGACAGTCAACGCCATGTCTGGGCTGCCGAGTTTTTGAATCGAGTGCGGAAGTAGATGCAGCAACGCCACGCCAAGCATCACACCCGAAACGAAACTTAGCGTTAGCTGGATCTTGCGATGGGTCAGCTTCACCAACGTCGAGATAAACCCGCCCATTGCCGACGCCAATGCGATAAGCGCACAGTAAATTGGCAATGTCAGCATCATGAAACAAATTTCGGCGGAGTTCGAAGCCATAGGATAGGCTTCCAGCCTGCAATTCACGCAGACAGGCTGGAAGCCTATCCTACTCTGCGCGTGCACATCGTACGCCACTGGTCTCTGTTTTCAAGGTGAAATCAAAACAGCCAACCGGAGTTTCCGCTTTCCTATCGAACATCACAACAAACCCTAGCGATTGTGCCCTAACACTTGCCGATGCTCTTCAGATACGCCACGACCTGATCGGCCAGCGTTTCTACCGGCAGGTCGCCCTGCAGGTGCACTTCTGGTTTCTCCGGGGCCTCGTAGGGCGCATCGATTCCAGTGAATCCCTTGATTTCTCCGGCGCGGGCTTTCCTGTATAGGCCCTTCGGATCACGTTGCTCACAAATCTCAATCGGCGTATCGACAAACACCTCGATAAAGTCGGTCGTCTTTTCTTTCCCGGTTGCATTGACGGTTTCTCGAACCATATCGCGGTCTTTGCGATACGGGCTAACAAACGCGGTCAACGCCAGCGTTCCCGAACTGCAAAAAATCTCGGCCACGCAACCGATGCGGCGAATGTTCTCTGTCCGATCTTCCGGTGCAAAGCCCAGCCCAAATCGGTTTGCAAATCCGTCACCGAAAACGGGTGAGAGAATCTCGCGACTGGCGTTAAGCCCGTGTCGGATGTTGTCGCCGTCAAGCACGAAGCTACCGGCACCCATTTCGTGAAGTTTTGCATCAACGCAGTTAGCCACGGTGGACTTACCACTACCGCTAAGTCCTGTGAACCAGACGACAGCTCCGCGCGGACGTTGAACCGTTTGGTCGTGCCAAGTTACAAGCGTTTTATCAGACATGAATTCAGGTAGCCAGAGAGAGACAGACTGTTTGCGGCGACGTTGGCCGCTGCTTCCGACCGAACCGCAGAATGACCAGTCTAACTGCCCTTC
>CAZDBE010000428.1:0-4027 GCA_964503675.1 uncultured Pirellulaceae bacterium | reverse complement strand
GATCTAAGTCTAAATGATTCATGTGGCAAGGAGGCCTTCTGATGCGCGGTTTTACCCAAGGAAGATTTCGACAACAGCTTAGCTTTCTACGACGGCAGTTCCTTCAAGAAGGCGAGCTTCCATTTAGCGATGTGCTGTCAGACAACGTCATCAAGCAAGCACTTGTAGATGCTGATGTTGTATGGAACGAACGAATCTACACACCAATGGTGACGCTGTGGATTTTCTTGAGTCAGGTCCTAAGCGCCGATCACTCTTGCCGAGCTGCGGTCGCGCGTTTGATTTCTCATAGGATGTCGCGTGGACTTCGTCCTTGCTCACCTGAAACGGGTGCATACTGCCAAGCCAGAAAACGCCTGCCAGAAAAATTCTTCGCAACAGTTTGTCGGATGGTTGGGCGGGCTCTGGATGCCAAGGTTGATGCGAAGTGGCTTTGGAAAGGGCGCCGTGTCTATATGTTTGATGGCACGGTCGTTCGTATGCCAGACACGCCAGCTAATCTTAAGGAGTACACCAAAACATATAATCAGAAACCGGGGCTTGGCTTTCCGATCGCGCGACTTGGAGTCATCACTTCGCTTTCCTGCGGTGCCATTCTAAATGTCGGTTTCCGGCGCTACTCTGGCAAAGGGCAGAGTGAATTGAGTTTGCTTCGGCAATTATGGGACTTGTTCTCACCGGGAGATGTCTTACTTGCCGACCGCTTGATGTGCTCTTGGCGAGAGATGGCAATGCTGAAGGAACGAGGAGTAGACACAGTGACACGACTGTGTCGTCGCAACGCTGATTTTCGGCGAGGAAAAAGATTGGGGAAAGGCGATCATATTGTTCGCTGGTACAAGCCAAAACAACACAGGACGACCGAGAAGGAGGCTTACAACGCATTGCCTGAATTTTTGTTAGTACGAGAAACTCTTATCCGCATCGAGCAAGCTGGTTTTCGAACCAAAACGATGATTGTCGTAACAACGATTCTCGACACGGAACAAATAACCAAAGATGACCTTGGTGATTTGTATCGTGCCCGTTGGAACAATGAACTTGATTTCAGATCACTCAAAACAACTATGCAAATGGATGACTTGCGTTGCAAAACACCTGAGCTGGTCCGCAAAGAAGTATGGACTCATGTACTGGCCTACAATTTGATTCGAACCATCATCGCTCAAGCTGCATCCAAACATGATCATGAACCACGATCAATCAGTTTTAAAGGAACCGTGCAAACACTTGAGGCTTTTCAACCTGTCATTTCGATCCTTGGAGACCGTAGTAAGAGAGTTCGAACTGTCCTCTATGACCAGCTTCTCGACGCTATCGTAGCTCATCAAGTTGCTCATCGTCCAAATCGTTTTGAGCCTCGGCTTCGAAAGAAACGCCCTAAGCATTACGCCTTTCTGAGGAAGCCCAGAGACGTCGTAAAAAGAGAAATGGCGAAAGGTAGAAGTTGAAAACTACGTGCCATTCGTCGATGTGACCGGGGCGGTTGGGTAAATTCATCAGCACCGGTTCTGAAGCAGGTGTTCGGGAATCTCTCAGACCCTAGTAACTCCAGTTTTCTATTGAGCTGCGTCCCCTTTGATTCTTCCTTGCTTCAACGCTTTCTGGAGATTTATTACAATAGATGTCTCGCGTTTTCCACTCGTCCAAATCACTCTGGAATGAATCCTTGCCCAGCTACTCTTTTGACACTCTATCCAGCTTAGACTTCGAATATTTGTGTCGCGACCTACTTCAGAAAAAATTTAACTGCCATATCGAAAGCTTTAAGACCGGACGTGATGGAGGTGTCGATTTGAGATTCGCGCCTGTCAAAGGGCAGGCGTGGATCGTGCAATGCAAACATTACGTCGAGTCAAGTTTTTCGGCCCTAAAACGCGCGGTAAGAAAGGAAATCCCGAAACTGAAGAAACGGAAACCAGATAGATACATACTCTGTACAGCTCTAAAACTCTTGCCGCAACACAAGGATCAGCTTCTCGATCTACTTAAGCCGTACTGCAAGTCGACGGATGACATCTTTGGCAACGAATGCTTGAACAACTTGCTTGGCCAACACCCTGAAATCGAACGTCAACAATTCAAACTTTGGCTCTGCAGCGAAAACATCTTGCAAGCGATTTTGAAGAGTGAAGTCTTCAAGCGTACCGCAATGGACATCGAAGAAATCAAACTCCGCATTTCCATGTTTGTTACCACGCCTGCCATATTTCGTGCTGAGCAAATATTAGAAAAGAACGGTTATTGTCTAATCGTTGGCGTGCCCGGCATTGGGAAAACGACGACTGCCGAACTGCTACTGGCGATGCAGGTGAAGCGGAACTGGACTGCCTTAAGCATCACGAGTGCATCACAAGCGGTCGGTATTATCAGCGGGAAAGAAAGACAAGTGATCTACTACGATGACTTTCTAGGGCAGACGAAACTGGAAAACAAGCTTGAGAAGAATGAAGAAGACGAAATTAAAAGGCTGATCCACCATTGCCAACGAAATCCAAAGACCAAACGATTTATTCTCACCACTCGAGAGTTGATTTTGGAGCAAGCAAAGGTCGTTTACGGGAAGTTGAAAGACTCAAGACTCGATCTGTCGACGTGCACGATTCGCCTTGCAGACTACACAAAAAAAATTCGCGCCCAGATTCTGCTCAACCATCTTTACTTCTTTAAAATCCCACGCAAGGTTCGAGTCTACTTAGTGGACAAAGAGTATGCGAGGAAGATCGTTGGCCATCCACACTACAGTCCGCGTATAATTGAAGGGATGTGTGAACGATTCCATGCGAAGCCGTTGACTCCCGCCCGATTCGCAAAAGCTTTTATGGCGTTCCTGGATAACCCATCGGAAATTTGGGAAACGGCGTATAGCCAGTTGTCAGACGACGGTCGAATGCTTTTGGTATGTTTTGCGAGTATTGGGCAAAACGTTGCTGAGCAACATTTGCGAGGTTCGTTCAAGTCATTTGCGAATGTAGCCAGTAACGAGCTGGAATTGCGTTTTCGCAACGCTTTGAAGTCTCTGGAAGGGAACTTCATCGAGTCGCAAACGCACAGAAGCTTGCTCCAGGACATAGTCCTGTTTCAGTTTCACAATCCGTCAGTTAAGGACTTCTCGGACAGGATCGTATCTGAGTCGGCCATGACCTGTGCGATTGTAGAGCAGGCAATCTATCACGCGCAGATCGCATCGGTATCCGTTTTTTCAAACGCAAATGCGGAGACTGTAATTGATGCGGTCAAGCGAACGATTCATTCGGGAGAGCCGACGTTCCATGTTTACGCAAACACGACATTACCCAAACAAGTGGTCATCTCGGCGAGGATTGTTTTCTGGTTCGACCAACTCAATAGGCATGCCCAATTGAATGAGCTAAAGCCGTTTCTACTTCAGCTTGGCGAGCAGCAACTAAAACGAGGTGAACACTCGTCTTTTGACTCTTCCCGTGATGTTGTCGCTCTTTTCGGTTTACTGAAAAAAGAACTGGGTGGTAACTTCAAATACAACGTCAAGCACGTCTACGAAGCTATCGAGAGTTCGATCTCATCTTCAGACGATTTCGTCTATCTTGATGAATTCCTCGATGACCTCCCCGACCACGAGCGAGACGAACTGGGCGTCGATGCGAGAACAGAATTTTTCAAATTTGCGAATCAGCAATTGCACGACACTGCCCACTCTGCTGAGTCGGCAAGTGAAGTCGAAGGTATGCTCGAAGACGTAAGAAGCGTAATGGATCGTTTCGGATTTGACGATGAGCAATTGGATGGGATTCAAGCTGCCGAGGAATCCGCCGGTTCATGGCAATTGAAAGAAGAAGAACTTGCCGATCTAGAACGCGCTGACTACGCCTTCGACCGCGATAAACAGCAAGAAGTGGAGCAAGAGATCAATAATATCTTGGACTCGATTCGAGAGTAGCGGAGACCTAAGACAGGGACAGGTCTAGGTGCAGATCGTGCACCGGTCCGACACACGAATGGCACTTAGTTATGCGAAGTTACCTTTCAGCATTTCGCGTTTTGCCTC